>JANOYE010000121.1:0-37679 GCA_031428695.1 Rhodoferax sp. | reverse complement strand
CTGCGGCTTCTTCGGGCTTTAATAGCGCCGTCGCCATGTCTGCCGTGAGCGCGGCCACATCTTCGCGCTGTTTGAAAAGGATGCCCGCAGTGTCGGCGACCACTTCTGGATCGACCGCCAAGGTATCGAGCGCGACCAGCGCCTTGGCCCATTCCACACTCTCGGCGATGCCAGGCGCGCGCTGGAAGGCGTTGGCGAACGGCGCGCTCCTGAGGCGGCCGACAAACTCGGCCACTTGCGCCGACAGCGCTTCGGACGCACCCGGCACTTGCGCGCGGACGATGGCCAGCTCGCGTTCACGATCCGGGTAATCCAGCCAGTGGTAGAGGCAGCGGCGCTTGACCGCGTCGTTCAGATCACGGGTGCGGTTGCTGGTGAGAATCGTCACCGGCGTGAATTCCGCCTTGACAGTGCCGATTTCAGGAATGCTGACCTGGTATTCGCCCAGGTACTCCAGCAAGAAGGCCTCAAACGGTTCATCAGCGCGGTCAACTTCGTCGATCAGCAACACGGCCCCTGGCGCGGGCGCTTGCAAGGCCTGCAACAGCGGGCGGCGGATGAGATAGCGGTCTTGGTAGACCTCGCGTTCCACATCGGCAGATTCGCGACGGTTGGATTCATGCTCCCGCAACTCGGCCGCGCGCATGTGCAAGAGCTGCGCTGCGTAATTCCATTCGTACAGCGCCTCGCGCTGCTCCAGGCCGTCATAACACTGCAAACGAATCAGCGCACGTTGCAAGGCGGTGCTCAAAGCTTTGGCCAACTCGGTTTTGCCAACCCCAGGCTCACCTTCGAGCAACAAGGGGCGCTGCAATTTAAGCGCTAGGAACACCGCAGTCGCCAAGCGGCGATCCGCAAAATAGCCGCTGGCCTTGAGGGCGTCAACCAGTGCGTCAACTGTTGCAAACGGCGGGGAAGAATTCATGTTATTTACGATTTTTAACAATTTTATGCACCAATTACGATCAATTTACTGAAGATTTAAATAGCTGCCCATCTAACAAATTCGTGACTTAGAGTGGTAATTGATAAAATGCAGTAGGCTCCAAAAAGAAAAAGCCCCGTATCGCCTGACACAGGGCTTCATCAAAGCAGCGACCAGCGGGTGAATCTTACAACCCGTTGGGCAAACGCTCAGCCCAGCATCTTGGCCACTGCCCGTTGTGTCTGCACGCTGATCAGGTTGGCACGGTAAGCGGCCGAAGCATGAATGTCGGCATTCAAATTCGACGCATCAATCTTCACCGCCGCCGCTGAAGCCACAGTGAAGCTGGCGTTGAGCGCGTCTTCCAGGCCTTTGTGCCGCGTCACGCCATTGCCGCCGCCAGTGATGGCCACACGCACGCCTTTGTCGGTCTGCGCGACGAACACGCCGATCAACGCGAAACGCGAAGCAGGCTGCACAAACTTCATGTAGCAGGCTTTTTTCGGCGCCGGGAAACTGATGGAGGTGATGAGCTCGCCGTCTTTCAAGGCAGTGGTGAACATGCCCTGGAAGAAATCGTCTGCCGCAATGCTGCGCTGGTTGGTGGTGACGGTCGCGCCCAAGGCCAACACGGCACTGGGGTAACAAGCCGCCGGGTCGTTGTTGGCCACTGAGCCGCCCATCGTGCCCATGGCGCGGACTTGGCGGTCGCCAATGTGCGAGGCCAAGTCGGCGAGCGCCGGAATCGCGGCTTTCACATCGGCGCTGTTGGCCACATCCAGATGGCGCGTCATGGCGCCGATGACGACGTTGTTGCCATCACGTTTGATGCCGGCCAGCTCTTTGATCTGCGAGAGGTCAGCCAGTTTGCCGGGGTCTGACAGCCGCAGTTTCATGGAGGCCAACAGGGTTTGGCCACCCGCCAATACTTTTGCGCCCGCCGTGGCGAGTTTGGCCGCGTCAGCAGTGCTGGTGGGGCGCTCTAGGGTGAATGAGTACATGTTTTTCTCCTTACTTAGCTGCTTGAATGGCTTCCCACACCCGGTGGGGCGAGGCGGGCATGTCGAATTCTTTGACGCCAACATCACGCAGTGCGTCAAGCACGGCGTTGATCACAGCGGGCGGTGAACCAATCGCGCCCGCTTCGCCGCAGCCCTTGGTGCCCAGCGGGTTGTGGGTGCACGGCGTGCAGATGGTGTCGATGGTGAAGTTCGGGAAGTCATCGGCGCGGGGCATGGCGTAGTCCATGAACGAGCCGGTGAGCAACTGGCCGGTTTCGGTGTCGTACACGCAGTTTTCCAGGAGCGCCTGGCCAATGCCTTGCACGATGCCGCCATGCACCTGGCCTTCGACAATCATCGGGTTGATGATGGTGCCGAAGTCGTCCACTGCGGTGAATTTGTCGATGCGGGTTTTGCCAGTGGCCGGGTCAATCTCCACTTCGCAGATGTAGGTGCCTGCGGGGAAGGTGAAATTGGTCGGGTCGTAAAACGCGGTTTCGTTCAGGCCCGGCTCCAGCTTGTCGAGCGGGTAGTTGTGCGGCACGTAAGCCGTGAGCGCCACGCTGCCGAAGGGCACTTTTTTGTCGGTGCCTTTCACGGTGAATTCACCATTGGCGAACTCGACATCGGCATCACTCGCTTCCATCAAATGCGCGGCGATTTTTTTGGCTTTGATCTCGATTTTGTCGAGCGCCTTCATGATGGCTGCGCCGCCCACGCTGATCGAGCGTGAGCCGTAAGTGCCCATGCCGAAGGGGACGCGGCCCGTGTCGCCGTGCACAACATCAACGTTTTCGACCGGAATGCCCAGACGTGCCGCCACGACTTGTGCGAACGTGGTTTCGTGCCCCTGGCCGTGGCTGTGTGAACCGGTGAACACCGTCACGCTGCCGGTGGGGTTGACACGAACCTCGCCGCATTCAAACAAACCCGCGCGTGCGCCCAAAGCGCCTGCGATGTTGGAAGGCGCAATGCCGCAGGCTTCGATGTAGCTGCTGTAACCAATGCCGCGTTTCAAACCCTTGGCGCTGCTGGCTGCCTTGCGCGCAGCGAAGCCGCCCACGTCGGCGAGTTTCTCGGCTTTGTCCATGGCGCCACGGTAGTCACCCACGTCGTATTGCAGGGCGACGGGCGTTTGGTACGGCCAGCTGGTGATGAAGTTTCGTTTTCGGATTTCGTCTTGCGAGAGGCCCATGTCCCACGCGCAGCGGGTGACCAAGCGCTCGAGCAAATAAGTGGCTTCCGGGCGGCCGGCGCCACGGTAGGCATCGACCGGCGTGGTGTTGGTGAACCAGCTGTCTACTTCCACATAAATCTGCGGGCAGGTGTATTGGCCGGCCAGCAATGTGGCGTAAAGGATGGTGGGCACGGCCGAGCCGAAGGTGGATAAATACGCGCCCAAGTTCGCATCGGTGTGGACACGCATGGCGAGGAATTTGCCATTGGCGTCCATCGCCATTTCAGCGTGGCTCACGTGGTCGCGGCCATGGGCGTCGGTGAGGAAAGACTCGCTGCGCTCACACGTCCATTTGATGCTGCGGTTGACTTGTTTGGCCGCCCAGGTCAGCGCCACGTCTTCTTGGTAGAGGTAGATTTTGGAGCCGAAGCCGCCACCGACGTCAGGGGCGATCACACGCACTTTGTGCTCGGGCAGCGAGAGCACAAACGCGCACATCAGCAGGCGCTCGACGTGCGGGTTCTGGTTCGACACATACAGCGTGTATTCGTCGCTGGCGCGGCTGTACATGCCAATCGCGGCACGCGGCTCCATGGCGTTGGGCACCAGGCGGTTGTTGGTCAAATCGAGCTTGGTGACTTTGGCGGCGGTGGCGAAGACGCCATCAACCGCCGCCTTGTCGCCCAGCGCCCATTTGAAGCAGTGGTTGTCGGGCGCGGCATCGTGCAACGCGGTGGCTTTGGCGGCTTGCTGCACGTCTGTCACCGCCGGTAACACGTCGTAAGTGACATCCACCGCTTCGGCGGCGTTTTTGGCCTGTTCCAGGGTTTCAGCGATCACCATGCCCAACGCGTCACCCACGTGGCGCACTTTGCCGATGGCCAGCACCGGGTGGGGCGGCTCCTTCATGGGGGTGCCGTCGGTGCTGGTGATGAGCCAACCGCAGGGCAAACCGCCCATTTTTCCTTCGAGGTCTTTGCCGATGAAAATTTTCACCACGCCTGGCATCGCCGAGGCTTTGCTGATGTCAATCGACTTGATGACAGCGTGCGCGTGCGGGCTGCGCACAAACACGCAGTGCGTTTGGTTGACCTGGTTGATGTCGTCGGTGTAGTTGCCTGCGCCGGTGAGGAAGCGGTAGTCTTCCTTGCGTTTGATGGCTTCGCCGATGTGGGGAAGTTTTGAAAAATCTGATGCGCCCATGTTGTTCTCCTAGATTTTGATTCGCACGTTGCTTGATTGGATTCGCACGTTGCGCTCAGGCAGCCATGGCCGCCTGGCCCATCTTCACGGCTTTGACGATGTTTTGGTACCCCGTGCAGCGGCACAGGTTGCCTTCAAGCAACTCGCGGATTTCGGTTTCATCCGCTTTGGGGTGGTGTTTGCACAGGTCAACCGCGCTCATCACCATGCCGGTGGTGCAGAAGCCGCATTGCAGGCCGTGGCACTCTTTGAAGGCGGCTTGCATCGGGTGCATGGCGCCGTCTGCTTGGGCCAGGCCTTCAATGGTGGTGATCTCGGCGCCGCTGGCTTGCGCGACCAAAATGTTGCAGGACTTCACCGCGCGGCCATTCATGATGACTGTGCAGGCGCCGCATTGCGCGGTGTCGCAGCCGACATGGGTGCCGGTGAGTTTGAGGCTCTCGCGCAGGGCTTGCACGAGCAAGGTGTTGTCGGCGAGATTCAGGCTGGTGGCCTTGCCGTTGACTTTCATCTGTACCTGCATAGACGATCTCCAAGTGTGGGTGAATGAGTGATAAATGGGGTGAACGATGTTTGGAGCGGATGCTGCACGCACCGCACTACGTTGCCCGAACGGGGAATTATTGGGTTGGCGTTTTCCTGCGCGCCTAGGCGAAACCCTAGTGAGCCCTTCAGAACATGTTAAATTCTCAAATTGAAACAAAGGTTCAACTGCCCTGCCCGCACCCGAAAATTCAATGCTCCAAACTCTGATTCACAGCGCCGAACAACGTCTGCGCCACATCCAGAATGCACGGCAAGCCCTGCTGCATGACGGCCAGCCCGCCATTGGCCAATTGACGTCGCCCTGGATCGCGCAATCCTGGCAACGCTGCCTCGAAAACGGACTGCGCCCGCACCAAGCAGTGAGTTTCGACATGGTGACGCAGCAAGCCATGCGCCGCTCTGAAGAGGCCAATCACACGTTGTTGCAGGCCGCACGCCCGGCGCTCAAACAACTTGGCCACGCCATCGCCGAAACGCGTTATTTCGCCATCTTGACCAATGCCGACGGTGTGGTGGTGGACGTGGGCGGCCAGATCGACCGCAGCGACCCGCGTGCCAATGTGATCGCTCGGGTCGGCGTTGATCTGTCGGAAAAAAGCGTTGGCACTACGGCCATCAGCGCGGCGCTGAACGAATTGCACCCGGTCTGGCTGCACCGGGGCGAGCATTTCTTTAACGGCAACTCGGCCTACAGCTGCGCCGGCGCGCCCCTCTTCGGGCCGGACGGCCAGGTCGTGGGCATGCTGGATTTGACGGGCATCGAAGTCGACGAGCGCCCCGAGCTCAAGCACTTGGTGGCGCAGTCGGCCCGCAGCATTGAAAACGCCCTGACGCTGGAGCGCTCGCACAAGCTGCAAGTGCGGCTGAACTGGCCCGGCCGCAATCTCGGTGATGAAGCCGATGGATTGGTCTGCCTCGACGCCGACGGTTGGGTCACCGGCGCCAACCAGGCCGCCCGGCAGATGGTCTCCCAGCTCGCTGGCAACAAAGACAGCGGCGCAGCGTCGGTGCACAGCAGCGAGGTTTTTGCGATGCCTTATGAAATGCTGTTTGAAGCCGCCGGGCGGGAGTCCTACGGCCAGCCTGCGCCCATCGACGTGCCGCTGTGGTCGGGCCTGCGCCTGAACGCCATCTCGATCAAACGCGGCCACCGCACGGACGACCCGATCTCTGTGCGGGGCACGTTGGCCAGCGACCACCCTTCCCTGCGCGAGGTCGAAACCGCCCTCATCCGCAAAGCCGTGGTGCAGGCCAAAGGCAATGTGATGCAAGCCGCACGCGAGCTGGGCATCAGCCGGGCGACGGTGTACCGCAAGCTGGGGAACAAGAAGGCGGCGTAGGGTAGTTGAATCAAAAGTTAACACTCATGTTAACTTTGACAGCCGAATTCATTGGAATTCAAGTTTTTTTCAAAAATTCTGGCGTCAAGTCACGTATTTATTCAGTAGTTTGCTATATATTTAATAGCGTCTATTTGGCAATACTCACCACAGCATTCGGAAAGAAAAGTTGTTCGCCGCCTATCTTGTAGGCGGCAATCGCCGCCTGGCCTGGCGCCGAGATCACCCAGTCCACAAATTTTTGCGCCGCTGCCGCTTTCACGTGCGGGTGTTTCGCCGGGGCCACCACCATCGCCCCGTATTGGTTGAAAAGCCGGGTGTCGCCTTCCACAAGAATCGCCAGTTCGCCGCGATTCTTGAAGGCCAGCCAGGTGCCACGATCAGTGAGCGCGTAGGCGCCGCCAGCGGAGGCGATGTTCAACGCCGGGCCCATGCCGCAGCCGCATTCCCGGTAACCCGCGCCTTTGGACGCAGCAGCGATGGCCGCAGTCCAATAACGCAACTCGGCCGCGTGGGTGCCGCTTTTGTCGCCGCGCGAAATGAAACCAGCCTGCGCGGCGGCGATCTTCTTCAAACCCTCCAGGATGTCGCGGCCCTTCGCGCCAGCCGGGTCGTTCTTTGGGCCAACCACAACAAAGTCGTTGTACATCACCTCAAAGCGCTTCACCGCGAAACCGTCGCTGACAAGTTTTTCCTCAGCCGGTTTGTCGTGGACAAACAGCACGTCAGCGTCGCCTCGGCGGGCCATGTCAAGCGCCTGGCCGGTGCCCGCGGCGACCACTTTGATGTCAATGCCGCTGGCCTTTTTGAACTCGGGCAACAGGTGCGTGAACAGGCCGGATTGTTCGGTGGACGTGGTCGATGCCATCACGATGGTTTGCGCCGAAAGCGTTGACGCCGACAACAGCGCCGCTATCAAAACGAAAGCTGCTCGCGCACGTTTTACGTGACTTGCAGGCCCAAAATTTTCAAAGAATCTCAAGATAACTCGCCTTTCACAAAAAGATGGGCTGCCGGGTATTTGTCGCGCAACAAGTTGCCTTCAAAGAAATCTGAAACCGGCAAGTCGGCCACCACGCGGCCCTTTTCCAGGCAAACCACGCGCGAGGCCAAGCGTTTGACCTGGCCGAGGTTGTGGCTGGCGAACACCACCGTCATGTTGGCCGTGAGTTCGGCCAGCAACGCTTCGACCTCGCGTTTGGCGTGCGGGTCCAGGCTGGCGGTGGGTTCGTCCAGCAGCAGCATGTCAGGCGCGGCTGCCCAGGCCCGCGCCAGCGCCAAGCGCTGTTGTTGCCCGCCAGACAAAGTCTTGGCACTGCGCGCCGCCAAATCGGCCAGGTCCACGCGCGCAAGGGCTGGCAGTGCGTTCAGCTTCGCCTGTTGCCAAGTTTGGCCGCGCAGCCACAGACCCAACGCGACGTTGTTAAGGCAACTGGTGCGCAACATGTAGGGGCGCTGGAACAACATGGCCTGGTGTTTTTGCGGCGGCAATTCGGCAGCACCGGCAGACGGTTTCACCAAACCGTGAACCAGGCGCAACAGCGTGCTTTTCCCGCTGCCGTTGCTGCCCACCAGCGCCACGCGTTCGCCCGCGTGGATGGCCAGGGTTAAGGCGCGCAAGGCCGTCACGCCGCCAAAACGCACCTCGGCGCCGATCAGGTTGCAAACCGTCGGTGGCAAAGCCGTCGATTGAATGCCGGCGTCTTGGCGACTCATGCGCCTTGTCCAATTGATTCGGGTGAATGGCCCTGGGCCGCTTCGCGGCTTTCCAGTCGCACCCGCCAGCGTTTGACCAGGCCAATCAGCCCATTGAGCAGAAGCACCACGGCCAGCAAAATCAGCCCCAGCGCCAGCGCCAACGGCAAGTCGCCTTTGCTGGTCTCCAGCGCGATGGCGGTGGTCATGACGCGGGTGAAGCCGTCGATGTTGCCGCCGACGATCATCACCGCCCCCACCTCAGAAATCGCACGGCCAAAGGCGGCGATCAGCACCGTCAAGAGGGCGTAGCGCTCGTCCCACGCAAGGATGAAGCAACGCAAGAGGGGCCCCGCGCCGAGGGACGTGACCTGCTCGCCGTGGCGAATCTGCGCGTCTTCTACGCATTGGCGTGTGAGCGCTGCCACCACCGGCAACACCAAAAGCGCCTGCGCCAACACCATGGCTTTAAAGCTGAAAAGCCAGCCCAAATACCCGAGCGGGCCGCTGCGCGACAACAGCAAATAAACCACCAGGCCGACCACCACCGAGGGCACGGCCAGCAAGGTGTTGAGCCCGGCCAACACCGCGCCGCGCCCGAAAAACCGTGTGCCGCCCAACCAGGCGCCCAGCCCCAAGCCGAACACGCAGGCCAGCAGGCAGGCGCTGGCGCTCACGGCCAATGAACGCCCGACGATGGCCAGGAGGCCGCTGTCCAAAGTCGCGATCAGCGAGACCGCCGTGGCTGCACTTTCACTGAACGTTGTCATGTTTTAAAAGAGATTCGGCTCAAGGTCTCGAAAATAGAGCGTGGACAGCTACTAATTATATAGCAACTCACATTGCCAAAAAAATCAGATGGCGCAGGTGCGAAATCCGCAGAATGTGGCGTCCTCACTGGGCAGCGCGAAGTGGCGGAACTTGGGTGAACGCAAACGCATGGGTGTCGCAAACGACGCGCCCCTGAGCACCTTATGGGTGCCAAAGGCGGCTTGTGAATAGTCGGCCCACGGCCCAGGTTGGAAGCCGGGGTACGGCCTGAAGGTGCTGGCTGTCCATTCCCACACGTCGCCCCAATAAAAACCCCGGCGCAGGGCGACATGCGCCGCCACTTCCCACTCCACTTCCGCAGGCAAACGCCGCCCGGCCCAGCGTGCCCAGGCGTCGGCCTCCCACCAGGTGACATGGGTCACACATTGCCCACCCGACATGCGCCGGGCCCGGCCAAAACGCGTCTGCATCACAGCGCCGCTTGCGACACCGATCTGGTCCACATAACGCGGCCCGCGCCTGCCTTCTGCAGCGGCTTTTTGGCCGAGCCAGGCCCAGCCGTCAGGTTGCCACAACGCTTCACGGTCATAACCGCCGTCATCGACAAACTCGACAAACTGCGCCCACGACACGGCTTGCGCGTCAATTTCAAACTCGGGCACCGGGTCGTCAAAGGCGGGCAATTCGTTGTCAAACGCAAAACCCTCTCCCGCCTCGCTGCCCACGCGCCAGCGGGTGGCCGGCAGCAGCAGCGGCTCGCGTTGCGCGGCGGGGCCGGGCAGTTGCGCTGGCAGCTGCACGCCGTGGGTCTGTGCGATGACCAGCAAGTCTTCTGCGCATCGGTCTTCATGGAACAGTGCGAGGCGAAAGAAATACAGGCCCTCATCGGTGTCCGGCGCTTGTTCCAGCAGATCGAGCGCGGCCTCCAGGTTTTCGAGCAGGCAGGCCCGAGCGCCATCGGCTGTTGGCAACAGGGTCTCGTCTCTGGGCGGCAGGTTGCGGGCGATCCAGCGCGCCTGAAACCGGGCCACGCCGTCCAGCAGCTGCCAGGCTTGCCGGTACGCCTCTTCGGATTTTTCAAATTGCGCCGCCAAATGCAAGGCATGGTTGCGCGTATCCATCAACGCCAATGAAAGTTGTTCTTTGCCGGCGCGGCGAAAGTCGCTGGCGCTGGCGCTTTGGGCACGAATCTGGGTCATGGGTTTCAGGGGTTTCCGCGGGGTGAGAATGCGTGAGATTGGGGGTTAATTTGAGAGGTAATTTCTAAGGGAAACCCCCTGCTAGAGCAGTCTAATCTGTTTCTACAATCCCAAGCAGCAACAGGCGCATTCGGCATCCCGCCAAGTGTTTGCCTTTTTTCTGAATGGAGTACTCTGTATGGATCGTCGTCTAGTCATCAAGAATGCGGGTTTGGCAGGCGTGCTTGCCGCTGGCGCCGCGCCGGCCATTGTGCATGCGCAAGCCAACGTGCGCTGGCGTTTGACCTCAAGCTTCCCGAAGTCGCTTGACACGCTGTTTGGCGTCTGCGACGTATTTGCAAAAAAAGTCAGCGACATGACTGGCGGCAAGTTCCAGATTTCCACCCATGCCGCCGGTGAGATTGTCCCCGCGTTCGGCACTGTGGATGCGCTGCAGCAAGGCACGGTCGAGGCGGCCAACACGGCGCCCTACTACTATTTCGGCAAAGATCCAACCTTTGCCATCGGTTGTGCCATCCCCTTTGGCCTGAATAGCCGCCAGATGACGGCCTGGATGTACGAAGGCAATGGCCTGAAATTGATGCGCGAGTTCTACAGCAACTACAACATCATCAGCTTCCCCATGGGCAACACGGGCGCGCAGATGGGCGGCTGGTTCCGTAAGCCGATCACTTCGATAGCCGACATCAAAGGTTTGAAGTTCCGCACCGGCGGCTTCAGCGGCGTGATCTGGGAGCGCATCGGTGGCGTGGCGGCCAACATCCCTGGCGGCGAAATTTATGCGGCCCTGGAAAAAGGCACCATCGACGCGGCCGAATGGGTCGGCCCCTATGATGACCAAAAGCTCGGTTTCAACAAGATCGCCCAGAACTACGCCTACCCCGGATACTGGGAAGGCGGCCCGCAGCTTGACTTGCACGTCAACCTCAAGGCCTACGAGGCACTCTCTCCCGAGTACAAGGCGATTGTTTCAGCAGCATCCGCCTACGCCCACATCGACATGCAGGCCAAATACGACGCGCGCAACTCCACAGCCCTTAAACAGCTCGTGGCTGGCGGCACCAAGTTGTTCCGCTTCCCGAAAGATTTGATGGACGGCGCTTTCAAAGCCTCCATGGACACTTATTCGGAGCTGTCGGCCAAAAACCCGGCCTGGAAGAAAGTCTATGAAGACTACAGCACCTTTCGCCGCGACGCCAACTTGTGGTTCCGTTTCACCGAAGCCGCGTTTGACGACTACATGCAAGCTGCAAAACTGTAAGCGTTGTTCGGCTCGGGAGACCGGGCCGCAAAGAAAAAGGGCTGCAGTTGCAGCCCTTTTTCTTTGCCCGGAAATTCACTTAACCAAGAAACGCGCGCTGCCCAGATTTACGTGTTGCCTACCAACACACTTCAGCGGCAGGGTCAGCACGACCCTGCACCGCTGATGTGGCGGGTTGACTACTTCTTGGCTTTATCCGCCTCCAAGGCGCGTTTGACCGCTTCCATTGGATCTTCAGCTTTGTCTGGGGCGGGCGTCGGCTTCAAGTCACCCGAAGTCAAGTCATTTGGTTTGGGCATTTCGGGGGCGCTCTTTTCGGTTCCATAACCACGGCCACCGCCCATTTTCTGGATGTCGTCGCCGGCCTTGTTGATGTCCAGCACCTGTTCCTTGTCAAGGAAAATCGTCACTGACTGCGGGACGAAAATCACCACGGCCACCAGAATCAACTGCAGGAAAATGAAGGGGATGGAACCCATGTAAATGTCTTTGGACTCGACCTTGCGCGGCAGCGAGCCGTTTTTATGCAACGTGTCGGCGATGCCGCGCAAATAGAAGAGTGCGAAACCGAAGGGCGGGTGCATGAAACTCGTCTGCATGTTCACGCAAATCATCACGCCGAACCAGATCAGGTCGATGCCGAGCTTGGCCGCGACGGGCGCCAGGAACGGGATGATGATGAAGGCAATCTCGAAGAAGTCGAGGAAAAACGCCAGGAAGAAGATGAAGATGTTGACGGCGATCAAAAAACCGATCTGCCCGCCGGGCAAGCCAGCCAGCATGTGCTCGATCCAGATGCCGCCATCGACGCCCTGGAACACCAGCGAAAACACGCGCGAGCCAATTAAGATATAGACCACCATGGCTGTGAGGCGCATGGTGCCGACCATGGCCTGGCGGGTCAAGTCCCAGGTCAGGCGCTTGCTCATCCAGGCCAGCAGGAAAGCGCCCATGGCACCCATGGCGCCCGCCTCGGTGGGCGTGGCAATCGCGATGTTGAGCCCTGGCAAACCACCCATGCTGCCCAGCACGGTGAAGATCAGGACGGCTGATGGGACGATGCCTTTGAGGCACTTGCGGTACAGCGGCCAGCCGTTGAGCTCGCGTGATTCCTTGGGCACACCGGGCAGCGCGTCGGGGCGAAAGCGGGTGACCGCAAATGTGTAGGCCGCAAACAACAGCACCTGCAATATCGACGGCCCCCAGGCGCCTTTGTACATGTCGCCCACCGACTTGCCCAGCTGGTCGGCCAGCACGATCAACACCAGCGACGGTGGCACCAGTTGCGTGATGGTGCCCGAGGCCGCCAGCACGCCGGTGGCGTAACGGATGTTGTAGTTCCAGCGCATCATCACCGGCAGCGAGATCATGGCCATGGCGATCACCTGCCCAGCCACCGTGCCGGTGATGGCCCCTTGGTTGAAACCGACGATGATGACCGAATAACCCAAGCCGCCCTTAACGGTGCCGAACATCTGGCCCATGGAGTCCAGCATGTCCTCGGCCAGGCCGCAGCGCTCGAGAATGGTGCCCATCAGCGTGAAGAACGGAATGGCCAACAGCAGGTCATTGGACAAAATGCCGAACACGTTGAGCGGCAAGGCCGACATGAAGGACTGGGGGAACCAACCCATATAAACAGCGAAGTAGCCGCTGCCCAAGCCCAGCGCCGCAAGCGAGAAGGCGACCGGGAAGCCGATCAGCATGATGATGATGAGCCCCGCAAACATCATCGGGGCGAATTCTTGCATCGTCATTGCAGGGGTCTTTCGTAGTGGAAGTCGGCGTCGTACTGGTGGGTCAACCAGGCGAATCGTTTGATGATCTCGGACAACCCTTGCAGCAGCATCAGCGCAAAGCCCAGCGGCAGCATGAACATCACGGGCCAGCGGATCAGGCCGCCCGCGTTGCTGGACATCTCGCCAGACACGTACATCTTCACGAACAGCGGCCACGAGTAATACAGCATCACCAACATTGACAACGTCAGGAAGAAAATGAAGCCCAGCAAGTCCACAATGGCTTGGCCGCGCCCGCCGTACAGGCCGTACAACACGTCCACCCGCACGTGTTCGTTCACCCGCAGCACTTGGCTGGCGCCCAGCATCACGACAGCGGCGAACAGGTACCACTGGATTTCAGTGAACCCGTTGGAGCTGTAGTTGAAGGCGTAACGCACGATGGCGTTGAGCGCGCTGATGACGCACGACGCCAGCACCGCCCAAATGGCGATCACCGCGAATTTGTCATTGAGCCAGTCTATGCCGCGCGACAAAGACAAGAAAACATTCATGAGGGACTCCAGACACCCGGCTTTGCGCCAAGGGTTTTGATTGAGGTTTTCATATCTCTCTAGGGTAACCTGATCGGCCAGCCAAAACCCCTCGGAAAATACCTAGGGATTTGAATGGGCGATGGCCGTGGGATCAGACCGTCAAGACTCGCCCGCCCTCGAAACCAGCGCGGCAAAATCCATCACGCTACAACTTTAAGAGCGGATCGCGCTTGTTCTGCGTGACTTGGAAAGCGTTTCGCTATTGAAGCCTGAATACCCGCAGCATCCAGCCCATGCATCGCCATGAGTTTCGCCGGGTCGCCGTGTTCAATGAACTTGTCGGGTAGGCCCAGCATCAACAGCGGCTTTTGTACATTCGCCGCATGCAGCGCCTCGGCCACGGCGCTGCCCGCACCGCCCATGATGGCCGCGTCTTCCAGCGTCACCAGGGATTCGTGTTCTGCCGCTACTTTCAACAGCAACTCAGCGTCAAGCGGTTTGGCCCAGCGCATGTTGACAACCGTGGCGTTGAGTTTTTCCGCCACAGCCATCGCCGGGTACAAGAGTGTGCCAAACGCCAGAATCGCGATGCGTTTGTTTTTTCCCTCTGCGTGGCGCCGAACCTCGCCTTTGCCAAATGGCAGCGCCTCCAATCCGGCAGACATCGCCGCGCCGACCCCCGCGCCGCGCGGGTAACGCACGGCCACGGGGTGGTTTTGTGCATAAGCGCTGCTAAGCAGGCCGCGACACTCGTTTTCATCGGCCGGGCAGGCGATGCTCATGTTGGGGATGCAACGCAGGTAGGCGATGTCGTAATTGCCGGCGTGGGTGGCGCCATCGGCACCGACCAGGCCAGCCCGATCCAGCGCGAAGACCACCGGCAGGTTCTGGATGGCGACATCGTGGATCAACTGGTCATAAGCGCGCTGCAAAAAGGTGGAATAAATCGCCACCACGGGTTTGAGGCCCTCGCAGGCCAGCCCGGCGGCGAACGTCACGGCGTGTTGCTCGGCGATGCCCACGTCAAAATACCGCGTCGGGAAGCGCTGCTCGAACTCGACCAGGCCGGAGCCTTCACGCATGGCTGGCGTGATGCCCACCAAGCGATGGTCCTGCGCCGCCATGTCGCACAACCATTGGCCAAACACCTGCGTGAACGTGGCTTTGGGCGGCACTACGGGTTTGAGCAAACCCACCGCCGGGTCGAACTTGCCGGGGCCGTGGTAGGTGACCGGATCCGCTTCAGCGCGTTTGTAACCCTGGCCTTTTTTGGTGACCACGTGCAGGAACTGGCGGCCCTCCAGGTGTTTGATATTTTCCAGCGTGGGGATGAGGGATTCAAGGTCATGCCCGTCAATCGGGCCGATGTAGTTGAAGCCAAACTTCTCGAAAAGCGTGGCCGGCACCACCATGCCTTTGGCCTGCTCTTCCAGGCGTTTGGCCAGCTCAAACAGCGGCGGCGCGCCCTTGAGCACCGTCTTGCCGACGTTTTTGGCCGCCGCATAAAACTGGCCGCTCATGAGTTGCGCCAAATAGCGGTTCAGCGCGCCCACCGGCGGGCTGATGCTCATGTCGTTGTCGTTGAGGATGACCAACAGGTTGCAGTCAGACACCCCGGCGTTGTTGAGCGCTTCAAAAGCCATGCCGGCCGTCATGGCGCCGTCGCCGATGATGGCCACCGCGCGGCGTTCGCTGCCCTGCAGCTTGGCACCCATCGCCATGCCCAGAGCGGCGGAAATCGAGGTGCTGGAATGCGCCGTGCCAAAGGCGTCAAACTCACTCTCGCTGCGCTGCGGGAAGCCCGAGAGGCCGCCGTGCTGGCGCAAACTGGCCATGCGCTCACGCCGCCCGGTCAATATTTTGTGTGGGTAGGTTTGGTGGCCCACGTCCCACACCAGCCGGTCTTGCGGCGTGTTGTAAACGTAATGCAACGCCACGGTGAGCTCCACCGTGCCGAGGTTGGAGCTCAAATGCCCGCCGGTTTTGGAGACAGTGTCGAGCACATAAGCGCGCAATTCGTCTGCCAGCGGGCGCAACTGCGCGCGTGACAACTTGCGCACTTCAGCGGGCGAGTGCATCGTCTCCAACAGCGGATAGGCAGTGTTTGGCATGTGTTCTGTTTTTCCCATTTTTTCCCTATTTTCCACCGTTCAGGCCTTGCGGTTGACCACCATGTTAGCCAGCCCGCGCAAAGCGCGCGTCTCGGGCAGCCCGCTGGCGTCCAGCTCGTCCAGCGCACTCAGGGCCTGGGCCAAAAGCTCTTGTGCGAAGGTGCGTGACCGCGCCAGCCCCAGGAGCGACACGTAAGTGGGTTTGCCGTGTTCGGCGTCTTTTCCAGCGGTTTTGCCCAGCGTGGACGAATCTTCGGTGGCGTCCAGGATGTCGTCCACCACCTGAAAGGCCAGGCCCATTGCGGCGCCGTAGGTTTCCAGCGCCTTGGCCGCATTTGCTGACGGCGCGCCACAGGCCGCGCCCATCATCACGCTGCCTTGAAGCAGCGCGCCGGTTTTGAGGCGGTGCATTTCACTCAATTGCCGCTCGGTGAGTTGCAGCCCGACGCTGGCCAGATCAATCGCCTGGCCACCCGCCATGCCCGCGCTGCCCGCCGCCTGGGCCAGCAACCGGCACAGGCGCGCTTGCAAGGGCGCGGGAACGGCCGCGCCGTCGGGGGTTGATTCATCGGGCGTGAGCAATTCGAAGGCCAGCGCCTGCAGCGCATCGCCCGCAAGCAAGGCCTGCGCTTCGCCGTATTTGACGTGCACGGTGGGTTTGCCTCGGCGCAACACGTCGTTGTCCATGCATGGCAAATCATCATGCACGAGTGAGTAGGCGTGAATCAGCTCGGTGGCGCAGGCGGCGCGCAGGGCGGCAGTGGCATTGCCTTGCACCGCCTCGCAACTGGCCAGAACCAGCAGCGGGCGCAGGCGCTTGCCGCCGTCAAGCACGGCGTAACGCATGGCGTCTACCAAGGCAGCAGGCGCGCCGTGATCCAGCCCGGCGGGCGCCTCGACGGTGACCCAGCGCCCTAGCGCACGCTCGACAGTGGCGAGGTGGCGTTGGCTCCAGGCACCGAGGTCAAATGCTGGCGGCGCGCTGGTTGCAGCGCCCGCGTCAGCCTTGTCCACGGCACTCAAGAGCGCACTCACTGAGGCGTCCATGTCTTGAGCGTTCCGGCGTCCAGCACCTTGATCTGCTCTTCCACGGCCTGAAGCTTGTCGCGGCAGTATTTGAGCAATTCGGCACCCCGCTGGTAGCCGGTCAACAACTGCTCCAGCGGCATGTCGCCGGATTCGAGGCGCGCCACCAGTTGCTCCAGCTCGGTTTGGGCGGCTTCATAACTGGCGGGTGCTGGGGCTCCGGGTGTTTTGGCGGGTGCTTTGGCCATGGAATATGCGGTGGACAAAGGGGCAATTTTAGGCTGTTCCGCATCACCGTCGGCCAGGCCCCTTTCAGCGCCTTGGCCCGCCCGCAACGAGGCTGGCGTTGCGCCAGCCCGCGTCCTCTGTTGACAATCAGTTGCCAGTCAGTTGCGCGGCCCGAAGTGCTTCTCGGCAATCCAGTTGGCGACCTGTTTCCCAATCAAGGCGCCATCGACAATTGAGAATCGAAAGTGCATGCCCCCGTAGATTCTGGCCACACCCGTGTCATTTGACATTTCGTCGGTGGTGCTGAACCGGCGCACCACTGTATTGGGCACGCCGCTGGAAAAACTGACGCCGACCTGGTGGGTCTGGAAGTAATTGCGCAGCGTCTCGGAAACACCCGTGGTCACGCAGGAATGCGCTGCGGGGTACTCCGGGTGAGGGGGCGTGGGCACCACCGGCGTCCAGCCGGCTTCAGCCACGGTCGCCAGGTTGATGCGGCTGTCGGCCAAGTTGATCGCCGTCGTGGGGCGCCAGAAGTTGTAGTGGTACTTGGTCTCCATGCAGGCAATCAAAGAGTCGGTTTGCGCCATCCAGATTTGCGCCATCAGCCGGGCATTGTCGGCAAGGCTGGCCTGGGCCGAGCCAAACTGGCGCAGGTTGCGCGGCCAGTAAAGCGGTGGCGGGTCGGTGTAGAAACGCGCGGACTCGGTTTGCGCTTCACTTCGCGCCGAGTGGGTCGCCCTGCCGAATAATTTGGTTTCATTCAGGTCGGCGGCATAGGCTGCACTGTCCAGCGCGGGGGGTCCACTGGCGCGAAATTGTGCTGCGCTGGTCATGGCTAACGGTTTGACGTGGATGTAAGGGCGAAGCACTGCTGCGCCAGCCCGAAATTTGCCAGCTTCGGTGCCGTGAACATAGGCCGCCAACGGGGTGTGCCGGCCATCGTTGGCACGCAGCGCCAACATGCCGCGTGCTGCCTCTATGCCAATGGCCGTTCCGCGCGTCTTGGCGTCACCCTCGGGGATGTCGGCCATTCGGGTGTCATAAGTGTTTTGGTAGAGGTTGGCGCGCGCTGGAAACAAGCCCCGCATCACACCATAGGCGGCTGCATTGGCGGCAGCCTCCATCGACGCGCCGGCAGCGGGCGTTGTCGGCGTGATGGCATAAGGCCGGTGTGTGCCCGCGATGGCCATAACCGCGTCATAGATCGCCAGATGCACCGTGGCGTGGTCGGCGCCGGTGAGCGGCATCCGTTCTTCCGGCGTGCCCGTGACGGCCGCTGGCATGTTGATCGCGCTCGTGGCGACTTCATCCCAGACCGTGACCGCGTTGGCCCCGGTTGAGGTGATGGTGACGGGCGGCCCCGCAGCCGGTGAGTTTGCCGCGCAACCTGGCAGCAACACCAGCAGGCCTGCGAAGGCGAGTGTGGCGGCAAGATGGGGCCAACCTGATGCCTTCAGGCTTGGGCTGATGCGGGCGCATGCGGAAAAAAAGGCGTTTGACATGATGTTTTCCTCCTGATGGTTTCGAGCACTGAGCGCAAGGTTTCAGGAATCAAGATTGGCGGCAAACCAGCAAAATTTCACCCGGCACGATGCACTTCGGATATCCTAGGAAAAAGCCAGCAAAAGCACATGAAGAAACGCTGAAGGATTGCCGATATGTTGCCGAAACTGTCACTTGTCCAAGCCAGCCAGCCAAAACGTCTCGATGCGGTTTTGGACTTGAATCGGGGGGAGTTCCAGCTGAACGGCCAGGCGCTGCCGCTGGGGCCAACGGCCTTCCGGCTGGCGGCCTATTTCGTCCAAAACCACGGGCGGCTGCTGGGCAAAGATGAATTGGTGAAGGAGGTATGGCCCCATGTGGTCGTCACCGACGATTCGCTGGTTCAGTGTGTCGCCCAGTTGCGCGCTGCTTTGGGCGATGAGTCGCAAAGCTTCGTCAAAACGGTGCGCGGACGCGGTTATATTTTTGAAGCCCAGGTGCCACTGGTGTCCAATGGGGCATTGGCACTGCCAAACGTGGAAGCGGCGCACCGCAACCACCTTGTGCCGCAAACAATCCTGTTCTGCACCACCCAAGACAATGTTCAGTTGGCCTACGGCATGGCGGGGCAAGGCTCGCCTTTGGTGGAGGTGGGCACCTGGATCAACCACCTGGAAGCGGATTGGGACAGTCCGGTATGGCGGTCTCGGCTGCGGGCGCTGGCGTCCAAAAACCGGCTGGTGCGTTATGACTGCCGAGGGTGCGGCCTGTCAGACCGCCATGTGCCTGGGTTTTCATTTGAATTGGCGCTCAGCGACCTTGAAACCGTGGTCGATGCCGCCGGGTTGGAGCGCTTTTCGCTTTTTGGCTCGTCCCAGGGTGCCGGGGTGGCAATTGCCTACGCCGCGCTGCACCCGCAGCGGGTTAAAAACATGGTGCTCTATGGTGCGTTTGCGCGCGGACGGCTGGCTCGCAACCCAAGCGAGCTGGATCGGCGGGAAGCGCAGGCGATGCGCCATCTGATCGAAATCGGCTGGGGCCGGCCCAACCCCGCATTCCGGCAGATTTTCACCAGCATGTTGATTCCCGACAGCACGCCCGAGCAATACCAATGGTTCACGGAATTGCAACGCACCTCGACATCGCCTGAAAACGCCGCGCATTTGATTGCCGCTTATGAGACGATGGACATTGCTGATTTGCTGAGCCAGGTTCAATGCCCGACGCTGGTCATCCACAGCCGTGGCGACCCGCGTGTGCCGCTGGACGAAGGCCGGTACATCGCAGGGCACATCAAGGGCGCGCACTTCATCACGCTGGAAAGCAAAAACCACATCTTGCTGGAGCAGGAACCCGCCTGGCAGCAGTTTCTGGATGAACTTCAGACGTTTGTCGGCCTGGCCGCAAATCCAACGGGACATTAGCCCAGCACCTCTTTGGAAGTCGGTGACAGGGCGGCGGCGAGAAGGTCGCGTGAAGCCCACCGCTACAATCCAGCCTCCTTCTTTTCGGCTCGCGCCGGAAATCCCATTGTGAAGCACCCAAAACAGGTGCGCCCTGCCCCTTCATAGGGGGAGTCTCTAGGTCAGTCCCATGTCTGATTTAAGCCTTCAACTGCAGCGGGTTCAAAGCCAACTACCAGTTTCAAGCTATTTCGATGAAGCGCTCTATAGGCGCGAAATCGACGCATTGTTCAAAAACGGCCCGCGTTACGTGGGCCACCAGCTTGCTGTTCCGCAAGTGGGTGATTTTTATACGCTGCCGCAAGAATCCGGCGGGCGGGCGCTGGTGCGCACCCCGAATGGCGTGGAGCTGATCAGCAACGTCTGCCGGCATCGCCAAGCGCTCATTCTCAAGGGCCGTGGCAGCCTGCCCGCGCAGGCCGGCGGCAACATCGTCTGCCCGCTGCACCGCTGGACTTACGCGGCCAGCGGCCAGGTGCCCGCAGGCACGCTCCTCGGCGCGCCGCATTTTGAAAAAGACCCCTGCCTGAACCTGCACAACTACCCGCTCACCGAGTGGAACGGTCTGCTGTTCGAGCGCAACAAAGATGGCTCCAGCCGCGATGCGTCCGCCGATCTGGCCGGCTTGGGGCCAAGCAAGGCGCTTGATTTCTCTGGCTACGCGCTCGACCACGTCGAGATGCACGAGTGCAACTACAACTGGAAGACCTTCATCGAGGTCTATCTGGAGGACTACCACGTTGGTCCCTTCCACCCCGGCTTGGGCCAGTTTGTCGAATGCGAAGAGCTGCAGTGGCAATTCAAGCCGCACTACTCGGTGCAAACGGTGGGCGTAGCCAACCGCCTGGGCAAAGCCGACGAACAAGGCGGCTCGGCCGCGTACCAGCGCTGGCAGGAGGCGCTGCTGAAATACCGCAACGGCGTGCCGCCGCCTTACGGCGCGATCTGGCTCACGTATTACCCGCACGTCATGGTCGAGTGGTACCCGCATGTGCTCACCGTCTCCACGCTGCACCCCATCGGTCCGCAAAAAACCATGAACATGGTGGAGTTTTATTACCCCGAAGAGATCCAGGCGTTCGAGCGCGAGTTCGTCGAAGCGCAACGCGCCGCCTACATGGAGACCTGCATAGAAGACGACGAAATCGCCCTGTGCATGGACGCCGGCCGCCAGGCCCTGATGCAACGCGGCGACAACGAAACCGGGCCGTATCAAAGCCCGATGGAAGACGGCATGCAGCAGTTTCACGAGTGGTACCGGCGCGAGATGGGGCAGGTTGGGTGAATTTCGCGGAGTTGATTTGCTATTATTTTGATAGCTTATTGCGGCCATTTTTCGCGACTTGGCGGACAAAAACCCCTAAAACTTCATAAACGGCAAGCACTGCTCACAAAAATCAACCCCAATTTGGGGTTGATTTCCAATGTGTGCAAATTCGCGACAGCGTGAAGTTATTCCGCTTTTTCAATATTTCACTTTGTGGCTGATCTCTTTAGTTTGCCGCTCTGATTGCTCGACAATTCAGGCCGTGGCAAGCAGGATTGATCCGCGCCATGTCTTCGGCGTCAAGCAAATCCATTCGACGGCTCCTTAGAAAGAATTTCATGAAATTCGCTCATTGGGCGCCTTGCCTGCTGCCCCTGGTCTTGGCTGCCTGCGGCGGAGGTAGTGCGACCACCACCACCACCACCACCTGCACCATCATTGGCACACCACGCGTTTCTTACGCGGTTCCTGCAGCGATCTACGCCGGAACGGCGCAGTCGTTCGCCCAAACCGCCAGCAACATCATTCAGAGCCCCTGCTCACTCGCGTACACCGCCTCCGGCCTGCCGGCTGGGATGTCGATCAACGCATCCACCGGCGAGATTTCCGGCACGGTGACGACGCCTGGCGCCAGCAGCGTAGCCATTTCGGCGGTCGCCCGCGGCAGTGATGGCAGGGCCACAGTTGGCCAAGGTACGATCAGTTTCGTGTTTGTCGGCCCAGTGGCCTGGGAAGTCAAAACCGCCAATCACAACATTGGAAGTTTGCAAAACGTGAGCCTTGCGACCATCGGCAGCATGCTTTATGTAGTGGGCTCGCAACCGGTGGGCAACAATCTTGTGCCGCCTATGTACCAGTCAACCGACGCCGGGGCCAGCTGGGTCAACACCAATGCGGCACCGCCGCTGCCGGTCGGCATTACCTCATTGCGGGGTTTCCGGGTCGTGTCTGACGGGGCCGCCTTGTTTTTGGTTGGCGGGCGCACCAGCGACACAATGGTCACCGTTGCCGCCAGCTTCACCTACAACAACGACGTGCTGAATGGCTGGTGGCTCGAACCTGCTCGGAAGTCTCGGCTACACCGGCGACGTTTTGCAATCGCTTGACAACGGCGTCACCTGGAACCTCGACCCGGTGTCAACCATAGTAGGCCAACGCGCCTTCCACGGCATGGCGGCTCTCAGCGGCAAACTGGTCATCTTCGGCGGTGAAAACGCGACGAGTCCCGTCACCAGCCTGGTCCTCGGCACACCCTGATCCCGCTGACCAGCGCGATTCGGGGGTCAAATATATGCAAGACCATGGCGCCAGGCGAAAAAAAGGGCGCCATCAGCGCCCTTGATTTTCAGCGGCCCTGCACTTCGGCATCAGGCTCTTGCAACGCGGCGTCGGCCAGCGACAAGGCCGAGCAAACCCAAACCCGCCAAGGCCAAGGTACCGGGCTCAGGCACAGTGTTGGACGGACTCAAATCGAAATTGATGTTGTCCATCAGCCAATAGCCTGCGCTGGAACCGCCACCGTCAAATGCAATACCCGGCATGCCACTCACCGTGACGGAGGAAACGCCAACCAAGCCGAGGTTGAAAGTTTGCAATCCCTGCCCAATCGAATAGTTGGCGCCGTTGATTGCAACGTCCTCGGACGCGTTCTGGGCGAACCAAGACAGGCCCAATTCAAGGCTATTTAAGTCGAAAAGCCCTCCGCCTGTTCGGGAGATGGTGAAGCTTTCACTGGGTGTGCCCGAGAAAATCATGCCATTGGTGCCGTTGCCGTTGGGGTTGTTGACCCAAACCGAGGCAAACACTGGGGCGCTGAAGGTCAAACCGTTCAATTCGAGCGGTGGCGACACACCCATAAAGCGCGCAGCAAAACCCGCGGCGTCGTCAAACGTCACCACGGCCGCAAACGCAGCGGGCGTAAACACCGACAACGTGACAGCGACTGCGCTGACCCAACAAGACACCAACTGTTTCAATTTGAATTTCTTTTGTTCGTTTTGAAAAAAATGCCGAAAACTCAACAACACCAAAAATTAAGCAATTATTATGCCTATAAAAATTATCGTTAATAATCAATAATTTAAGAAGAATATGGGCGAGTCAATTTGGCTCCTGTAAAGAAATCCGACAGCTCGGCTGGACATTTTTCACGAAATATTGCTAGTGCTCGCTAACAGTAATATGTCGCTAAAAGAAACTAATTTGTCGGGTTAACCGCCTTTGTACCAATTTGTTTCCCCATCATCTTCGTTGGCGCTTCACTTCAATTTTGAGCAACAGTGGCGCGGGCAGCTTTACGCCCGCGACGCATGCGATGCAGGGATTAGCGGCCGCAGCTCGCTTGGGTGGCGGCTGACGGCATTTAAACTGGCAGCGCGTCAATCTGCCAGTTCACCCTGCCCCGTCTCGCGCTAAACATCGCTACCACCCCATGCAAGCCCTCTGGATGATCCTCGCCTCGCTGTTGTTTGCCACCATGGGCGTGGGCATCAAGGTAGCATCTTCAAGTTTCAACGTGGCAGAGCTGGTGTTTTACCGGGGTGTCGTCAGCATCATCTTTACCGCTGCCGTCATGCGGGCGCGCGGCACGCCACTGCGCACGCCGGTGCCGGCGATGCACGCCTGGCGCACGTTTGTCGGCACGGTGTCGATGGGCGCGTGGTTTTACGCCATCGCTTTTTTGCCGCTGGCCACGGCGATGACGCTGAACTACATGAGCGGCGTGTGGATCGCCGCGTTTCTGGTCGGTGGCTCGCTGGTTAGCGCCAACGCTCAAAGCAGCGCAAAGAATCAAGGTCAGAGCCAAGGCCCGCTGGTGCTCACCGTGCTGGCGGCGTTTGCCGGCGTGGTGATGCTGCTGCGCCCCACCATCGCGCAAAACCAGCTCTTCGCCGGTTTGATCGGCCTGCTCTCGGGCATCGGCGCGGCGCTGGCGTATTTGCAGGTGACGGCGCTGGCGCGAGTGGGTGAGCCGGCCACTCGGGTGGTGTTTTATTTCGCCGTGGGCACGGCCCTGGGCGGGCTGATCGGCATTGCTTATTTGGGCGTGACGCCGTGGCCAAACATCAGCCTGGCCGCTGCGCTGTGGATCATCCCCATCGGCTTGTTGGCCTCCGTCGGCCAATGGTGCATGACACGCGCCAACAGCCAGGGGCCCACGCTGGCAGCGGCCAATTTGCAATATTCTGGCATTGTGTTTGCGGCGATGTATGGCCTGCTGCTGTTTGGCGACGTGATTCCGCTCATCGGCTGGCTCGGCATGGCCCTGATTGTGGCCAGCGGCATTGCAGCGACCCTGCTCACCCACCGCGCTTTGCCAGACAATCACGAAGAGCAGCGCTAAACCCCAACGTCTAGAACACCCCATGGCCGACCAAAACACTTACACAACCCTCATCTGCGTTGACCAACTCAAAGCGCTGAAATCCGCCAACGCTTCTGTGATGGTGTTCGACTGCAGCTTCGATTTGATGAAGCCCGCAGCAGGCGAAGCGGCTTACCTGGAGTCGCACATTCCTGGCGCGGTGTACGTTCATTTGGACCGCGACTTGAGCGACAAAACAGGCGGTGGTGTCAATGGCGGCCGCCACCCGCTGCCGGCGCGCGAAAAGTTTGCCGCCTGGCTTGGCTCTGTGGGGTTTTCCAACGACATGCAGGCCGTGGTTTACGACCGGCAAGGCGCCAACTACTGCGGCCGTTTGTGGTGGATGCTCAAGTGGGTGGGGCACGACAACGTGGCCGTGCTCGATGGCGGTTTGCAGGCTTGGGTTGCGGCTGAAATTATTAACACGGGTGTTAATAATAAGGGCAAATCCAAAGATTTAAAGAAAAACTATACGCTAAGTCACGAATTAAGTGGCTTAGTAGCTACTAAAACAATAGCGTCAAATCTGGGCCGCCCCAACCAAACCTTGATCGACGCCCGCGCCACGCCGCGTTTCAAGGGCGAAGTCGAGCCGCTTGACCCGATTGCGGGCCACATCCCTGGTGCGTTGAACCGGCCGTTTGGCTTGAACATTGGCGCGGACGGCAAATTCAAGCCCGCTGCAGTGCTCAGAGCCGAATTTGAAGCCCTGTTGGCCGGGCGCGACCCCGCCAAGGTGGTGCACCACTGCGGCAGCGGCGTGAGCGCGGTGCCCAACGTGCTGGCGATGGAAATTGCGGGCCTGGGGCGCACTGGCCTGTACGCCGGCAGTTGGAGCGAGTGGTGCAGCGACCCATCGCGGCCCGTGGCGCAAGGCTGACCGCCGCGTTCCGCCACGCGTGGCGCCGGGCCCTTGCCTGGCTGCTGCGGGGTGCGGCACTTGTCGCCGTTTGGGAAGCCCTTTGGGTCATTGCATGGGGCGCAACTTCGGGCGTTGTTGGCGCTCAGACAAAGGCCGCGCCCTTTGAAGACACCCTCGCACAACGTGTGCAAGCCTGCACCACCTGCCACGGCCCGCAAGGCCGCGCCGGGCCCGACGCCTATTACCCCCGCCTGGCGGGCAAACCAGCGCATTACCTCTACAAACAACTGATGGATTTCCGCGACGGCCGCAGGCACTATCCGCTAATGACCGGCCTGCTGGCGCCATTGACCGACGAATACCTGTTTGAAATCGCACAGCATTTCTCAGCGCTCGACCTGCCCCACGCGCCGCCAGCTGTGCCAGCACGGCGTTCGGGTGCCACGGCGCAGCAGCTGGCACGCGGGCAGCGACTCGCGAAAGAGGGCGACGCTTCGCGCCAACTGCCAGCTTGCACGGCCTGCCACGGAGCGTTGCTCACGGGTGTTGCGCCTGATGTACCCGGCCTCTTGGGCCTGTCGCCTGACTACATCAATGCCCAGCTGGGTGGCTGGCGGCTGGGCCTGCGCCTGGGTGCAGCGCCGGATTGCATGGCGCTGGTCGCCAAACGGCTGGGGCCAGATGACGTTGCCGCTGTGTCTGCTTGGCTGTCGTCGCAGCGGGTGCTTGGGATAGAGGCCTCTATGAAGCCTGCGCCGGGCGTGGCTCCTGAAGTGTCAGCCATCCTAGCCCGTGACCACGCCGACTTGGCCTGCGCCAAGGCCCGCGCGCCCGGCCAAGGCGCAGCAGCCGCGCCAACCGAGGCACCAACCGAGATCTCGTCCAAGGAGCCGTCCAAGATGTTGCCGTTGGTGGCGCGTGGCGCCTACCTCGCCCAGGCAGGCCATTGCGCGGGCTGCCACACCCCGCGCGGTGCCGAGCCCTATGCCGGCGGGGGCGCCATCGACACGCCCTTTGGCAAGGTGTATGCGAGCAACCTGACACCGGACACGATCCATGGCTTGGGAAACTGGACTCGCGACGATTTTTGGCAAGCGCTGCACCATGGGCGCAGCAAGAATGGGCGCCTTTTGTCCCCGGCGTTTCCGTACACCAACTACACCTTGGTATCGCGCGAAGATTCGGATGCGCTGTTTGCGTTTTTTCAATCTTTGCCGCCCAAGCCTGTGCCGACGCCCGCCCATGAGCTGCGCTGGCCCTTTGGCGCTCAATGGGCACTGCGCGCCTGGCGGGCGCTGTATTTCAAGCCCGGCACGTACGAAGCGGCGACCAACAAATCGGCCGAGTGGAACCGGGGTGCTTACCTGGTGCAGGGGCTCGGCCATTGCAACGCCTGCCATGCGCCGCGCAACGCGCTGGGTGCCAGCCAAGGCGGCGGCGCGCTGGCTGGCGGCTTGATCCCCATGCAAAACTGGTTTGCGCCAGCGTTGACTTCGGTGCACGATGCAGGCGTTTCCCGCTGGGCGATTGGGGACATCGTGGCATTGCTGAAGACCGGGCTGTCCCCCCAGGCCTCAGTCTCAGGGCCGATGGCCGAGGTGGTTCGGGGCAGCACCCAGCACCTGAACCCGGCTGACTTGCAGGCGATGGCCGTCTATCTGAAAGACTTGCCGACAGCACCCTCACTGGCGACACACACCGTGCAGACAGCCCCAACAGCGCCCAGCGCGAGCAACCCTCAAGGCGCGAAAATTTACAAGCAACAATGCGCTCAATGCCACGGCGAGCAAGGCCTAGGCGTGGCGCGCGCCTACCCGGCCCTGGCGGGCAACCGCGCCGTCACCTTAACGTCCACCGTGAACCTGGTCCAAACGGTGCTTCATGGCGGGTTTGCACCGGCCACGGGCGCGAATCCCCGGCCGTTTGGCATGCCGCCTTATCAGCTGGCGCTCTCCGACAGCGATGTCGCGGCGGTTATCACCCACATCCGGGGCAGCTGGGGCAACCAGGCCAGCCGGGTGACCGCGCTGGAAGTCAGCCAGAACCGCAACCAGACGATGCGTTGAAAAGGCAGGTTTGGCCTGCCTGCGCATGGATAATCCGTTTTTGGACCCGCCTTGACATGGGCTCTGCTCAAGTGCTGAGTTTGTTTTTGAGCGTTGGTTTTCTTTGCTCGTTGAACGTGCCTGAGGTAGCTTATGAATTTGATCCGGACGGGTTTGTCTGCCCTTGTCTTGCCCCTCGTGTCGCTCTTGCTCGCCAGTTGCGCGGGCTTGGGCGGGCCGGAAAAAGACAAGACTTACAAGATCACCATCCTGCACACCAACGACCACCATGGCCGCTTTTGGAAAAACGGCGATGGCGAATACGGCATGGCGGCGCGCAAGACGCTCATCGACGGCATCCGCAAGGAAGTGGCCGCTGCCGGTGGCCACAGCCTGCTGCTCGATGGTGGCGATGTCAACACCGGCGTGCCCGAGTCTGACTTGCAAGACGCCGTGCCGGATTTCAAAGGCATGGGCCTGCTGGGTTACGACGCCATGGCCGTTGGCAACCACGAGTTCGACAAACCCTTGAGCGTGCTCAAAATGCAACGCGAACTGGTCAAGTTCCCGATGCTCGCCGCCAACATTTACGAGGGCAGCCAGCGCATGTTTGAGCCCTACAAAATCTTCAACCTGGGCGGTGTGCGGGTGGGTGTGATGGGCCTCACCACCGAAGACACCAAGAAGATGGTGCTGCCGGACAACGTGAAAAACATTGAGTTCCGCAACGCCATCACCGAGGCCGGCAAAGTCGTGCCCGAGCTGCGCGCCCGCGCCGACGTGGTCATCGCCGCCACCCACATGGGCCACTACGAAAACGGCAAACACGGCACGCAAGCCCCGGGTGATGTGGAGATGGCCCGTGCCGTCAAAGGGCTCGACCTGGTAGTCGGTGGCCACTCGCAAAACCCCGCCTGCATGAAGGCCGAGAACGTGATCGACCGCGAGTACGTGCCCGGCGCAGAGTGCAAACCCGAGCGGCAAAACGGCGCCTGGATCGTGCAGGCGCACGAGTGGGGAAAATATGTGGGCCGGGCCGATTTTGAGTTCCGCAACGGCGAATTCAAGCTCGTCAAATACGCGCTGATTCCTGTCAACCTGATGAAAACCGTGCGCGCGGCAGACGGAAAAACCAGCAAGCAGCCCTACACCGTGCAGATCGCCGAAGACGCGGCCATGCTTGCCCTGCTCTCGCCGTACCAAGACTTCGGCCAGCAAAAACTCGGGCTGGAGATCGGCAGCGCAGACGGCAAACTCGACGGCGACCGCAACGCGGTGCGCGCCAAACCCGCCGCACTGGCGGTGTTGATTTGCCGCGCCATGATGCAACGCGCCTCGGCAGACCTGTGTGTGCTCAACGCCGGCGGCGTGCGCGATTCATTGCCGGCAGGCAAGATCACCTACCGCGACGTGCTCAAGGTGCAGCCCTTCGGCAACACCGTGGCCACGGTCGATTTCACCGGCGCTGAGTTGATGGACTATTTGAACGCCTCGGCCAAAATGTCGGTGGGCTCCGGCGCGTTTGGGCAGTTTGCGGGGGTGGAGTTGGTCATTACCGGCAACGCTGTGACGAGCGCACGCATCAAGGGCGCACCAATTGACCCGGCCAAAACCTACCGCCTGGCGGTGAACAATTTCCAGGCCACCGGCGGCGACGGTTACCCGCGCATCGCCGCGCACCCGAGCTACGTCAACACCGGTTATGTCGATGCCGACGTGCTGCGCGCCTTCATCAGCGCCAACAGCCCCGTCAAGGCGGCCGAATTCGAGCCCGGCAACAGCGTGGTTCGCCGCTGATTCGCCGTTAAGATGGCAGCTTTCCCACCCACCATTTGAGGAGCCCATCATGGCCAAAGGTCAGCAAAACAGCAACAAGATGACGAAGAAACCGAAGAAAGACACGTCGCCGCCCAAGCCGGTCTCGCCAGACGCGGTGCGCCCGACCATCACCACGACGGTGCCGGTGCGTGGCAAGTTGAAGAACAAATAGCCGCTACAAGCTCCGATCAAACTTGCGATCAGGCCCCTGTCAAGCGTTGTTGGCGTGGCGAGAAAACCCTCGGCCCGAGCCCAGCTTACTGGCGAGCTAAGGGCCGAACTTGAGCAGCAAAACGAAGCCCTGCGTTACAGCCAGCGCATGGCCGAGGGCGCGCTGGAGCGGTTCGCCACGCTGTTCTCCAATGTGCCGCTGGCATTGTTGGTCGTGGACGAAAACAGCCTGGTGCTGGAGAGCAATGCCATGGCCTTGTCGCACTTCCGCCCGGAAGAGCGCGACCCGCCGCTGAACTTTCTCTTCCCGCTGCTGCTGCCTGAGCACTTGGCGCGTGTCACGCAAGCCTTTGTTGCCGCCAAGAGCCAAGGCGGCAGCAAACTCGAAGGCGTGGTGTTCACTGGCGAGCGTTTCCATTTAACCGCCGACCTGCACATCGCCCGCATCGAGAACCCGCTGGACGACCTGGCCAATTTCATTTGCGCTGTGGTCGACCAAGGCCCGCTGCTGGCGCAGACCGCGCAAAAAGAATCGTTGGAAGCGCAACTGCGTGAATCGCAAAAAATGCAGGCCATTGGCACCTTGGCTGGCGGCATCGCGCATGATTTCAACAACATTTTGGGTGCGATTCTGGGCAATGTCGAACTCGCGCGGCAAGACGCGGGCGTAAATTCCGCCGCCCAAACGAGCTTGACTGAAATTGAAAAGGCGGGTCGGCGCGCACGCGACCTGGTGAGCCAAATCCTGACCTTCAGCCGCAACGAGCCGCTGGTGCGCAGCGCCATCGACCTGGTGGGCGTGGTGCAAGAAACCGCACGTCTGGTCAAGATCGGCTTGCCACCCGCGATAGATTTGCGCGTCGAATGCGGCGCTTCGTTACCCGCCGTGCTGGCCGATGCAACCCAGGTGCAACAGGCCCTGCTCAACCTGTGCACCAATGCCGTTCAGGCCATTGGTGGCCAACGCGGGAGCGTTTGCATTTCGCTGGTTGCCGATGACGAGACGCTGCGCGTTGCCGTGGGCGACACCGGCGCAGGCATGGACACCGCCACCCAAGCGCGCGTGTTTGAACCCTTCTTCACCACCAAGCCCACCGGCCAAGGCACCGGCTTGGGGCTCTCGGTGGTGCACGGCATCATGCGCTCGCACGGCGGGGCGGTCGCCCTGCATAGCGCGCCCGGCCAAGGCAGCGTGTTCACCTTGTCTTTTCCGCTGGCGCTGGGCGTTGAGCCCGATGCAGCCGCAGAGGAAGCCAGCCAATTCGCTGCGGCGGATTGCGCAGGGCGCCACATCATGTACGTGGACGACGACCAGGCGCTGGTGTTTCTCGTGCAGCGCGCGTTGACGCGCCGGGGCTACCAGGTCTCTTCCTTCAACGACCCGCGTTTGGCCCTCAAGGCTTTAAGGGCGAAACCCGAGGCCTTCGACCTGCTGGTCACCGACTACAACATGCCGGGTTTCAGTGGTATTGACCTGCTGCGTGAAGCGAAATCCATCCGCGCCGATCTGCCGGTGGCGTTGGCTTCGGGTTACGTCACCGCCGAGATCGAACACAGCGCCATGGCCGCTGGCGCCAGCGCCTTGATCCGCAAACCCAACGGCGTGGACGAATTGGCCGATGTGGTGCAGCGGCTGGTGCAAGCCAAGGTAGCCGCTTGAGCCAGACACTTGGCGGCCTCAGGCTGGCCTTCGCTGATGAGGCGCTGCTGCTGCTCGACAAACCCGCCGGCCTGTTGTGTGTGCCGGGGCGAGGCGCTGACAAGCAGGACTCGTTAAGCGCGAGGGTGCAGGCAGCTTACCCGGATGCGCTCGTCGTCCACCGTTTGGACATGGCCACTTCGGGCCTGGTGCTGATGGCGCGCGGCATTGCCAACCAACGCAAATTGAGCGCGGCCTTTGAAGCACGCGAGGTCTACAAACGGTACGTGGCCTGGGTGGCAGGCAACACCAACGCCGCCGAAGCTGATGCGCAAGCATGGTCAACCATCGAACTGCCCATCAGCGCCGACTGGCCCAACCGGCCGCGCCAAATGGTCAACCTGGAGCAAGGCAAACCCAGCACCACGCGCTGGCGGCAAGCACCCGCTGCGGCGCAAAACAACACCTGCCTTTCGGCCCGCGTTGAACTCGAACCCCTCACTGGCCGCACCCACCAATTGCGGGTTCACATGGCCGCCATCGGCCACCCAATCTTGGGCGATGCGCTGTACGCGCCCGCTGACATTGCCGAGCTGGCCGAGCGTCTGATGTTGCATGCTGCAACTCTGTCATTTGCGCACCCGGCAACTGGCGCGACAATGCAATTCGAAAGTCACGCGCCTTTTTGAAATTTCTTTTCGCTATATTTATCATAGCCTCCTACGCACATAAGTCGAGACCCAAATGCCCAAACACCTCTACATCATTACCGGCGCCTCGCGCGGGCTCGGGCTCGCCATGGCGCAGCAACTGTTGCGAGCCGACAATTTTTTGCTGTGCATCTCGCGCAAAGAAAACGCGGAGCTGGCCAGCCTTGCCAAAACCAGCGGCTGCACCATCGAGCAATGGCCTTTGAACCTTGACCACGGGTTTGAAGCTGCCGCCATGCTCACGCAATGGCTGGCGCGCCACGGCAGCGCGCGGGCCAGTTTCCAAAGCGCCACCCTGATCAACAATGCCGCCCTGCTGCCGACCATCGCCCCGCTGGGCGCGTCCGACCCCGCCGAAATCGCGACGGTGTTGCGCGTCGGCCTGGAAGCGCCCATGCAGTTGACCGCCGCGTTCCTGCACGCCACGCAGGCTTGGCAATCGGCCAAAGGGCCTGGCTTGTCGCGCCGTGTGCTCAACATCTCCAGCGGGTTGGGCCGTCGGCCCATGGCCGCACAGTCGATCTACTGCGCCACCAAGGCCGGCATGGACCACTTCACCCGCTGCCTCGCCCTGGACGAAGCAGCACTGCCGAATGGCGCGAAAGTCTGCTCAATTGCCCCCGGTGTGATCGACACCGACATGCAGGTTCACCTGCGTGGCGCCGAGGCTGCCAAGTTTCCCGATCAGGGCCGCTTTCTGGACTTGAAGACCAACGGCCACCTCAGCAGCCCGCAAGACTGCGCGCGCAAAGTGCTGGCCTACCTGCATCGCGCCGATTTTGGAAGCAACCCCATTGCTGATGTGAACGAGGCAGGTTAAGCGCCTTTCGTTACTTGACGCTCATCCACTTGAACAACATGAAACCATCGGCGCGCTGGTAAGCGTCGATGTTTTTCTTTTGCCCCCAGGCCAGCGCTTGCTGGTAAAGCGGAATATGGCCGATGTCCTGGGCATGCAAGTCCAGCGCTTGTTTGACCATCAACGCGCGCTGTTCCGCATTCACTTCAGACTGGATTTTCGCCGTCAGCTCATCGAGCTTGGGGTTGCTGTACGCGCCAAAATTCCAGCTGCCCTGGCTGCCGCTTGGCGTGGCCAGCACCGTGAACAGCAGGTTGTGCGCGTCGTAACCCGCGGGTGACCAACCCAGCATGAAAAAATTGACTTCGCGTTTGAGTGCCTTGGGGAAATAGGTGGATTTGGATTCGGCTTGCAGGTTGATTTTGACGCCCGCCCGCGCCAAGTTGGCCGCCACCGCCTGGCACACTTCCAAATCGTTCACATAGCGGTCATTCGGGCAGTTCATCGCCACTTCAAAACCATTGGGGTAACCGGCTTCAGCCAGCAATTTTTTGGCCGCTTCCAGGTCAAACGGCAAGCGGGTCTCCATGTCAGCCGTGTAGCCGCGAATGCCATTGGCCACCATGCCACCCGTGGGAAAGGCGGCGTTGCGCATGATGCGGGTTTTGATGGTTTGTATGTCAATCGCCTGGTAAAACGCCTGGCGCACGCGTTTGTCTTTGAACGGGTTTTTGTCCTTGACGCTGGAGTTGAGCAACACATCGCGTTTTTGGTCAAAGCCGAGAAAAATCACCCGCAGCTCGGGGTTCTCCACCACGCGAAGGTTCGCCGTGCTGTTGATGCGTTGCACATCCTGCAAAGGCACCGGGTCGATGATGTCCACCTCACCCGACAACAAAGCCGCCACGCGGGTGGAATTATTTTCAATCGGTGTGAACACCACCTCGTCCAGGTTGGTTTCAAACGAGTTCCACCACGTCGGCGAGCGCTGCAACACCGTACGTGTGCCAGGCTGGCGCTCGCGCACCCGAAACGGGCCAGTGCCGTTGGCACGGAAAGACGCTGCGTTTTCAATGCCGCGTCGGCGGTCAACCGGGCGCGTGGCCTGGTTGGTTTCGGCCCAGGCGCGGTTCAAAATCAGCACGTTCGTCAACAGCTCGGGCAGGATCGGGTTGGGGGCGGAGGTTTCCAGCTCGACGACGAAATCCGACACCTTTCGAATTGTTTTGACTGACGCCAATTGCGGTTTCACGTCGGAGCCCTCGCCTCGCGCGCGCTCAAGCGAAAACACCACGTCGTCTGCAGAGAACGGCGCGCCATCGTGAAACTTGACGTTTTTGCGCAACTCGAAGCGCCACACGTTGGCAGACGGCGCCGACCATTGGTTTGCCAAAGACGGCGTGAGCTTCAAATCTTTTCCACGCGTGACCAACGCCTCGAACACATTGTTCAAAAAAGACAGCTGCACCGCTTCGTTAAACGAATGCGGATCGAGCGACAACACATCGCCTTGGTTAGCGACACGCACGGTGGCAGCATGGCCGGTGGACAACATGATCAAGCCGCACACCAACGGAAAAAAGGGAAACTTCATAAAAACCCTTGGGACGACGTTCCATAGTACAGGTTTGGCACAGGTTTGTCGGATGTCCCTGCCCATTCATAATTGACCTTTCCATCCTTTTGAACGGACTGCCATGGGCTTGTTGACCGGATACCGCGTTCTTGATTTTGGCCGCTTCATCGCCGGCCCGTATGCTGCCGCGCTGCTGGCCGACATGGGCGCCGATGTGATCCGCATCGAGCGCCTCGAAGGCGGTGAAGACCGCTGCGTGTTGCCGGTCGCCGAGTCGGGCGAAGGCGGCATGTTCTTGCAGATCAACCGCAATAAACGCTGCCTCACGCTCGATCTCGCCTCGCCTGCGGGCCGCGAGATCGTGCGAAAACTCATCAAGACCGCTGATGTGGTGGTGGCCAACCTGCCCACACCCACACTCACCCAATTGGGCTTGGACTACGCCACCGTGAGCGCGTTGAACCCGCGCTGCGTGCTGGTCACGGTGAACGCTTACGGCACCGTCGGCCCCTGGAGCCAACGCCCCGGTTTTGACGGCGTGGGCCAGGCCATGAGCGGCGCCATGCACATGACGGGCCTGCCCGATGCGCCGCGCCGCGCCATCACCACCTACGTCGATTTTTCCACCGCGCAGGCTTGCGCCATGGGCGCGCTGGCGGCGTTGTGGGCGCGCGAGAAAAGCGGAAAAGGCCAACTCGTGGAAGGCTCGTTGTTGCGCAGCGCCGTGATCCAGACCAACGGCATCTTGATCGAGCAATCGGTGCGCGCGACCGACCGTATTCCACAAGGCAACCGGGGTTTTGCCACCGCGCCCAGCGACGCTTTCAAAACTAAAACTGGCTGGCTGTTGATTCAGACGATTGGAGATCCGATGTTCCGGCGCATGTGTGACCTCATCGGCAGGCCAGACATGAAGACCGACCCGCGTTTTGCCAACGACCTGGTGCGCGGCGACAACAGCTTGGAGATTAGCCGCGTGGTGGGCGAATGGTGCGCCACCGTGACGCGTGAGGAAGCGCTGGACACGCTGGCCAAAGCCAAAATCCCCTCCGGCCCGATCTACACGCCGCGCGAGACACTGGAAGACGCGCAGATCAAAGCCGCTGAGCTTCTCCCAATGCGCGAATTCCCAGGCATGTCGCAGCCCTACCCGCTCGCGCCGCACCCGGTGGATATGTCTGGCACGCCCGCCAAGTTCCGCATGCCGGCGCCGCAGCTCGGAGAGCATACGGATGAGGTGTTGCGGGAGTTGGGCTTTGATGCGGCGGCGATTGCTGGGTTGCGGGAGCAGAAAGTCGTTTGACGCCATGCGGTCAATCAGCGCCCGAACCTTCGCCCAAAAAAATTGATCAGGCCAACACTTCCAATCCGTGCTTTTTTACCACTGCCAACAGCTTGAGCGCCATCCCGCTGGGATGTTTGCTCCCAGACTCCCATTTTTGGATCGTTGATTCGCTCGTGTTGAGGTACCTGGCAAATACAGGTTGGCTGACATGCGCGCTCTGGCGAATCCGCTTGATTTGGCTGGGCTTCAAAACGGCAGGCGTTGCCAGGCACGATTCATCAAACTTGCGCATCGTCATTGCGTCGATGGCGCCAACCTCTTGCAGCGCCGATGCAGACGTGTGAATCGCTTCAAAAGCGTCACTTTTGAATTTGGTTTTCGCTGTCATTGCGGTTTTCATTGCAAATCTCCAAAAGGCCATTCCCGCCAAGAAGTTGGTTTAGCTGGAATTCGGTCAAACTTGCGTAGCTCTTGGCGAGCAGGCGAAACGCAAGCAGCTCGCCATCACTGATATTGTTCCGATCTTTTTTAGCGTACAGAAATTCGTAGACCCAATATGTCGCTCCTTTGGCAAGAACGATGGATCGGTGCAAGTTGTCGTTCAACCGCTACTTGAACATGCCACCGCCAAGATCATCAGCTTGGCCCGCCATCACCTGCTCAATTGCCAAACAAAGAAGCTGGTCATTGATCTTGGCCTTCCTTGCCTCTTTCGAAAATCTTGCCGTCTTGAAAACACGACTTTCAAGTTTAGAAATCATGAGTCAGTGTAGCACCAGGTGCTACCAAATTCTTGACAACTTCCCTTCGCTTTTGAATTTAATTTTCCTCAATCCCAATTGGATTCTCAAGGCAGTTGTTCCGGCACATCCGTGGGCGCGCGGGTGAGGCCGGGGTGGGTGGTGCTCAACGCTTGAACATCCCTCACTTCCAATTGGATCAGGTCGATGGGGCGCTCAGCGTAGCGGCATAAAGAAGGAACTGGCGGCCATAGGCCGCCGTGGGTGACAGCCGCGTAGCTGAGTGTCCCGTCGGCCTGATCCCGCCAGGGACGTAAAACGCCAGTCTGCCACCTCCAGGAGCGACAGTTCAAAAAGCGTCCTGAAACGCACCCGCCCGCAAGGTCACCACCAGCGTATCCCGGTGCGCGCCCTCCCCCACGGGCTGGATCGGCGTTGACTCGTGGATCACTTTCGCGTCGTCGAGCACCAACAGCGACCAGGGCTGTGTGAGGGTGAAGCGTTCGCCGGATGAGCCGTTGGCGTCAAACACGCGGGTTTCGCCGCCTTTGATGTGGGCCCGTTCGACCATGAAGACGGCAACAAAATCCACGCCGTCGCGGTGCGCGCCTTCGGGGGTGGGGCGGCCAATGCCGTCGGTGGTGTCGATGCGGAACTGGTGGGCTTCGACGAACCAGGGCTTTGGCTTCTGGCCTTCGCCAGCGGCAATGGCGCACGCGCTGCTCACGGCGGCCAGCCACAGCAGCAGTTTTTGCCATGCGGCGGTTTTCACGACTTCTGGCGACATTGGCTCAAACCAGCGCTGCATGCCGCCATGCAGGGCGTTGTATTCCACGGGTTGCCAATGCGCGCGGTGCGGCGTTTGCGTCAGCTCGGCGCCGTCAACAACAAAACACGAATGCCTGCGCTTGCGGTAACGGCCTCCGTCTTTCAGGTAGGTGTCGGTGGCCAGGTTGTTCCAGGAGGCGTCCAGGGCCTGCAATTCGGGCAGACTGCAGCCTGCGCCATGTGCCACCAGTTCGGGCGACAGCACAGCGTAACCGCGCTGGGTCAAGGCGCCGGTTAAAAGATCAAGCCCTGCGAGCGACGATGGCGCGATCAGGCCAGTCATGCTTCAGCATTCATGGCTCGACGCTCACGCCTTTCCAAAAAGCCACGCGCCCGCGCACCATTTCAGCTTCAGGCTTCGGGTCGGCATAGAACCACACGGCGTCGGTGTTCTTTTCCCCATTGACCATGAGTGACAAATAACTTGCCTGGCCTTTCCACGCGCAACTGGTTTTGTGGTTGCTGAAGGTGGTGTACTCGCGCTTGAGCGAGGCCTCGGGAAAGTAGTGGTTGCCTTCGACGAGCTCGATGTCGTCACTCTCGGCAATCACTGTTTTGTTCCAAATCGCTTTCATAGTCTTCTCCTGAAAATGGTTGGCGTTGCACGGGTTCAGCGCGGCGCAACGAGCCAATGCACGCTGAACAGCTGATTGGCATCTGTCCAGACCGGGCCGGGCGTAAAGCCAGCCTTGATGGCCAGCGCGCGCAGGCCGTCGATGGTGAATTTGTAGGAATTCTCGGTGTGCAGCGTCTCGCCTTCTTCGAAACTGAAGGTTTGCCCGCACAGGCGCACTTGCTGGTGCACGCGGCTCATCAAGTGCATTTCAATGCGCTGCAAAGGCGCGTTGTAGAAGGCGCTGTGGGCGAAC
>JANOYE010000120.1:0-7423 GCA_031428695.1 Rhodoferax sp. | reverse complement strand
GGCGAACGTGAGTGATTTCGATCCTTTGGCTGATGTCGTCCCGCTGGAGAAAATGGTCGAAATCGACCGTTACGCCATCTCCCGCGCCGCGCAGTTGCAAGCCGAAATTTTGGCGCATTACGAGGTCTACGAGTTCCACCCCGTGGTCGCCAAATTGCAAATTTATTGCAGCGAAGATTTGGGCGCGTTTTACCTCGATGTGCTCAAAGACCGCCTTTACACCACCGCGCCAAAGTCGCTGGCCCGGCGCAGCGCGCAGACCGCGCTGTGGCAGATCACCCAAGCCATGCTGCGCTGGATGGCGCCGTTTTTGAGCTTCACAGCTGAAGAGGCCTGGGGCGTTTTGGCCAAGGCCGGCAAAGTGCCAGCGGCGAACGCAGCGTCGATTTTTCTGGACACCTATTTGACTGTGGACGCGCCCGACGAAGCGCTGCTGGCCAAATGGATGCGACTGCGTGACATTCGCGATGTTGTGAACAAAGACATTGAAGTGTTGCGCGCAGCGGGCAAGGTCGGCTCCTCGTTGCAGGTTGAGGCCACACTCATCGCCAATGACGCAGACCGCGCCCTTTTGGCCAGCCTGGGCGCGGATTTGAAATTCGCTTTCATCACATCTGCTATTAATTTAGAAGCAGGAAAAGACCTTTTTACGAGACTTGAGGCCTCAAAACATTCAAAATGCGCGCGTTGTTGGCATTATGTGGCAGTTATCGCACCCAAAATGGGTACGATTGGCGAGGGAAATGACGGTGGTGAAACTAGCGCGACTGGCGGCATCTGCGCGCGCTGTGTGAGCAACCTGCACGGCGCGGGCGAAACCCGGGTGTTTGTCTGATGGCCGCCGGCAAAAGCGCGCCAGGCCGCTCCTATGCCAGCAAACCGTCTGGCAGTGCCAACGCGGCCAGCCTGACAGTTTGGCTGGGCCTGGCCCTCATCATCCTCCTGGCCGACCAGTTCACCAAAGTGCTGATCGTGGGCAACTACAAACTCGGCGACAGCACCTTTGTCACCCCCTTTTTCAACGTGGTGCGCTGGCACAACGAAGGCGCGGCCTTTTCCTTCCTCGCGGGCGCGGGCGGCTGGCAGCGCTGGCTCTTCACCGCGATTGGTTTGGCGGCGGCGGTGTTCATCGTTTGGATGTTGAAGTCTCATCCCGGCCAGAAGCTCTTCTCGTTTGCCATGGCCTGCATTCTGGGCGGCGCCATTGGCAACGTGATCGACCGCATGATGTACGGCTACGTGGTGGATTTTTTACAGTTCCACTGGGACTGGCTGAAGCCGGTTTTTTCAGGCGGTTACTTCCCCTCGTTCAACATTGCCGACAGCGCCATTTCAATTGGCGCGGTCTGCTTGATCTTGGATGAGATCCTGCGGGTGAAACGCTCATGAGCATGACGCCCCCACGCTCCGCCGCTTCGCGGGTCGCTGCCCCCCAAGGGGGCCGTTTTTCCTCGGGAACGGCCCTTCGGAAAATATGACGCCCCCACGCTCCGCCGCTTCGCGGGTCGCTGCCCCCTGAGGGTGCCGCTTATGATGGCGACGTGACCCACCTCCTGAATCTGCTGGCCGCCATCGCCCTGTTGGTGTGGGGCACCCACCTGGTGCGCACTGGCATCTTGCGTGTGTTTGGCGCTTCTTTGCGTAACGTGCTGGCCAAAAGCACTTCCAACCGCTTTGCCGCCAGCCTCTCGGGCATTGGCGTCACGGCGCTGGTTCAAAGCAGCACGGCCACGGCGCTGATCGTTGCCGCGTTCGTTGGCCAGGGCCTCATGAGCTTGCCCTCGGCGCTGGCGGTGATGTTGGGCGCCGACATCGGCACCAGCCTGATGGCGGTGGTGTTCTCGCGCGATTTGTCGTGGCTCTCGCCGCTGTTCATCCTGGCGGGTGTGGTGATGTTCCTGTTGCGCCAGTCCACCACCTTGGGGCGCATTGGCCGGGTGCTGATCGGCCTGGGTTTGATGTTGCTGGCGCTCAGGCTGGTCACCCAGTCGGCCAATATCCTGACGCAGGCGCCGGTCGTCAAGTCTTTGTTGGCGGCGTTGACGAGCGACTTGCTGCTTGAGATTTTTGTCGGCGCGGTGTTGACGGTGTTGTCATACTCCAGCCTGGCGATTGTGCTGCTCACAGCGACTTTGGCGCACTCGCATGTGGTGCCGATTGATGTCGCCATCGGCCTGGTGCTCGGCGCCAACCTGGGCAGCGGTTTGCTGGCCGTGCTCACCACCCTTCGCGCCAAAGTTGAGACCCGGCAGGTGCCGCTGGGCAATCTGGTGTTCAAGGTGATCGGCATCGCCATCGCCATTGCGTTCATCGCCGTTTATCTGCGTTACATCCCCAAAGTGGTGGGCGACTTGGCAACCCAGGTGGTGCTTTTCCATTTGGCCTTCAACATGGTGATGGGCGTGCTTTTCATCGGTTTCACGCCACTGGTGGCGAAACTCGTGGGCGCCTGGCTGCCCAAGCCTGATGTGGCGACCATGGCTGGGCGCCAGCGCCACCTGGACGCCTCGGCACTGGCCACACCTTCACTGGCCATCTCCTGCGCTGTACGAGAAGCCATGCACCAGGCTGACGTGGTGGAGAACATGCTGGTCGGCACGCTGAGCGTGATCCGCCACAACGACCGCAAACTCGCCGCCGACCTGCGCAAGATGGACGACACCGTTGACGAGCTGTACACAGACATCAAGTATTACCTGACCAAAATATCGCGCGAGGCCTTGGCTGAAAACGAAGCGCGCCGCTGGACCGACATCATCACCTTCACCATCAACATGGAGCAGATTGGCGACATCATCGAGCGGGTGATCCAAGACATCGAAGACAAAAAAATCCGCCCTGGCCGCGAGTTTTCAGAAGCCGGCATGGCCGAGATTTGCGAGCTCCATGGGCGCTTGGTGGACAACCTGCGCCTGAGCATGAGCGTGTTCTTGAACGGCAACCTGCGCGACGCGCAAAAACTGCTGGAAGAAAAAACCCGCTTCCGCGACCTGGAGCGTGAATACGCCACCACCCACCTCGCGCGGCTCTCGCACAACACGGTGCAGAGCATCGAGACCAGCTCGCTGCACTTGGACTTGATCAGCGACTTGAAACGCATCAATTCACACATCTGCTCCATCGCCTACCCGATTCTGGATTTGGCCGGTGCGCTGGCGCCGAACCGCTTGCGCCATTCGAAACTGCAGGATTTGAAGTGAGCTTGGCCGCAGCAGAGGTTTGCCTGGGTGTTAAAGAGCGTTGGCAGGCGTTTTCGGCCGGCTCATAAACACCAGCAGGCCAGCAATTTCCACCCCCTGGTCTTCCCGCATCGGCGCGTGAACCATCTCGTCCACCGCCAACCCGCAGTCGGCAGCAGCGCGCCGCAAGTAGGCCTCTGAATGCGCGTAACGCAGGCTGGTTCGCAATTGCAAGTCCGCATCGCAGCTTGCCTCTTTGGGGGCCAACAGCTCCACGGTGAAACACAGCGCCCCGCCGGGTTTCAACGCCTCGCGCGACGCGGCAAAAATGGCCGCCAATTCGCCGACGTAATTGAACACGTCGGCAGCCAGAATCAGGTCGAACCGCGCGGCGCCGCCATCAGGCGCACCAGCTGCGGCCAATGAACGCAAATGCGCCTGCGCGTCGCCATGTGTGAGGCGGTCGTAAATGCCCGCCAACCGCGCCTTTTCAACCATCACGGCGGAAATGTCCAGACCTTCAAGGTGGTCTGCCACGGGTCGAATCAAGGCACCGCACAAACCCGTGCCGCAGCCCACGTCCAGCACCCGGCTGAAGCGCGCCGGGTGCCGCGCCCGCAAACGCGCCACCAGGCGTTCATGCGACCGGTAATTCAGCGCCTGCACCAGGTGGCCGCTGAAGTCTTCAGCATAGCCGTCAAACAGTTTCTCCACGTAAGCGCGCGGCGCGTTGGCGGGGGTCGTGCCCCTGAGCGAGGCGAGGTAATAACCGTTGAGTTGCGCGTCGCCCCCCGTTTCAATGGCCCGCTCGAAACTGGCGGCCGCTTCGTCCAGCCGATGCAAATCCCGCAGCAACATGCCGCGGTTGCTCCAGGCCAGCGCTGCCGCCGGGTCAATGGCCAGCGCCGCATCGAGCGACGCCAGCGCCGGCAGCCTCAGATCCAGCGCCAGCTCGGCCTCAGAGCGCAGCAGCCGCACCATCAAATTGCCCGGCTCTAGCGCCACGGCGCGCACGAGGCAAGGCAACGCCTGCGCGGGCTGCTTCAGGGCCAACAGCGCTTGTCCCTGGTAGCCCCAGGCGGGCGCGTTGTGGGTGTCGCCGTTCACAGCCTCTTCCAGCACGGCCAGCGCTTCTGTGAATTTGCCCAAACTCACGCGCACAGCGCCCAAGTTGGTCAAGGTGGAGACACGCCCCGGCACACACTTCAATGACGCTTCGAACGACAGCTCAGCCGCCGCCGCTTCACCGGCCTGCATCTGCGCCAGGCCCTGCAAAAAGTGCCGCTTTGCAGCCTCAAATGCCTCGCTCATGGCGTGATGGCCTCCACGCTTTGCGAAAGCGCTGCCACAAGAATCAAAGACGCCTCCAGTGTGAACTCATCACGCTGCAAACGCGCGACAAGCTCCGCGCGCTCCAGCAGTTGAAACTGGGCTACTTCGCCGTCTTGGTTCACCGGCACCAGCCCTTGCGGCACGGTGCAGCTGAACCAGTCGATGTCTTCCATGACATAACCCACGCCGGTGTTGTCCGCCGGGCGCTGCAGGTTGACGCGGCCTCGCAGCGCCACATCGCACAATTGCGCCATCGCCAGTCCCGCCTCTTCGGCGGTTTCGCGGGCCAGCGCCGTGTGCAAGTCGTCGTTCACGGCGATCATGCCGCCCATGAGGGAGTCCCACAGGCCGGGGTCGTTGGCTTTGTCGAGGGCGCGCTGTTGCACCCACATGTGGCCCGCAGGCGTCTGGCCGACCAGGTGCACAGCGCGGGTGGCGATGCCCAAAGGCCGCACCGCGCCGCGCTCCACGCTGCCGAGCAAGTCGCCGCTGGCGCCGTACACACCCAACTGCTCGCCGCGCCAGTATTTGGCCACGTAGCCATGGGCAAGGTGCCCAGGCGGCGCACCGCGCAAAGCGAGGGAGATTTGATTCAACGACTCGGTCGCCGGGCCTTGGACGTGCCACGAAACAAGCGGTGAACCATTTTCCAACCGCTCTTCTTTTAGGAGCTTGCTACGAACATTCTGCGTGACCCAGAGGCTGGATTCATTTAAAAAACCATCCAGCAGCCCATGCACAACAGTGCCCACCTGCTGGCCCGCCGCGAACAGCGCCACCCGCGCCCGCAAAGGTGCCTGGTGCGCCCTGCCCCCCAGCGTTGCAAGCCAGTCTGGCGCGAACAACGCAGGGGCTGCGGGAGTCGCCACGTGTCGGGGATTTACAGGGTGATGATGGTGCAACCCGTAGTCTTGCGCGCTTCCAAATCACGGTGCGCTTGCTGCACGTCGGCCAGCGCGTAACGCTGGTCAATGCGCATTTTCACCGCGCCGCTTTCCACCACAGCGCAGAGGTCGTCCATCATGGCTTGGTTCACTTCGCGGGTGGCGATGTGGGTGAAGAGCGTCTGGCGCGTCACGTAAATCGACCCTTTGCCACCCAGCATGGCGGGCGCAAACGGCCCGACAGGGCCCGAGGCGTTGCCGAAACTCGCCATCAAGCCAAAGGGGCGCAGGCAATCGAGCGATTTGTCCCAGGTGTCTTTGCCGACCGAGTCGTACACCACCTTCACCCCTTTGCCGCCAGTGATTTCTTTCACGCGGGCGACGAAATCTTCTTTGGCGTAGTTGATGACGTGCGCCGCGCCGTGCTCCTTGGCCAACGCGCATTTGGCGTCAGACCCTGCCGTGCCGATGAGCTGGTAACCCAGCGCTTTGGCCCACTGGCAGGCGATCAAGCCGACACCGCCTGCAGCGGCGTGGAACAAGATGTGGTCGCCCGCCTTCAGGCCTTCCACCGGCAAGGTGCGTTTGAGCAAATACTGCGCCGTCATGCCCTTGAGCATCATGGCCGCGCCGGTTTCAAACGAAATGGCATCGGGCAATTTGCAGACGTTTTTGGCCGGCATCACCCGCACTTCGGAGTAACTGCCGGGCGGGTTGCTGGCGTAAGCTGCGCGGTCGCCCGCGACCAGGTGCGTCACGCCAGCGCCCACGGCTTCGACCACGCCCGAGGCTTCCATGCCCAGTTTCAAGGGCATGGGCAGCGTGTAGAGGCCGCTGCGCTGGTAGACGTCGATGAAGTTCAGGCCGATGGCCTTGTGGCGGATGCGAATCTCGCCGGGGCCTGGGTCGCCGACTTGCACGTCGACGATTTTCATTTCTTCCGGGCCGCCGTTTTTTTCGATGATGACTGCTTTGCTCATGGGTTCGTCCTGTGGGTTGCTGGGTTAATTAACGCGCTGAAATGTCAAGTTAAAGTGTCGCACACATGAACCTAGAACGCCTGACGCCCGGCACCGCTTTGCTGCTCCTCGTGCCACCTCTTTTATGGGCCGGAAACGCGGTCGTTGGCCGCTCCGTCACTGGCCTGATCTCCCCCATCACCCTGAATTTCATGCGCTGGCTGGTGGCGTTTTTTCTGCTGCTGCCCTTCGCCTGGCAAGTGCTCAAACCCGGCAGCGCGCTGTGGCCCCACTGGCGGCGTTATGCGCTGCTGGCGTTCTTGGGCGTAGGCAGCTACAACTGCTTTCAATATTTGGCGCTCAAAACGTCCACGCCGCTGAACGTGACGCTCGTGGCCTCCAGCGCGCCGATCTTCATGTTGGGGATCGGAAAACTGTTTTTTGGCCAGTTAATCACAAAACGCCAAATCACCGGCGCGCTGTTGTCCGTCGCAGGAGTGCTCCTGGTGCTGAGCCGTGGCGAGTGGTCGGTGTTGGCGCAATTGCAGCTTGTGCCGGGCGACTGGTACATCCTGCTGGCCACGCTGGCCTGGGCCTGGTACAGCTGGTTGTTGACCAAACCCGTCGATCCACCTTCGATACGCAGCAACTGGGCGGCCTTTTTGATGGCGCAAATGGTCTTCGGCCTCCTGTGGTCGGGCATGTTCTCTGCAGCCGAGTGGACGCTGACCGACGCGCATTTTCATTGGGGCTGGCCGCTGGCCATCACCCTCGCCTACGTAGCCATCGGCCCGGCGATTTTGTCCTACCGCTGCTGGACCACCGGCGTGCAACGCGTGGGCCCGGCCATGGCGTCTTTCTTCGCCAACCTCACGCCGCTCTTCGCAGCGGTGATGTCAGCGGCGTTTCTGGGCGAGTTGCCCAAGCTTTACCACGCGCTCGCGTTTGTGTTGATCGTGGGCGGCATTTGGGTCAGTTCGCGCAGGGCTTGAAAGATAATCAAGCCGCTAAGTCACGTATTTATTGCGTAGTCAGCTTCTAAATATATAGCACCCTTGAAACAATTCAG
>JANOYE010000119.1:0-5468 GCA_031428695.1 Rhodoferax sp. | reverse complement strand
TGGCCCAGGAACCAGCGTGAGCGGCTCGCGCCGGGAGATTCCGAACATCCAGCGCAGGCCGCAGCCAAAGGCGCTGGAGGCTTTTGAACGCCAACACCCCAACCACCGCAACGCCGCAATTCAGGCCGCCTTTGCCACCGGTGGCTACACCATGGCGCAACTAGCCCAGCATTTCCAGCTGCACTACACCAGCGTCAGTCGGATTGTGAAGTTGATTTGAGATCTGATAGTTCAAGACCTGACCCAATGCTGTTCGGTTAAGTAGTTTTTGAGGTTCGAAAGTGCGCGTAAATATTTGACTTATATGGGTATTTTTTTGTTAACCGAACAGCATTGAGACCTGACCCAATACTGTTCCACTGCATAGGCATCAATGCATGCGCCCAAAATAGCATGTGTCGCGCACTCCAGCAGCTCGGCGCAGTGCGCCTGCGGATACCCTGCGCGCCCGGTGCGCCTGCCGAGGTAGCCGAAAGCCTCTACATTGGCGGCCTCGAATCGTTCAATGTGGCGGCGAATGCTGCGCACGCACTGGCCCAGCAATACGGCCGCCTCAGTCTGCGTCAGCCGACCTTCGTTCCACCCCTCGTAAGCTTCCAAAAATCTCATCTTGCGGTTCTCTTGCACATAGCGGGCCCGGCTTATGGGGTGTCTTGCATCCCTTCTCCATAATCCGGACAATCCATTTGCTTTAAAACCGGACAGTTCTATTTACTGCTGACACTTAAGGGAGGGCCATGGGGGTGGGCACAATGCCAAAACCCTTGTAGGCGGCGATGTGGATGGGGTTCTCCATCGTGCGCATTTTCAAGCCCTTCAAGTCGTCAGGCGAGTTGACGGAACGCTTGTTGTTCGTCATGTGGCGCACGCCGTTTTCGGCCCAGGCCAGCGCCTTGAAGCCTTTGGGCTCAAACTGCTTGAGCATCTCTTCGCCAATCGGGCCATCGAGCACAGCGTGCGCGTGGGCTTTGTCGCGAAACAGGAAAGGGATGTCGAGGATCTTCGCTTCGGGCACGCCGCGCAACCTAAAGGATGGTCACTGCAACGGCAGCTTCACAGCATCGGGGTTTTCTCGCACATACTCGCGCACAATTTCTTCAAAACTGCCAATGGGCAACAGCCCGAGCCCTTTGGCGCGCTGTGCATTGATGCGGGCGGGCCAGGTCGCGACGATTTTTCGGATGTTGGCGTCGGGCGTCCAATCGACCAGATCAGCCACCGCTTTGCCGGCCACGCGCTCCAAGGCTTTGGCCATTTCGCCGGTGGTTGTCGTCAGCGCCGGCAAGTTCAACCCGATGCGCGGGCCCCACTGCGCGTCAGACGCTTCGGCGCCGCGAATGATGCCTTGAATCGTCAGTGACGGCGACGACAGCGCCACTTCGGTCTCAGGCGCGACCGGACACGCGCCTTTGACGCCTGCCAGCGGCTCGCGGATCATGCCGCTGAAAAAACTCGACGCCGCACCGTTGGGTTTGCCGGGGCGCACGCTCACCGTCATCAGGCGGCAACTGCGGCCGGTGATGAAACCCTTGCGGGTGAAATCAGCCACCAGTTGTTCGCCAATGAGTTTCTGAATGCCGTAGCTGGTTTGCGGCGTAGGCAGCGTGGTGTCTTCAATCGTCGCCGGGCAGGGCGTCTCGGGCGAGTGGCCGAACACGGCGAGGGAGCTTGCAAACAGCACCACGGGTTTTGTTTTCAGCGCGCGGCAGTTTTCAAGAAGCCGCAGCGTCGCCTTGAAATTGCTGTTCATGCCGAGGTCAAAGTCAGCTTCGCATTCACCGCTCACTGCCGCTGCTAAATGAAAAATGATAGCTGTCTGCGCAGTAATTACGTGACTTGACGGGTCGCTTGATTCAAGAAGAGCGTTCAAATCGCCGGTGAGGGCGGCCACACGGGCGTCGACCAGCAAGTCAGCAGGCGGCGCGGCGCGGTCAACCAGCGTCAGTTTTGAAATGGCCGCTGGTGCGGCGCCCGCCAAAGACAAACTGCCTTTGGCCAATAAGGTGCGCGCCAGCCGTACGCCCAAAAATCCAGCTCCGCCGGTGATCACGATTTGCATGGTTCAAGCTCCAGGGGTTTGATGTTGTCGCAGAGCTTACCTGCAAATCGAGGGTTCACATCCCCGCGTAATTCGGCCCGCCCCCGCCCTCGGGCGTGACCCAGACGATGTTCTGCGTCGGGTCTTTGATGTCGCAGGTTTTGCAGTGCACGCAGTTTTGCGCGTTGATTTGCAGGCGGTCTTCGTCTCTGTCGTTTTTCACAAATTCATAGACACCAGCGGGGCAATACCGCGCCTCGGGCCCGGCGTATTTCAAGAAGTTGATGCTGACCGGCACCATGTTGTCTTTGAGCGTGAGGTGCGCGGGCTGTTGTTCTTCGTGGTTGGTGTTGCTGATGAAGACGCTGGAGAGGCGGTCAAACGTCAGTTTGCCATCGGGTTTGGGATAGACGATGGGTTGGCATTCGGCGGCGGGTTTGAGGTATTCGTGGTCGGCCTTGTCGCGTTTAAGCGTCCAGGGCATATGGCCGCGCAACACAAATTGTTCAAAGCCGTTCATCAGCGTGGCAGTGACCAGGCCGTACTTGAACCAGTTTTTGAAGTTGCGGTCTTTCTTGAGCTCTTTGTAGAGCCAGCTTTGCGCAAAGGCCTCGGGGTAGGCGGCCAGCTCGTCGTGCTGGCGGCCAGCCGTGACGGCGGCAAACGCGGCCTCTGCGGCCAACATGCCGGTCTTGATGGCGGCGTGGCTGCCCTTGATGCGGCCCACATTGAGGTAACCCGCGTTGCAACCCACCAGCGCGCCGCCGGGGAACACGGTTTTGGGCAGGGCGTTGATGCCGCTGGCGTTGATGGCGCGCGCGCCGTAGGAGAGGCGCTTGGCGGTGACTTCGCCTTTGGCGTTCTCCAGGTAGTAGCGCACATTGGGGTGCGTCTTCCAGCGCTGGAATTCTTCAAACGGGCTTAAGTAGGGGTTGGTGTAACCCAGGCCGGTGACAAAACCCATGGCGACTTTGTTGTCTTCCAGGTGGTAGAGAAAAGCGCCGCCGTAGGTGTCGTTCTCCATGGGCCAGCCGGCGGTGTGCATCACAAAACCGGGTTGGTGGCGCTCAGGGGAGATCTCCCACAGCTCCTTGATGCCGAGGGCGAAACTCTGTGGGTCCCGGCCCTCGGCCAGATTGAATTTGTCAATCAGTTGCCTGCCCAGATGCCCGCGTGCCCCTTCGGCGAACACCGTGTATTTGCCAAGAATCTCCATGCCGAGCTGGAAGCTCTCCATCGGCTCGCCGTCTTTGCCTAGCCCCAAGTTGCCGGTGGCCACGCCTTTGACTTTTCCGTCTTCGGTGTACAGCACCTCGGCGGCAGCAAAGCCGGGGAAAATCTCAACGCCCAGGGCTTCGGCCTGCTCGGCCAACCACTTGGTGACCGCGCCCAGGCTGACGATGTAGTTGCCATGGTTGTGCGCGAAGGGCGGCAGCAGCAAGTTGGGCACGCGAAGGGCTGATTTCTCGCCCAGGAAAATGTAGGCGTCATCAGTCACCGGCTGGTTCAGCGGCGCGCCGAGTTCCTTCCAGTTGGGGATGAGTTCATTCAGCGCAATCGGGTCCATGATGGCGCCGCTCAAAATGTGCGCGCCCGGCTCGGAGCCTTTTTCAAGGACGACGACGGAGATGTCTTTGCCCGATTCTGCGGCGAGCTGCTTCAAGCGAATCGCGGTTGCCAGGCCGCCGGGCCCGCCGCCGACCACCACCACGTCGTATTCCATGGCTTCGCGCGGGCCAAACTGGGCGAGGATTTCTTCTTGCGTCATGGGGTGCTCTTCTTGTCTTCTTGGTTTGGAAATGGGAGGTTGCAGCTGCGTTCTGAAAGTGGATTCAGACGCGGCGCACAACGGCACAATACTAACGGTTTCAACGCCATTTTATTCGCAGCGCGCCCTGCATTGTCCAATGCGCGAGTGCCACAATAGCCGTCACCGTTTTCTTTTGTGGGAGCACTCCAAATGGCATACAACATTGATCTTTCGGGCCGTGTGGCCTTCGTCACCGGCGCCTCGGGCGGCTTGGGTGCGCAATTTGCGCGCACGCTGGCAGCCTCTGGTGCGGCGGTAGTGCTGGCCAGCCGCCGTGTCGAAAAGCTCAAAGAATTGCGCTCGCAAATCGAAGGCCAGGGCGGCTCGGCCCACGTCGTCGAGCTGGACGTGACCCACCACGCCTCGATCAAAGCCGCTGTGGCGCGGGCTGAGACGGAAGTCGGCTCGATTGACATCCTGGTCAACAACTCGGGCGTGAGCAACACCCAACGCCTTGTGGACGTGGCGTCAGACGACTACGACTTCATCTTCGACACCAATGTCAAAGGCGCATTTTTTGTGGCCCAGGAAGTCGGCAAACGCATGCTGGCACGCGCCAAAGGTGCAGCACCGGGCGGCTTCACCGGCGGGCGCATCATCAACATAGCCTCCACAGCAGGGCTCAAAGTCTTGCCGCAAATCGGCGTGTATTGCATGAGCAAAGCGGCGGTGATCCAGATGACCAAAGCCATGGCCGTGGAGTGGGGCCGCTTCGGCATCAACGTGAACGCGATTTGCCCGGGCTACATTGACACCGAGATCAACCACCACCATTGGCAAACCGAGCAGGGCCAGAAACTCGTGAACATGCTGCCGCGCAAACGCGTGGGCCAGCCGCAAGATCTTGACGCGCTGTTGGTGATGCTCTGCAGCGACCAAAGCCACTTCATCAATGGGGCGGTGATATCGGCGGATGATGGGTTTGGGGCGTAATTATTTTATTTTTCACATCTATTCGAGATTTTTGACGAATTGAAGTCACGAATTAATTTGACTTACTGCTATTATTTTATGTAAGTTTTGTATCAAAAAATGATCAAAATATAAATGAAAATACTTATTCCAGAGAAAAAGAAGCTGATTTATGAAATGCTTATTCAAGTCCGCTGGGGCGACATGGACGCGATGGGCCACCTCAACAACACCACGTATTTCCGCTACTTCGAAACCGCCCGCATCGACTGGTTCAACGCGTTGCGCCCGCTCAAGCAGAGTGACGAAGAAGGCATTCTCATCATCAACGCGTTTTGCACTTTCCATCGCCAGATTGAATACCCCGGCAACGTGCGCCTGAAGCTCTACGCCAGCGACCCTGGCCGCAGCAGCTTCGAAACCTGGGTGACGATGGAGCGCGAAGAGTTGCCCGGGGAGGTGCATGCCAGCGGCGGCGCAACCACCGTGTGGAGCAACTTCAAGGCGCAGAAGTCAGCCCCTTTGCCAGATTGGCTGCGGGCCGTTGTCAGCTGACCCACTTGGGGCCGCACATCAGGCCGCGTCTTATTGGGCCACTTTCCCCTGCCAAAGCTCCATCAATTCCGGCGAGCCCTGCGCGCGCACGCTGTTGTCATTCAAGATGTCCTCTGAGGCTGCGACCATCTCCTTGTGCGCAAAAACCAGGGT
>JANOYE010000118.1:0-19588 GCA_031428695.1 Rhodoferax sp. | reverse complement strand
GGCGAACCTCAACCTCGCGCGGCTTGTTGTTCTATCGACTCATGCAACAGGCCGTCGCCACGACACCAGTCACCTACTCCCAAATCGCATCAACTTTACGGACAAAGCAATCTGTGGAGCTAAGGGGATAGCCCTTCATGCATGTTAATTTCAACGACCTTGACCTCCTGGACCGCGACCCCCCGGCCCCCGGCTTCGGCCACCCCCTGAGCCGCCTTGCCCTCCTTGGCCCATCCCGCCACGGGTACCGCCGCCGCCCTGCCCGCCCGCGCCACGTTGGCGCTGCCCGCCACCCGGCCCGCCCGCGCCGCCACCACGGCGTTGGCCCTGGCCTTGCCCCTGGCGTTGGCGGGTGAAACTGTCCGCGCCGATGTACCCCATGGAGGTTTTCATCGGGTCCGGCTGGCTGGAAGCCGCTTGCCGGTCGGCGCGGTCACCGGAGTCGCTGTGGGCATTTCGGTCGTTCCGGTCAACACGCCCTGGCTGAGGCGGCCGATCATTTCGGTTGCGATTGCCGCCCTGGCCTGGCGGCCGGCGTGGGCCAGCAAAGGTGCTTGGTTGTTCCGGTTGTGGCGGGCTGGCGCCGCGCTGGTTCGGGCCTCCGGCCGGACGTGCGCCGCGCCTTCGGTTGCCACGGCCGTTGCCGCCGCCGCCACCGCCATTTCCACCACCACCACCACCACCACCACCATTGCCACCGTCCGCCATGCGGCTGCCCGGTGGCTGGCGTTGCCCAGTGTTGCGGTTATTTCCGTGGGCATACCGGGGGCCGTTGCCAGCCTCGATGGTGTTGCCGCGGTTGTCGTCGTCGTCGTCAATTTCGGCGTCGTCATCTTCAAAGGCGCTGCCGGTACCGAGCCCGGCGCCGCCGCGCGGCGGACGCGCCTGGGAACGCCCCGATTCGCCGGCGCCCGCGGCTTGCCCGAGCAATCGGATGTCGCTCTCGTCAAGCTCCATCCAGGCGCCACGTTTGAGGCCTCGCGGCAATACCATCGCGCCATAACGGATGCGAATCAAGCGGCTCACCGCGTGCCCGACCGCTTCGATCATCCGGCGCACTTCGCGGTTGCGACCCTCGGAGATCGTCACGCGGTACCAGCAGTTCGCACCTTCGCCGCCACCGTCTTCGATGGAGCCAAAACGCGCGGGGCCGTCGTCCAGGGCAACGCCGTCAAGCAGCTTTTGTTTCTCTTCACGGCTCAAATTGCCCAGCACCCGCACGGCGTATTCACGCTCCAACCCAAATCGCGGATGCATCAGGTTGTTGGCCAGGCCGCCCGAGCTGGTAAACAGCAGCAGGCCCTCGGTGTTGAGGTCAAGGCGGCCCACCGATTGCCATTTGCCTTGGTGCAATTTGGGCAGACGCCGAAACACGGTGGGTCTGTTTTGCGGGTCGTCGTGTGTGACCACTTCCCCGGCGGGCTTGTGGTACGCGATCACCCGTGCGGCGGGTGGGTCGATGCGAAAGCGAATGGGTTTCCCGTTGACCTTGACATGGTCGCCAAACTGGATGCGTTGGCCGATGTGGGCCGGCTCGTTGTTGACGGTGATACGCCCCTCAACAATGAGTTGCTCCATCTCCAGGCGCGAACCCATGCCCGCCTGCGCCAGCACTTTGTGCAGCTTGGGCGAATCAGCCTGGGGCAGCAACACGCGTTTGCCAGTCTGCCCGTCCTCGACTTCCGGTGTTTCCTGCGCCAGGTCGAACTCGCCCGAGACAACCTGGGCAAAAAGTCCGGCATCCTGGCCGTTTGCTGCCGCTTGGCTTGGACCAGGAGCTGGTTGCGCTTCGCTGGGCACTGACACCGGCGCCTGGTCTGCCTTCGCAGTCACGGCGGCAACCTCGCTGGCGCCGGGCGGCTGGGCATCGTGCGGGATGACTTGCGCCAGGGGAGCTAAAGGGTTGTCAATGGTCATGGCTGCGTTTCGCTGAGGGGATGGTTGGCGCTGTTGGCGGCGTCTGGCGGTAAGGAAGGTTCCGGAATGAGGCTGGGGTCTGGGTCAATGTCGAGGCTGGCTTGGTCGGTTTGCGCCAGGTCTTCAAATGCAGGCATTTCGGTCGGACTATTGACGGCGCCCAGGGCCCCAAGCGCATCCAGCGCGTCGGCGCCGGTGGCGGACGCCTCTAGCGCGGGCAACTGATCCAGCGACTCCAGGCCCAAATCGTCAAGAAACTGGCGGGTTGTGGCAAAAAGGGCCGGCCTGCCAACCGTTTCACGGTGGCCAATGACTTCAATCCAACCACGGTCTTCGAGCTGTTTGAGAAGTTGCGAGTTGATTGTCACCCCGCGGATGTCTTCCATGTCAGCCCGTGTGGCGGGCTGTCGGTACGCGATGATGGCCAGCGTTTCAAGTGTGGCGCGGGTGTAGCGAGGCGGCTTTTCCGGGTGCAGGCGATCCAGGTAATGGCGCATCTCCGGGCGGCTTTGAAAGCGCCAGCCGTTGGCGACATTGACCAGTTCGACACCGCGCTGGGTCCATTCGAGTTGCAGCTGCGTCAGCAATGACTTGATGGCGTCGCTGCCGAGTTGGTCGTCAAACAGGACGCGCATTTCCTTCACCGGCAAGGGCTGCTGCGCACAGATCAGCGCAGTTTCAAGTATGCGTTTGGCATCCACCGAGTTCATGGCGACAGTTTTCCAGGGGAAGCGCTCACGGGGCGCGGTTCACAGCGCGAAATCAGGACAAAACAGGATAATCAGGAGGCGTTTGGGCACCAAAAAAGATGCAAAGCAAAGGCATCAGCGGGTGCGCTAAAGCGGCACCGAACCGCGTTTGGACGCAGTCACAGGCCAAAAGCCGTCAGGATTCATTGTAACGCAGGCCAACTGTGGCAGCCAGCAGCGCCAGATCTGCCGGCAAAGCGGCATGGAAGGCCATCGGTTTGCCGGTTATTGGGTGCATAAACGCAAGGCGGCTGGCGTGTAATGCCTGGCGCCCGGGGTTTGTATTTTCCGCGCCGCCATACAGCACGTCGTCTATCAAGGGGCAACCAATAGATGCCATGTGCACACGAATCTGGTGCGTGCGGCCCGTATGAAGTGTGCACTTCACCAAACTGCCATGCTGCGAGCCCTCCAGCAATTCAAAGGTGGTTTTTGCGGTCTTGCCAGCGCAGAGGCCCATATCTACCACGGCCATGCGCAGGCGGTTGCGCGGGTCTCGGCCAATCGGCGCGTCAACATCACGCACTTTGGCACCCGGCCAGGGCCGATGGGTCAGTGCCAAATATTGTCGGCTGACCTCACGGTTGGCAATCATCTTGACCAGCGCGTCCATCACCTCGCGCCTTCGGGCCACGACCATCAGCCCACTCGTGTTTTTGTCGAGCCGGTGGACAATGCCAGCGCGCGGCAGGCTGCTGGCAGCGCGGTCGAACGCCAGCAGGCCATTGAGCAGGGTGCCGCTCCAGTTGCCGGGCGCGGGGTGCACCACCAACCCCGCCGGTTTGTTGATCACCAACAAATGTTCGTCTTTAAAAACGATGGGGATGTCGATGGGTTCTGGTTTGAAAGCCTCGCTTTGGGGCGTGGGCCGCAACTCAACGTTGCCAGTGACGCCTGCTTTCACCCTGGCTGCCGGCTTGGTGGCGGTCTTGCCGTCCAATAAGACGAAACCCGCCTCAATCAATTGCTGCAAATAGCTGCGTGAAAACTCAGGCACCAGCTTGACCAGCGCCTGGTCGAGGCGCTGGCCATGCAGGGCCGCAGGTATTTCAAAAATGCGGTGCTCGGCTTTGGTGCCAAGATCCGCTTCCAAGTCTGTCTCAAGCTCCAACTCAAGATCTGCACTGGTTTCTGACCCTATTGGCGTGGCCGTGCTCAAGCCAGGCAGCCGTCGGTCGCCCGATATAATCAAAGTGCGTCTCTACCAGAAAGTTGTTTGCAATGCATCATGCGAAATTATCGGTTTTTTATATTCGGCCGAATCAGCCTTTTGCCTGGTTGACAACGCCGCTGCTGGCTGCCCTGTTGGCTTTCACCCTGGTGGCCTGTTCGACAACGGAAATAGATCGCACGGCAGGAATGAGCCCGAACCGCATTTACGCCGAAGCCAAAGACGAAATGAACGCCGGCTCATACGACAAGGCGGTGCCGCTCTTGGAAAAACTCGAAGGCCGCGCCGCCGGAACCCCACTTGCACAACAGGCCCAACTTGACAAAGCCTATGCGCGGTACAAATCGGGTGAACCTGCAGAAGGCTTGGCGGCACTCGAACGCTTCATGAAATTGCACCCAGCCAGCCCGGCCATCGATTACGCGCTTTATTTGAAGGGCATCATCAATTTCAATGATGACCTGGGTTTGCTCTCGTTCCTTACCCGGCAAGACTTGGCGGAGCGCGATCAAAAAGCTTCCAAGGAGTCTTTTGAGGCGTTCAAAGAACTGACGACCCGTTTTCCGGAGTCTCGCTACACCCCTGACGCCCGCCTGCGCATGTCTTACATCGTCAATTCATTGGCCCAGTATGAAGTGCATGTGGCGCGTTATTACTACAACCGCGGCGCCTACGTGGCGGCTGTCAGCCGCGCCCAAGTGGCATTGAGTGAATACCGTGCCGTGCCGGCGCTCGAAGAGGCACTGTTTCTTGTTTACAAGTCCTACGACGCGCTGGGCATGGCCGACCTGCGGGATGACGCCAAACGCGTGCTGGAGAAGTCCTACCCGCAGAGCGAGTTTTTGACCAAAGGCGCTAAAACGGTGGCCGAACCGTGGTGGAAGCTCTGGTAATTTCAGGCGTGGCCAGATCTCGCACGGCCTGAAGAAACGCCTCCTCGGTCACCAGCACCTTCATGGGTGGCAGCGCAGCAAACAGGCGCCGACCATACGACATGGTGGCCATGCGGTTGTCGCACACCACCAGCACACCGCGGTCAGACTCGCGGCGAATCAAGCGGCCAGCACCTTGTTTCAAGGCCACTGCCGCCTCCGGCAGAAAATAGTCTCTGAACGCGCTTCGCCCAGACAATTCAAGGCGGTTGGAGCGCGCTTCAACCAAGGGGTCGTTGGGCGGCGGAAACGGCAACTTGTCAATGACCACCAACTGCAAGGCGTCGCCTGGCACGTCGAAGCCCTCCCAAAACGAAGCCGAGGCCACCAGCACGCAGCCGCGCTGCCCGTGCGACGCGCCTTCACGGAAGCGGTCCATCAATTCGCGTTTCGGGCGTTGTCCTTGGGCCAGCACTTCAACCTGGCCAGATTCCCTGAAGTGCGCTTGCAAGCCTTCGGCAATGGCCCGAAGGGCCCGCAAGGTGGTTGTCAAGACCAAGGTGCGGCCTGAAATCATGCCAGCCGCTTGGGCAACCAATTCCGCCACACGCGCACTGTGCTCGGGGTCTGAAGGTTTGGGAAACACCTTGGGCACATAAACTGACGCCTGATTCGGATAGTCAAACGGGCTGTCAACTTTGAGAATTTCGGCTGTTGCCAGGCCGCAGGGTTCGGTGAACCAAGTGAGTTTGGCATCGTCACCCAGCGTCGCGGAGGTGAAAATCCATGCCTTCTCGTTCGCTACGCTTCCCTGCGCTGTTTCAGTGTTTTCAGGCGATCCTGGCGACAGCAGCCGGGATTTGACCACCGCCGCGATGTCCAGCGGCGACTCCACCAGCCTGAGCTGTGTTCCGACATCGAGCCACCGCACCGACCCAGACTCGCAGGGCTGCGAAAACAAATCTATTTTTGCCCCCATCGCCTTGATGCGCTCTGCCAGACGCCCAAAATCTGGCGCGACTTCGGTGACGGTGTCGAGCCCCACCAGCGCCCTGGCCATCGCTTCGGCCAGCTTGCCCAGCGCTGCCGCCCATACCGCCTCGTGAATGCCATCCGGCGCGGTGGTGGTCCAGCGGACTTTGGTGCCTGGGAACTGTTGCCCGGCAGCCAGGCGCAACTCCCTCGCAGCCAACTCGACGCTAGCCGCCAACTCCTGCCAAGAACCCAGGCCCCGGGCCAAGGTCAAACCCGTTGAGAGGTAGTCGCTGGCGAAATCCAGAATCTGGCTGGTCGAGAGAAATTGGCCGAGAAATTGCACACCGGTTTCATTGATTTGGTGGGCCTCATCAAAAATGACGGTGTTAACGGTAGGCAGAATTTCAGCCATGCCGGTCTCTCGCACCGCCAGGTCGGCAAAGAAGAGGTGGTGATTGATAACCACAACGTCTGCCGCCATGGCCTCGCGCCGGGCCATGTTGACGTGGCAGGCGCGAAATTTCGGGCACTGCGAACCCAGGCAATTTTCGCGCGTTGAGGTAACCAGCGGAATGATGGGCGAGCGCTCGTCCAGCCCGGGCAATTCCGCCAAGTCACCGCTGCGTGTGACATGCGCCCACTTTTCGATCTTGGCCAGGGCGCGTTGTGACGCGCGGTCGGACTCGGCGACTGATTGATGCGCGAGCTCGATTCGGTGCAAACATAAGTAGCTGGTGCGTCCCTTGAGCAAAGCGGCTTTCACCGGCAGGCCCAAGGCCTTCACCAAAAGCGGCAAATCGCGGCCGAACAATTGATCCTGCAGATTTTTGGTGGCGGTAGACACCAAAACACGTTTGCCACTGAGCAACGCGGGAACCAGGTAGGAATAGGTTTTGCCGACGCCGGTGCCGGCCTCGACCACCAATATGCCGCCGTTTTGGACGGTTTCTGCCACCTTGAGCGCCATCCGGGTTTGGCCCTCGCGGCCGTGAAACTCAGGCACGTAGTGAGACAAACGGCTTTGACTGCCAAACACCTCTTCCACCAACTGCACAAGGCTCATGCGTCAGGCGGGCTCATCGGGTGAAAGGTCGCGCTCTAAGCGTGACGTTTCGTCACGCAGGCGCAATCGCCGTTTTTTGAGCCGACGCATCATCAGCTCATCCAACGGCGTTTCTTCGCTCAAGCGATCAATGGTGGCGTCCAGATCGGCGTGCTCCATCTGCAGTTCAATCAGGCGCCGCTTAAGCGAGTGCAGATTTTGGTCCATAGTCCAGGGGGTAAGTGCCGGGTCCGCGAGGCCTGATGGTTCTGGCCGGTTCTGAACGCTTTGCGGACTTAGCCTTGATAATACGGCCTTTACACATGAAATTCACGGCGCAAACGCGTGAATTTCGAGGCCAAGGCTTGAAGTATGTACAAAGGTTATCGGCTTACCGCGTCCACCGGCATTCACAAGGGTGACCGCGACTACCAGCAGGACCAGGTCGCCTTGCTGAACCATTCGCGTGTGAATGGTTGCATTCTGGCGATTGTGGCCGACGGCATGGGCGGGCGCAGCGGTGGCCGCAAAGCCTCCGACCAGGTCATGCTCACCGCCAAACAGCTGTTTGAGCGTTATTCGCCTGAGGTTGACGACGCCTCCGCCATGCTGAAGCAACTGGTGCAAGAGGCGCACATCGTCATCAAACTCACCGCCATTTCCGCTGAAGAAGAGCCGCACAGCACCATGGCCGCGTTTCTTATCAACCCTGGCGGCGATTGCCATTGGGCCCATGCCGGAGATTCACGGCTTTACCACTTTCACGGCAACAAATTCGTTAAACGCACTCTCGACCACTCCTACGTGCAAACGCTCGTGAACCGCGGCGAGATCACTGAAGAGCAGGCCAACGTGCATCCGCAGTCGAACATTCTGATGGGCTGCCTGGGAACCGAAAACGATCCTATGGTGGACGTTCATTTCATCCCCAAATTGCGCGCGGGCGACGTCTTGATGGCGTGCAGCGACGGTGTCTGGCATTACTTCAACAACAGCGAGTTGGGTTCGGTGTTGTCGACGCTCACGGCGCGCGAGGCCACCGAGTTTCTGATTGAAAAAGCCCGAAGCCGCGGCCAGGGCGGTGGCGACAATTTGTCGCTGATCATTGTGAAGCTTGAACCGCTGACAGACTGACAAATCGCTCGGGCTGATGGCCAGCCACGGCCTCAAAGCGGCTAAATCTGCTAACTCTACCAAGGCGCCTGACGCGACTACGGTGCCCGCAAAGGGCCCGAAGGCGGCTTGTCAGAGGAATTGCCACCGGGTTTGGTAGCCGGTTCCGAGATGTCGCGTTTTCGCGCTTGGCGCTGTTTCTCGTTTTCCTGACGGCGTTTTAGCGTTTCCTGTTGTTTCGATTCAAAAACACGCCGATTCTCGGCCTGGGCCTGCGACTTGGCTGCCCGTTCGCTTTCCGCCCTGTCACGGGCGTCGATGCGTTCCTGTCGCTCTTTTGTGTGTTGTGGCGCTTCCTGCGCCGCCTTCAGGCGCGTGGCATCCCGCGCCTCCATGGCGTTGATTCGCTCCTGCTGGTTGGCCTGCGCGTCGAGCATGCGCTGCTCAGCTTCCCGCATCGCCTGAGCCGACACCTTCTCTTCGGTTCTGGAAATCTGTTCGGCGCCCCGCCTTTTTGCTTCTTGCGCATTGATGGAAAGATCCTGACGGCGCAAATCCGCCAACCCGTCACGGCGTGTGACGCGGGCAAGGCCAAGGCAATCATTCACAGCGAATCGCCGGTAACACGCGCGCTCTTCCTCCTGGAAGGCGCTCTCGATCAAACTTCGATCGGCGCGGATGCGCGCACGCTCCTGTTCTGACGCCGCCGGCGCATCCGACGCGACACTTTGCGCCAGTGCCGCTCCAGACACAATGGCAAACACGCAAAAATGATGGCGCATCATGTCAACCGCGTATCAACCAAGCGCCGCTCCAAATCCAAATACTCAGACGATTGCATTTCGTGCAGGCGCGAGGCCGTGCGTGGAAACTCGTGCGCCAATGGGCCCTCGACATATAGCGACTCAGGCAGGGCTTGCGCCGACATGATCAACTTCACCCGACGGTCGTACAACACATCCACCAGCCAGGTGAAGCGTCGCGCCTCTGAAGCCATGCGAATCGACATTTTCGGCACATCACTCAGGATCACGGCATGGAATTGTGTGGCAATTTCGAGGTAATCATTTTGCGACCGGGGTCCGCCGCAGAGCGATTTGAAATCGAACCAAACCACGCCACCCGCTTTGCGCCGGGCATGGATTTCACGCGCCTCAATGTGCAATGTGCTGCCTTCATCATGTGTTTCAGCGAGCTGCTCAAACGCTTGGCGCAAATGGGCATCTGCCGCTGCACCCAAAGGGCAATGGTAAAGCTTTAGGCGCTCCAGCGTGCGCCGCCGGTAGTCCACGCCGTTGTCGACATTGACGACTTCCAGCCGAGCATTGAGCAAATCAATCGCAGGCAAGATCCGGTCGCGGTGCATTCCGCCAGGGTACAAGTCGTCCGGTTTGAAATTGGAGGTGGTAACCAGGCCAACACCGTTGTCAAACAAGGCGGCAAGGAGGCGGTGCAAGATCATTGCATCGGTGATGTCCGCCACATGGAATTCGTCAAAACATATCAGCCGGTGCTTTTTGGACATGCGCTTGGCCAACACATCCAGCGGATTTGCCGTGCCTTGAAGGCCGGCCAGTTCACGATGCACTTCCCGCATGAATTCATGAAAATGCAGTCTTGATTTCTTGTGCAGCGGCACTTCGTTGAAGAAACAGTCCATCAGGAAACTCTTGCCACGACCGACGCCGCCATAGAGGTAAACACCGCGAGGAATCTCCGGCCGGTTGATCAGCTTCTTTAATGCGCTGGAGCGGGCGGCTTTGTAGGTGGTCCAGTCAGCGGCGCAGCGGTCAAGCACCGCGACGGCTCTGAGCTGCGCTGGGTCTGGCGCATAACCTCGGGCCTTCAATTCCCGCTCGTAGGCTGCCCTAACGCTCAAAATTTCAGCTTTCGGTAACTATAATTAATATAGCTGCTTACGCTTGTTATTCGCGACTTAGAGGCCATTGGTCTGTATAAAACTCAAAAATTCAGCGTTCGTTTGTCCACAGCCAAAGCGGCCTCCTTGATCGATTCGCTCAACGAAGGGTGGGCGTGGCAGATGCGCGCGATGTCTTCGCTGCTGGCCCGGAACTCCATTGCCATCACACACTCGGCGATCAACTCACTGGCCATGGGGCCGACGATGTGCACGCCCAGAACTTCGTCGCTGGCGGCATCGGCCAGCATTTTCACCATGCCGGTGGTGTCGCCCAAGGCCCGGGCTCGCCCATTGGCCATGAAAGGAAACGTGCCGGCCTTGTAAGCCCGGCCTTCGGCCTTCAACTGTTGCTCCGTCTGGCCGACCCAAGCGATTTCTGGCGAGGTGTAAATCACCCACGGCACGGTGTTGAAGTTGACATGCGGATGTTGCCCCACGATGCGCTCGGCCACCGCCACGCCCTCCTCTTCGGCCTTGTGCGCCAGCATTGGGCCGCGCACCACATCACCCACCGCCCACACATTGGGTAAATTGGTTTTACAGTGGTCGTCCACGACGATGGCACCCCGTTCGTCGAGCTTCAGGCCAACCGCCTCGGCGTTCAAACCCGTGGTGTTGGGCACCCGGCCAATGGACACAATCAATTTATCAACGGCCAGGGTTTGCGCCTCGCCTTTGGCGTTTGTGTAGGCGATAGACACGCCTTTCGCAGAAGACTTGATGTCCCCGACTTTGACGCCCAGCTCAATTTTCAGACCCTGCTTGTCGAACGCTTTTTTCGCTTCTTTGGCAATCTGCTCGTCAATTGCGCCAAGGAAGGTGGGCAATGCTTCCAGCACCGTGACTTCAGACCCCAGCCTGCGCCACACCGAGCCCATTTCCAGCCCGATGACGCCGGAGCCGATCAGCCCCAGCTTCTTCGGCACCGCGCCAATTCGAAGCGCGCCGTCGTTGGACAAAATGTTTTCTTCGTCAAACGCCGCACCCGGCAATGCCCGTGCGTTGGAGCCGGTGGCAAGAATGATGTGTTTGCCGATGAGAACTTCTTCCGCCGCGCCCGCAACTTTGATCTCATACGCGCCGTCGGCGGATTTCACGAATGAACCCCGCCCGTGAAAAGACGCCACTTTGTTCTTTTTGAACAAATACTGGATGCCGTCGTTGTTCTGCTTGACCACCGTGTCTTTTCTGCCCAGCATTTTGGGCAGATCCAGTGTCAGGCCCGAAACGCCAATGCCATGGTCTGCGAAGTGTTTTCCAGCATGGTCAAAGTGCTCTGAACTTTGGAGCAGCGCCTTGCTTGGTATGCAACCGACATTAGTGCAGGTGCCGCCCAAGGCTGGCCCGCCCTTGGCGTTTTTCCACTCGTCAACACAGGCGACGCTGAAACCCAACTGCGCCGCGCGGATCGCCGCCACATAACCGCCAGGGCCGCCGCCGATGACGACGACATCAAATTGCTTAGCCATGGTTCGATCCTGAATCAGATGTCAAACAGCAAACGTGCCGGATCTTCCAGCGCCTCTTTCATCGCCACCAAACCGAGCACGGCTTCGCGGCCATCAATGATGCGGTGGTCGTAACTCATGGCGAGGTAATTCATCGGGCGAATAACGATTTGGCCGTTTTCCACCACGGCGCGGTCTTTGGTAGCGTGCACGCCAAGAATCGCGGACTGCGGCGGGTTGATGATCGGCGTGGACAACATCGAGCCAAACACGCCGCCATTGCTGATGGAGAAGGTGCCGCCGGTCATTTCTTCAATGCCGAGTTTGCCGTCACGTGCTTTGGTGCCGTATTCGGAAATTTTCTTCTCGATGTCGGCAAAACTCATCTGATCGGCGTTGCGCAAAATCGGCACAACGAGGCCGCGCGGGCTGCCCACGGCAATACCGATGTCAAAGTAGCCGTGGTAAACGATGTCGTTTCCATCGACCGAGGCGTTGATCACCGGGTATTTCTTCAGGGCATGCACCGCCGCCTTCACAAAGAAACTCATGAAGCCGATCTTGACGCCGTGCTCCTTCTCGAATTTCTCCTGGAATCGTTTGCGCATTTCGATCACCGGAGCCATGTTGACCTCATTGAACGTGGTCAGGATGGCATTGGTTGCTTGCGACTGCAGCAACCGCTCGGCTACGCGCGCGCGCAGGCGACTCATCGGCACACGTTGCGCCGGGCGGTCGCCCAACGGCTGGGTTTTGGCGACTACTTGTGGCAGGACTGCGGGCACAGGCACCATTGGGCGGGCGGCAGGCGCCAGCGTTTTGACGGCCGGGTCGGCAATGGACGCCAGCACGTCACCCTTGGTGATGCGGCCATCTTTGCCGGTGCCCGCTACCGAGCCCGCTGCTAAGTTGTTGTCGGCAATCATCTTGGATGCAGACGACATGGCAATCGAGGATGCGGCGCCTGGGCTCGCAACCGCAGGCGCAGCAACTGGCGATGGCGTGGCCACTGCGGCGGCGGCTGGCGCTGCCGTCGCAGCCTTGCCTTCAGTGTCGATACGCGCAATCAGCTGCTCGGCGGCCACGGTCGACCCGTCACCCATCACCAACTCCACCAGCACGCCCGCTGCCGGTGCAGGCACTTCAAGCACGACCTTGTCGGTCTCCACCTCGATCAGAATCTCGTCAATGGCGACAGCCTGGCCGGCCTTCTTTTTCCATTGCAACAACGTCGCCTCCGCCACAGACTCAGACAACTGCGGCACTTTTACTTCTACGATAGCCATTTCAATTCCCCTGTATTTTTCAAATTCATTTGGTCAGGACAAAACCCTTGAGTTTTGCGAATGCGCCATCGACCAACGCTTTTTGCTGCTCCTGGTGCAGGTGTGAATACCCCACTGCGGGTGAGGCCGAGGCGGCGCGACCCGAATAACCCAGGCGCTGGCCTTCTGCCATGTTTTCATGGATGTAATGCTGCACAAAGAACCATGCGCCCTGGTTTTGAGGTTCGTCCTGGCACCAGACCACATCGGTAACGTTCGGGTACTTTTTCAGCTCGTTGGCGAAGGCCTTGTGCGGGAACGGGTACAACTGCACGACGCGCACCAGAGCCGCGTCGTCGTGGCCGCTTTCTTCGCGCTTGCGGGCCAGGTCGTAATACACCTTGCCAGAGCAAACAACCAAACGTTTGACCTTGTCGGCCTTTTTCAGCACTTCTTCGCGATGCTCCGGAATCACCGTTTGAAACCCGCCTTTGGTGAACTCGCTCAAAGGCGACGCGGCATCTTTGGCACGCAAGAGCGACTTGGGCGTCATGATGATCAAGGGCTTGCGCAAATTGCGCACCATCTGCCTGCGCAACACGTGGAAAATCTGGCTCGCTGTGGTGGGCTGCACGATCTGCATGTTGGTGTCAGCCGCCAACTGCATGAAGCGCTCAAGCCGCGCCGAGCTGTGTTCCGGCCCCTGCCCTTCGTAGCCGTGCGGCAACATCAGCGTGATGCCATTGACCCGGCCCCACTTCACTTCGCCGCTGGCGATGAACTGGTCAATCACCACCTGGGCGCCATTGGCGAAATCGCCAAACTGCGCTTCCCAGATCACAAAGGTGTTGGGGTCGTTCGAGGCGTAGCCGTATTCAAACGCCAACACCGCTTCTTCCGAGAGGATAGAGTCGATCACCACAAACGGCGCCTGGTTGGGTGCCACGTTTTGCAGCGGCGTGTAGGTGCCTTCGTCAAATTTTTCGCGGTTCTGGTCATGGATCACGGCATGGCGGTGGGTGAACGTGCCGCGCCCGCAATCTTCACCGCTCAAGCGCACCGCGTAGCCGCTGGCCACCAGCGACGCAAATGCCATGTGCTCGCCCATGCCCCAGTCCACAGCAATTTCGCCCCGGCCCATCGCCGCGCGGTCAGCATAAACTTTTTTGACCAAATTGTGGGGTGTCACGCTGTCTGGAATCGTGGTGATTTTTTCTGCCAGGCGTTTCCACTCGGCAGTAGGCAATGCCGTGTCGCCGGCATCGGTCCACTTCTTGCCGAGAAACGGCATCCAGTCCACCGCGTATTTGCTTTTGAAGTTGGTGATGACTGGATCAAACGTGTTCTTGCCGGCGTCCAGAGCAGCACGCGTGGCTTTGACCATGTCATCGCCCAGGCTTGCGCCCATGCCTTGCGCCGCCAGTTTGTCGGCATACAACTTGCGGGTGCCGGGGTGGATGGCGATTTTTTTGTACATCAGCGGCTGGGTGAGGGCCGGCGTGTCTTGCTCGTTGTGCCCCAACTTGCGGAAACAGATGATGTCAACCACGACATCTTTCTTGAACGCCATGCGGTATTCCAGCGCCAGCTGGGTCGCCAACACCACGGCTTCCGGGTCGTCGCCATTCACGTGCAACACCGGCGCTTCGATCATTTTGACGACGTCGGTGCAATACAGCGTTGAACGGCTGTCGCGCGGGTCGCTGGTGGTAAAACCGATCTGGTTGTTGATGACGATATGCACCGTGCCACCGGTGTAATAACCTCGCGTCTCGGCCAGCGCCAGCGTTTCCATCACGACGCCCTGCCCGGCAAACGCTGCATCGCCATGCACCAGCACAGGCAACACCTGGTCGCCTTTGGGGTCGCCTCGGCGATCCATGCGCGCCCGCACCGAGCCTTCCACCACCGGGTTCACAATTTCAAGATGCGACGGGTTGAAGGCCAGTGTCAAATGCACCGGGCCGCCCGGCGTGGCCACGTCTGACGAGAAGCCCTGGTGGTACTTCACGTCGCCACTGGGCAAATCTTCGGGCGCTGTGTGGTCAAACTCGGCAAACAAGTCGGCGGGCATCTTGCCCAACGAATTGACCAACACGTTCAAACGCCCGCGGTGGGCCATGCCGATCACGATTTCTTGCAGGCCCATTTCGCCGCCGCGCTGGATCAACTCGTCCATTGACGCGATGAAACTCTCGCCACCTTCCAGCGAAAAACGCTTCTGGCCCACGTATTTGGTGTGCAGAAACCGCTCCAGCCCTTCGGCTGCGGTCAGCCGATCCAAAATGTGGCGCTTTTTTTCTGCCGTGAACTGCGCTTTGGAGCGGTTTGACTCGAGTTTTTGCTGCCACCAGCGCTTTTGGCCCTGGTCGGTCATGTACATGTATTCGGCGCCGATGGAGCCGCAATAGGTTTCGCGCAGCGCGTTGAGCAACTCGCGCAGGCCCATCGTCTCCCGGCCAAAAAACGTGTTGCTGGTGTTGTACACGGTTTCCTGATCAGCGTCGCTAAAACCGTAAAACGAAGGCTCAAGCTCGGGGATTTTTTCGCGCTCAGCGCGTTTGAGTGGGTCAAGGTCGGCCCAACGCGCGCCAACGTTGCGGTAGGCGGCGATGAGCTGCTGCACCGCCGTGCGTTTGCGGCCCATCTCGGAATCCGCCCCAGTGGCCATGACGACGCGGGTGCCGCCCTGCTTGGCGCGTTCGGCAAAGGCATTGACAACGGGAAGGTGCGGAACGTCTTTGACGTTGCTGCCGTCTACAGCCGGAACGTACTGAAGCGCGTCGAAATAGTCGCGCCAGGAATCAGGCACGCTGCCAGGGTTGGCGAGGTAGTTTTCATACATCTCTTCGACATACGGCGCGTTGCCGCCGAAGAGATAGGTGGTGCCGTGGTAGGCGCCATAAACTGAGCCCGAAGATGGGGCCGGTGGGACTTGACTCATATTACGCTTGCCTCCATTTCCCTGCGGGAAACTTTGATGGGTGTTAAACCTTCCGCGACACGGCTGAACCGATTGGCGGATGCGACTGTTGCCTAGGAAGGGCCTTCGTTACAGGCAGGATTGTGCCATTGAAAGCAAAAGCGACCGGCAACTGGCGGGTTTTCGTCAGGTCGTGACCAGATCGCGAATCTGTTGCAATGCCGCCGGGTCGTCCATCGTCGTCAAGTCACCCGGGTCGCGGCCTTCACACACGGCCTGGATGGCGCGGCGCAGCAGTTTGCCGCTGCGGGTTTTGGGCAGCAGGGTGACAAAACGTACCCGCGCTGGGCGAGCAACCGCGCCCAAGTCGCCGTCCACCAGCTTCATGATCTCGCCTTCGAGCTTCAAGCGGCCGGCCTCGGTGTCAATGGCCGCTGTGTCCTTGACCACCGCGAACGCCATCGCCACCTGCCCTTTGAGCGCGTCGGCCACGCCCACCACGGCCACCTCCGCCACGTTCGGGTGCGCGGCGATGCTCTCTTCAATCTCGCGCGTGCCCAAGCGGTGGCCCGCGACGTTAATCACATCATCGGTGCGGCCCAAGATGAAAAAGTAACCATCTTTATCGCGGATGCCCCAGTCAAACGTGCTGTAGACCATTTTTCCGGGCACGGTTTTCCAATAGGTTTTGACGAAACGCTCGTCATCCCGCCAAATGGTCTGCATGGCGCCGGGCGGCAACGGGCCGTCGAAAACGACCACACCTTTGGCGTCGGCGTCGGTCAACTCTGCGCCGGTTTGGTCGTCTAGCAGCTTGACGTTGTAGCCATACACCGGCATGCCGGGCGAGCCAATGCGGGTGGGTATTTTCTCCACGCCGTGGCAGACACACAGCGCGGGCCAGCCGGTTTCAGTTTGCCAGTAGTTGTCGATGATAGGCTTGCCCAAGCCCTCGCTGATCCACTCAGACGTGGGCTCGTCCAACGGCTCGCCCGCCAGGAAAAGCGCGCGAAGCGTTGACAGATCGTACTTTTTCAAAAGCGCCGGATCCTGCTTTTTAAGCACCCGAATGGCCGTGGGCGCGCTGAACATCACCGTGACTTTGTATTTCTCGACCAGTTGCCACCAGATGCCGCCATTGGCCTGGCCTTCCATGCCGCGAGTCGGCAGGCCTTCGTACATGATGGTCGCCATGCCGGCCATCAGCGGGCCGTACACGATGTAGCTGTGGCCCACCACCCAGCCAATGTCGCTGGTGGCAAAGTAGGTTTCTCCTGCATTGCCGCAGTAGATGTATTTCATGCTGGCCGCCAGCGCCACGGCGTAGCCGCCCGTGTCGCGCTGCACCCCCTTGGGTTTGCCGGTGGTGCCGCTGGTGTAGATGGTGTAGCTGGGTTCGGTGGATTCAAGCCATTCACATTCGACCTGCGCGCCCACGTGTTGCGTGGCCAAATCGCCCCACAGGTGATCCCGCCCCGCCACCAGGTTCATCGCCGCCATTTTGCGGTCTACCAGCAAAACGGATTCCGGTTTGTAGCTCGACAGCCGGATGGCCTCGTCCAACAGCGGCTTGTATTCCACCACCTTGCCGCCGCGCGAGCCAGCGTCGGCGCTGATGACCAATTTGGGCGATGCATCTTCAATGCGCGAGGCCAAGGCCCCCGAGGCAAAACCGCCAAACACCACACAGTGGATCGCGCCAATACGAGCACAGGCCAACATGGCAAACGCGGCTTCGGCGACCATCGGCAGGTAGATCAAAACACGGTCGCCCTTTTGCACGCCCAGGCTTTTGATCACCGCTGCCATGCGTTGCGCTTCGGCGTGCAATTCCTTGAAGCTGTAGGTTTTTTCAATGCCGGTTTCGGTGGAGACATAAATCAACGCCGCCTGGTCGCCTCGGTCTTTGAGGTGCCGATCCACCGCGTTGTGGCACAAGTTGGTGGTGCCGCCGACAAACCACTTGGCGAATGGCGGATTGCTGTAATCGCAAATCTGCTGCGGCTGAGTTTTCCAGTCAATCAGCTGCGCCTGCTCGGCCCAAAAGGCGTCGCGGTCTTCGATCGAGCGGCGGTGGAAGTCGGCAAAAGTCGTGGCGGCAGCGGAGTTCATGGGCTAGGTTCTCGAAGGTCTTGGTTGGCAGCGGTCAATGTTTGAATTTTCGTATGCTATATATATTATAGCATGATACGCTATGTTTACGTGACTTGGTAGCACATTTTCCTTAAAAAATCCCGTCAAACCTCGTTTTTGGATCCTATCGTACCCATTTTGGGCATTTAGGCCTTACTTCACAATCTCCAGCACGGCCTTGAAGTGCTCGTGTTCGGCGCTGCGCAGCCACTCGAACGCCACCATTTCTGTCGTCACCAGCTCTGCGCCAGCCCCCGCCAGGCGGTCAAACGCGGCGTCGCGGCTGCGCTCGGTGCGTGAGCTGCAGGCGTCTGTCACCACCCACACATCGAATTCATCTTCGAGCAAATCGAGCGAGGTTTGCATCAGGCACACATGCGCTTCGCAGCCGGCAATCACGATCATGTTGCGCTCAGGCGCCGCTGCCTTTTGCAAGTGTTTGGGCAAACTGCGCGCGTTGCCAGCTGGAGTTTGAGCCGCTTTGACTTCAGGCCGCAACCACTCACCCAAGCCTTCTTCGACCGCGCTGAAATGCATTTTGCTCAAGGTCTTGCCACACAGCGCGCGGAGTTCGGGCAGGTTTTCACCGAGGCGAGATGGGTTTTCTTCCGTGCCCCAAACCGGCACGCCGAGCAATTGCGCCATCTTGCCCAGCCTGAGCGCATTGGCGGCGGCCTGCGGGCCCTCAAAAATTGAAGGCATGAGTTTGATCTGGTAGTCAACCAGCACCAATTGGGATTCAGCAGAGTCGAGCAACATGCCAGGCTTTCAAAAGAAAATACCGTTACAGTGTAATTTCACCCACCCGTCTTGACCACACTCGTCCTACCCCAGTGGAGAAAACCCCATGAACACGCTGACTCACGCGCCCTCACTAATGTCCGGGCAGGACTTCCGCGAATCGCTGCGCCGTTATTCGCCCAACGTGTTTGTGGATGGCCGCAAAGTCGCCAGCGTGGTTGATGAACGGGCCTTCCAGCCCGGCATCAACGCCATCGCCCTCACCTACGACTACGCCCTAAAACCGCAATACGCGCCGATCATGACAGCGGTGCAACACACCAGCGGCAAAACCGTCAACCGGCTCACCCACATCAACACCAGCAGCGGCGACCTGCTCAACAAACTCGAAGCGGTGCGCCTGATCTGCCAGGAAACCGGCTGCGCCCAGCGCTACCTCACGCATGACGCGATGAACGCCATCGGCCAAGTCGCTGCGCGCCTTGACGACGCGCAAGGCAGCACCGAGAACACCGCACGTTTCCTCAACTACCTGCATCGCGTGCAAGACCAAGACTTGACGCTCGGCGTCGCCATGACCGACGCCAAAGGCGACCGCAGCCTGCGCCCGCATCTGCAAGGCAATCGCGACACTTACGTGCATGTGGTCGAACGCAACGCATTGCATAACGGCCAACGCGGCATCGTCATCAGCGGCACCAAAGCCATCGTGACAGGCGCGCCCTACATGCACGATCTGCTGGTGATGCCCTGCCGCAACATGGGTGAAAAAGACGCTGACTTCGCCGTCTGCTGTGCCGTGCCGATTGACGCGCAGGGCCTCACGATCATTGCCCGCCCGGCCGGCCGTCCCGGTGAAAAGCTGGAACACGGCGCGGCGCTGTTCTCGTCCAAATACGGCCAAAGCACCGCCGTTTGCATGTTCGACAAAGTTTTTGTGCCTTACGACAAGGTGTTTTACGACGGCAGCCACGGCACCTGGGAACACAGCGGCCACCTCACCTACAGCTACGCCACGCACCACCGCCACACCTGCATCGGCGCACGCGCAGGCTTTGGCGATTTGCTCATCGGCGCCGGGGCGCTGATGTGTGAGGCCAATGGTTTTGACCCTGGCAAAGAGGCGCACTTGCGCGAACAAATGGTCGAACTGATTACCATCACCGAGAGCTTTTTCGCCTGCGGTGTCGCCGCCAGCGTCTACGGCAAGATGGATGAACACAGCAAAACCTTCATGCCCGACCCGGTGTTCAGCAACATCGGAAAGTTGCTATTGGCCACCAAAATCTACGACATGCACCGCATCGCCCACTATGTG
>JANOYE010000117.1:0-22590 GCA_031428695.1 Rhodoferax sp. | reverse complement strand
ACCCGGCGGTTTCTCTGGCGCAAGCCCGCAAAGCCCGCGAGCTGGCACGTGATGCCCTGGCGAAGGGCGACGATCCGGCGCAACTCAAGCGCGATGCCAAGCTGATTCGGGCCATGAGTGACGCCAACACTTTTGAGACTGTGGCCCGGCAATGGTGGGCGCATTGGGGCACCGTCAAAAGCCCCCGCCATGCCGACTACGTGCTTCGAAGGCTTGAAGCCGACGTTTTCCCCGCCCTGGGTGCCCGCCCGTTGGCCAGCATCACCGCCCCGCAGTTGCTGGCGATGGCAAAGGCCATCGAAGCCCGTGGCGCTGTGGACATTGCCAAACGGTCATTGCAAACCTGCGGGCAAATCATGCGGTACGCGGTGTCGCATGGACTGATTGAACGCAATCCGGCGGCAGACGTGAAGCCAGCCGATGCACTCAAGCCCCGCACCAAAGAGAACTATGCCCGCCTTGATGAAAAGGAAGTGCCCGAGTTGCTCCGCAAAATCGAGGCCTACCAGGGCAGCGCCTACACCCGCCTGGCCATGAAGTTGATGGCCTTGACCTTTGTCCGCACCGGCGAGCTGATCGCCGCCCCGTGGGCCGAATTTGACCTTGACGCGGCGCAATGGCGCATTCCGGCCGAGCGCATGAAGATGAAAACCCCGCACATCGTGCCCCTGGCACCGCAAACCATTGATGTGCTTCAGGCGTTGCGCACGATCTCGGGCGCGGGCAAGCTGCTGTTCCCTGGTGAACGCGACCATGAAAAACCCATGAGCAACAACACCATTTTGGGGGCTTTGAAACGCATGGGCTACGCTGGCCGCATGACTGGCCACGGTTTCCGGGGGGTGGCTTCCACCATCCTGCACGAACGGGGCTACCCGCACCACGTGATCGAGCTGCAACTGGCGCACCAGGAGCGAAATTCAACTGTCGCGGCATACAACCATGCGACCTACCTGGCAGAGCGCCTGGCCATGATGCAAGCCTGGGCGAACCACCTGGACAAGCTGCGCAAGGGTGCCGACGTGATCGATCTGCCCAAACGGGCCGCGTGATAGCCGCCAAACACGGCCCCTTGCGGGCTTTGCGGGCCATCATGAAACGCACAGCGGCTGCTGAAACGCCAAAACACTGCGACAGTGAGGGCAAATCAGCGAAACCCAGCAACCATGCGGGTTTCAAGGCAAAAAGCGACTGAAGACAAAGTGAGGACAAACTGAGAACAAAGTGAGGGCAAATTTATATGATGAAATTTCTACTCTTTCATTTCTATTGGCCTTTGCCCACTGGCCAGCCCCGCATCGCCCCCGCTTTGCACCTTATCGGCGGGCTTCACACCCTGCCGGAAATGAGCGCGACAGGTATCCCTTGGAGCAAAGCCGCCACCGGGCCGCGCTGTGGATAACTTTTGCCTGCACTGCCGTATTGGCCATTTCTGCCGACTTTTTTTTTGCTTCGGTCAAATCTTGACGAAGTAATTCAGCCTCATGTCGTGAATGGACTGACCCATCCGTATTTTGACGACTTCGTGGTCTGAAAGATGCATAAGCGTCGTATCAACAAAATGCCCGATCGATTGCTCCAGAGTGCTCAGCGTCAGAGCCGCGAGTATGCGTTCGACCTTCAGCGCGTGTTTAAGTGCTTTGACAGGTAGGCCTGAATTTGTCAGGCGAAGCCAAGAGTAATTTGCCATGAAATCTGACGTAGGATAGAACGTGTTGCTGGACTTCTTGCCGTGCGCAATCTCAACGTGCCACTCGATATTTGGGTCGTTTAGGGTGGGCCGCGCGTCACCGAGTGTTGGATAGTGGAGAAAGTGTTTATTCCTCGCGAGCGCAATCCATTCCTCAGATTCATAGTGAGCCAGAATTGTCGCAACTTGTGTGGCACCTGCTGCTTTGTCGGTGGGACGAAAGTAGTCTCCGATAAACCCGCGAATGGGTGATTCCTCAGGCCTCAGCACTTTTTGAAATTCAAACAGCTTGCCGAGTAGTAGTCTCGCCAAAAATGTAGCCTGCATCATGTTTCCAGAACCCTCTAAATGACCTAAATGTGACCCGGAGCGCGACGCAATGTAGGCCATCCGCTGCAACCAAGATATCTCATTGTGAATGTGACCCAACAATAAAAAGCAATAGCGCTGAACTTCTGGCAGAGCTTCGAACTTTTCACGAGGAATTTGCTGATGAAACAGCGTTACGCTCCCTACAGTCATACGCCCGCCCCTGGCATTGTTGAAATGCCGACGCTTCTTAAGTTTCATATCCCCTCCACTTAGCTCAAATTTGAATGCGTCGCTGTTATGACCTGCCCCAGTCCAGCACGTTGCACGCTTTTCGTTCAAACAATCGACGAGGCCCATACGCGAAACCTCACCCCAGCGCTCGCCCTGGTCAATGTGCTGGCGCTTGACGACATCATTGTGGGTGGTAACTCGACACTGAGCAAGGCAGAAAATGGGCTGCTTTAGATTGCGCAGTCCAAAGGCTTGTAAACCAAGGCTTAACAGTTTATGATCGTCACATTCCGGCACAAAGGGCTTGAGGCTTTTTTCACACACGGACGCATGGGCGGCATTCAGCCAATTCATGCAAAACGCCTGCGGGAACTGCTGACCGCCTTAAACGTCGCCACCGGGCCGCAAGACCTGGCCCGGCCCTCCTGGCGGCTGCATGGCTTGTCTGGCAACCGGGCTGGTTTTCATGCCGTCACCGTGCAAGCCAATTGGCGCTTGAGTTTCCGGTTTGTTGGCACGGACGTTGAATTGTTGGACTACCTGGATTACCACTGAGAGGCGCACCATGAAAATGTACAACCCTGCCCACCCCGGCGAGCTGCTGACGGGCTGGCTTGATGATCTTGACGTGAGCGTGACGGCCTTTGCCGAGCACATTGGCATCAGCCGTGTGATGCTTTCACGCGTGTTGCACAGCCATGCCGCTGTCAGTGCCGATATGGATTTGCGATTGTCAGAGGCTTTGGGTACCAGCCCCGGCTACTGGCTGGCGTTGCAGTCGCAGCGTGATTTGTGGACAGCGCGACAAACTGCCAAGGAACGCAAGCGCATCAAGCGTGTGGCCGCGCCTGAGCCGGTGACGGCATGAACGCGGCTACTCCCCCGCATTGCTCGCACTGTTTGGCCGTGGCGGAACTACTCGCTTGGAATTGACTATGAAGCGGCCACTTACGACGGCTTAAACTGAAACTGCCCCAACTAGTTCGACCTCGAAGCCCGAACGAAAAGCCAGATACCCCGCTGGCCTGCTGGGGCCTTTTTCGGGGCTGCACAGGGGGTGCATGATGGGGGTCATAAATGTTGCATGGCGCAAGGCCATGGTTGCCACCGGCCAAGACTTCACGAAAGAAGAACAAGCAAAAGGTTGGCCGGAAACGCTGAATCATTTTCAATTGGCGGCATTGCAATACCCATTCGATAAAGGCGATAGGCCCGGCAGGGCCTTTGCGGTCGCAAGAGTCACAGATATTGAGAGTGCTTGCCAAAATGGTGCCATTGCTTACACAGCGGGCACGTGTAAATCGCGATACAAAATTACAAAACTCGTTCCGGCTAACACGGGGTTTGTGAGGCGTGACCTGTACGGGCAGCCAAAAATATCATGGCACAACCAGATGGTTTGGGCACAGAAAGACGTGCCAACGAATTTCATTGCCGCCCATGCATTTTCTGGCTGGCTGGCGACACAGGGCGAGACGCCATCAATGCACATTGCCGCTTGGTTTGATGCTCTTGCGGTTGATCAAAAATCGAAGGAAAAGGCTGCCCGGCTTGCCGATAGGACGCTAGTTCAAGATGCACTGTTAGCCGCACCCATCGGTCAAGTGTCAAGTGGCATTGCGCTGAATGGGCGTTGGATTTTTTCAGTAGGCGAGGCCATTCAAGAGGTTGAACGCGATTTGGGGCACGCGTTCACTGAACAGGAATTTTTGGACTTTGCCGCCCATCACAATGTAGTTTTTTTTGCCGTAGCGCCCCCGACTGCGAGGGTCTCAATTCGGGATTTGGGGCTCGGAATGTCTTGTGAAGAACTTGGCAAGCACGGGCCGAGGCGTTTCATCTTGGGCCTGATTACACCGCCGCAGCTTAAAGAAATATTGATTCGAGGGGAAGCGGTTTGCAAACTTCCCGTGGGCTATGACGAATTGGCAGATCGGATGTATGTGTTCCAAAAACCATTTGTCGTTTCTCGTGCCGATCTAAGGGTGGGGCCGGATTCGCTTCGTGTATTCATCACGGCGGTCAAAGAGATTCACGCCAGCTACCCAGAGTTTCAATATCAGCTTCCTGAGCGGATGCGGCAGGATGGGGGCAGCGGCGGCTTGGTCGCAGTCGCCCAATTGCGCTCCGTAAAGGCCGAAACTGAAGAACCTGCGAACTGGTCTCAGCTTGTGGATTTTCGAAGAACCCATGTCGGCACTGAATGGACACAAAACCAAAAAGAGATCTTGAAAAAGGAACGCGGTCGCCGAATAAATGTGCCCGGTGCATATGAAGTCGCCAAGAAAATGGCCCTGGAACTCGACATTTCTGTGACCCGACTCAATGACCTGATTAAGAGCCAAAACGAAGCTGGCAAGCGGGAAAAAGCACTCGGCAAGGCGGCATAGAGGGTTGCAGGGGTTGCAGCCGATTGAACCCAAAGCCAGCAACCATGCGGGTTTGCAGCCTGCAAGGCAAATACAAGGCGACTGCAAGCCCTTGTAACTGGGAGAGTTCCGATAACGCTGAAGCAAACCATAACGGAGTTGCCAGCGTCTTAAAGGAATCCCAGCTATGCAACTCGCACATGAAAACAAGCCAGCCGTACCCCGTGACCGGCTAATTCGCCTTCCACAGGTAATTTTGCTCGTCAACTGTAGCAAGTCCACCATTTATACGATGCTGGCAAAAGGCGAGTTCGTCAAACCAGTACGCCTTAGTTCAAGAATGGTGGCGTTTTCTGAAACGGCAGTCTTGCAATGGGTGCAAGACCGAATCAATGCTGTGAGCGCGTCATGAACGCGGCCACACAACAAGTGCAAGCCCAAGCCCTTGATGCCGCTGCACGTTGTCTGAAAAACGCCAATGCTTTTGCTGCGGCGCACATAGACAAACCTCTTTTCAAAAAACTGATGAAGCAAGGAAACGCCCCGCGCTTGCTGGTACGGCTGGACTGGCCCGGCGTGTTGCGGGTGTTCGATCCTTCAACAGGTGAGCTGGTGGCTGAATCTTTGCCGGGCAAACCCGACCAGCTCGCGCCCGCCACGGCAGACCGCATCAGAGCAAGGTAGCCGTCATGGGCTCGCCCACCAAGCTGGCTGCTGACAACAGGCCCGCCCAAGCCCGCCGTGTGGCCGACTTTCTGGAGCAGCATCCCGATAGCACCGCCAAGGAAATTGATGCTGTCGCGGACACCGGCTGCATTACCAAGGTGCTGTCAGACATGCCGGGGCTGGGCTATGGCATGGCCAAGGCCTGGCGCACTGTGCCGTGCGATTTCGGCAACCGCTCCCGCCAAGTCCGCATCCACACTTTGCTGCATCGCCCCGGCAAGCAACCCGATCTATTCAATCCGGTCCAATGAAAAACAACAACATCACCCCCGAGCTGATCCGCTCTGCCCTGGCGCACATCCCGGCAAATTTGCCGCGTGACGAATGGGCGCGTGTCGGCATGGCCCTCAAGTCAGAATTCGCTAATGAAACGGGTTTGACCCTGTTCACCGATTGGAGCGCCACGGGGGACGGCTTTAACCCCAAGGCCACGCGGGACACGTGGAAAAGCATCAAGGCGGCGGGCGGCGTGGGGATTGGCACCCTGTTGCACCTGGCCATGGAAAACGGCTTTGTGATGCCTGAAGCCAACCAGGCACCCAGCAAGCCTAGCCCCGAGCTGGCAACGCAACAAGCCCGTGAGCGGGCCGCCAGCCAGCGAGCGGAACACGACCGGCAGCAAACCGCCCACGAAGCCGCTGCGCTTGAGGCGCAACGGCAATGGAACGAGGCCAGCGAAACCGGCACAAGCGCCTACCTTGTCCGCAAAGGCGTATTGCCCTACGGCGTGCGGTTTTCATCGGGTGGCGGCTTGTTTGTGCCCATGCGTGATGCCGCTGGCAAGCTGTGGAACCGGCAACGCATCGCACCTGAAAAACCGGCCAATGGCGGCACCGACAAGCTGTTTCAAAAGGGTGGCCGCAAGTCCGGGCTGTGGCATCTGATAAGCCCCACTGCCAGCGCCGCGCCTGCTGTGCTGTTGATCGCAGAGGGCTACGCCACAGGAGCCAGCCTGCACCAGGCCACGGGTTACCCGGTGGCCGTGGCGTTTGATGCGGGCAACCTGGCGCATGTGGCAAAAGCGCTGCGCACCCTTTACACCACTGCTTTGCTGGTGCTGTGTGGCGATGACGACGTGCAAACGAATGCACAGCGTGGCCACAATCCGGGCCGCGACAAAGCCACGGCGGCGGCGCGGGCCGTGGGTGGCCTGGCTGTTTTCCCTGCGGGCTTGCACGATGGCGGCAGCGACTTCAACGACCTGCACCAGGCAGCGGGGCTTGAGGCGGTGCGGGCGACTGTGCAAGCCGCGATTGATGCGCACCAGGCAAGCCAGATCAACGCACAGGCGGCGCAATCTGCGAAGGCTGGCAAGCGTAGCCAAACAACCCAACAAATGCGCAGCGGGCCGAATCACGGCGGTGATGTTGACGGCAGCGAAGCCACTGGCACCTTCGACCCGTTCACCGTGAATGACGAAGGCGTGTGGCATTTCGGTATCGACAAAGATGGCCAGCGTAAATCTCCCGTATGGATTTGCAGTCGGTTGCAGGTTGAGGCCCGCACGCGCGACCAGGACGGCGGCGGCTGGGGCTATTACCTGACCTTTGCCGACCCGCTGGGCACCATCAAGCAATGGGCCATGCCCGCCCGCATGTTGAGTGGCGACGGTGGCGAATACCGCGCCACGTTGCTGAACATGGGGCTGCAACTCAACACCACAGCCATTGCCCGCAACCTGCTGACGCAGTACCTTCAGACCCGCAAGCCTGAGGAATTTGCCAGTTGCACTGACCGCATCGGTTGGCACAACGCCCGCGCTTTTGTATTGCCGCGTGAAACCATTGGTGACGACGCGGAACGCATTGTTTTTCAGAGTGACAACGCGGTGGAAAACACGTTTCGCAGCAAGGGTGAGCCTGAGCAATGGCGAGAGCGTGTCGGGGCGCTTTGCGTTGGCAATTCACGTCTGGTGTTTGCCGTAGCCTGTGCCTTTGCCGGGCCCTTGCTTCGACCCGCTGGCATGGAGTCCGGCGGTTTTCACTACCGGGGCGACAGTTCAAGCGGGAAAACGACAGCCTTGAAACTCGCCGCCAGCGTGTACGGCGGTGCCAGTTTTTTGCAACGGTGGCGGGCGACCGACAACGCCCTGGAAGCCATCGCAGCCCAGCACAGCGATTGCCTGCTGATTCTTGACGAGCTGGCACAGATTGAACCCAAGGTTGCAGGCGAATGCGCCTACATGCTGGCCAATGAACAAGGCAAGGCCCGCGCTACCCGCACGGGCACGCCACGCACGCGGCAAGCCTGGCGCTTGCTGTTTTTGAGTGCCGGTGAGCTGGGGCTGGCAGACCACATGGCAGAGGGCATGAAGCGCACCCGCACCGGGCAGGAAGTGCGCATGGCCGATATTCCGGCGGATGCCGGCGTGGGGCTGGGCGCTTTTGAAAACCTGCATGGCCGTGAAGGTGGCGCGGACTTTGCAAAACACATCACGCATCAGGCGCAAGCGGTTTACGGTGCTATAGGCCACGCCTGGCTTGAATGGCTGTGTCGCCATGCCGACACCCTCAAGGCTCGCATACGCGAAACATCGGCAGTGCTGGCTAGCCAGATCATCCCCGAGGCCGCAAGCGGGCAGGTTGAACGCGTGGGGGCACGCTTTGCGCTGGTGGGCGCGGCGGGCGAGCTGGCCACGGCGGCAGGGCTGACGGGTTGGCCAGCGGGCGAGAGTGAACGGGCCGCACGGGCTTGCTTCAATGCCTGGCTGGCTGCACGGGGTGGCACAGGCAACGGCGAAGTGGTGGCCATGCTGCGGGCAGTGCGGCGGTTTCTGGAAATGCACGGTGAAGGCCGCTTTGCCATGTGGCACCGTTCCGCAGACGACCACGCACCCAAAACCCTTCAACGTGCAGGCGTGCGGCGCATGTTGAACGCTGAGGGCGAGCCGGTCAAAACCAATAACCAGCACGGGGCAGAGTTTGGCGACCGGATGCCCGCTGCACTGGGTGAATCAGTGAGCTTTGAATATTTCATCCTGGCTGAAACGTTCCGAGCCGAGGTGTGCCAAGGGTTCGACTATCGGGCTGTGTGCAAAGTGCTGGCAGACCATGACTGCCTGACCCCCGACAAGGGCCGCCCCTTCGATTGCAGGCCGCGTTTGCCTGGCTTCGGGCCGACCACCTGTTACCGCATCACACCGGCAATCTTTGGCCTGGAAATGTGACGCTCTTGCGTTGATACTGGCCAGCCCAATCCGCGACCGGGCCGCCGTTGGGCGGGGGTGCGTGAGCTTTTTCCGCGCCGCAAATCCATGCAGGCGTTTGCACCAGCAATGAATTCAAGGGATGGCCGCACGTTATAGGACGTGCTTGGAAAGATTTGCCCTCACTTTTTTTCAGACTGAGGGCAGACTGAGAACACGCAAACCCAATATCCATGCGGTTGTCGCAGTGCCCTCAGTTGTCGCAGTCAAAAACACAATACCGTGAATTCAATGGTGCGCCGAAATCTCGGAAACCCATCGTTTGGGGCCTGCCCTGGTGGCCGCCGGCACCGTTGCCGCCCGTTTTCCAAGGTACTTCCTGGCCTCTTGGCCCTTGCGGGTAATTCGAACCACGTCATGCGTGGCCTCACCAGGGTGGCGCTTGGGTAGTCACCGTGGGTAGTCAGTTCACCGCACCCCCCCCTTCAAGGTACTTCCACGCGCAAGGGGCGCACGGGTAATTCGAACCGCGACAAAATTTCAGCGGCTGCGCATTGGCATTGCTTGACAGATTGCTTGACACACAAGGTACTCCCTGGCGGCCTGTGCCACGGGTGGATTCGGCGACGTGGCCGGGCTAGATTGCAGGGGCATCCCAAGGGGGTTATGTGGGCAAGCCAATCGCCGAAGGTAGGGGGGCGGTGAAAAGTCTGGCACCCATCACCCCTAGACCGTTCGTCTCTCTCGCCTTACAAAAGTGTGAAATGGAGGGGGGGAGGGGTAGCGTGGGGTATGCCATGGGGAGGGGCGGGTCAAAAGTCTGCACCTATCAGAGCGGAAACCGAACGTATAGTGAGATTTTTACGTGCGCAAGTTTCGAGGGGGGGTGTACCCCGTGCAAGCCGCAACATGTGTTGTTCCCTGTTCACCGTATCGGTTTGCAGTTGCTGGTGGGAAACCTGGCTGGGCGAGGCGTTTTAATTGGAGCTGTGAGAAGCGGGTAGCCCTCACGGTATGGGGGCATATTTGGGGGCACATTTGCAAAAGCATGAATTGAAAACCTAGCATTCATGCGGGTTGCAGCGGTTCATGTGAACGACTCCGTCTCCGCCAAAATGAAAAAGGCTCCCTCGGGAGCCTTTTTTCATTTGTCAATTTTCATTTGTCAATTTCCAAATGTCGTTTTCCAAATGTCGTTTTCGAATTCAACTGACAAGTCTAATGCTATTAAATACATAGCTATTAACCCATTTAACACGTGACTTGAATGCCAATAAATCTAAAATATCTGCGCAAAAGTTGAAAAACACAGTCAATCAACCCCAATTTGGGTATGTTGATTAGCGTTGGCGTTGGCGTTAGCGCTGGCGCGGGTCGAGCGCATCCCGCAGGCCGTCTCCCAGCAGGTTGAACGACAGCACCAGGAGGAAGATCGAGAGCCCTGGCCAGATGGCCATCCAGGGCGCGTTGTCGATGTAGTTCTTGGCGGTGTTGAGCATGCTGCCCCAGCTCGGGTCGGGCGGCTGCTGGCCCAGGCCGAGAAACGACAGGCTGGCCTCGGCGATCACGGCTGCCGCTATCGCCAAGGTGGCTTGCACGATCAGCGGCGCGGTGATGTTGGGCAGGATGTGCCGCAGGGCGATGCGCAGGGGCGGGTTGCCAACAGCGCGCGCGGCTTCAATGTAGTCTTCCACCTTCACGTTAAGCACCTGCGCCCGCGTGAGCCGCACAAAAATCGGCGCGGCTGAGACGCCGATGGCGATCATGGCGTTGGTCAAACTGGGGCCGAGAAAAGCCGCCAGTGCGATGGCCAAAATCAGGAACGGGCAGGCGAGAAAGGCGTCGGTGATGCGGGAGATCAGCGCGTCGGCAAAGCCGCCCAAAAACCCGGCGGCAAGGCCAATCGGCACGCCAATCAAGAGGGAGATGGTGACCGACACCACACCCGCAAGAAGCGAAGCCTGAGTGCCCCAGATGACGCGCGACAACACATCGCGACCGATCTCATCGGTGCCAAACCAATGGGCGGCGCTGGGTGCTTTGCGGATGGCGCTCCAGCTGGCGGCAATTGGGTCTTGTGGCGAGATCCACGGCGCAAACACGGCCAACACGATGAACATGAGCACCACTGCCAGGCCCAGCATGGCACCGCGCCTGCGCTGCAAACGGCGCCAGGCGCGCCGCCACGGCCCGGCGTCGGCGGGGCGGGCAGTCCCGCCAACTGAATCGGGCGCGGTGGCAGTGGCCAATGTTGTGCTCATGTCTCGCTCATTGCCGCATGCGCGGGTTGACGAGGAAGTAAGCCAGATCGGCCAGCAAATTCAACAACATGTAGGCGGTTGCCGTGACCAGCACCACACCCTGCACCACCGAATAGTCGCGGTTGAACACCGAATCAACAATCAGTTTGCCAAAGCCGGGAATGGTGAACACCTGCTCGGTCAACACCGCGCCAGACAGCAGCGTGCCAAACTCAAGCGCGCCCAGGGTGATGATGGGCGTCAGCGCGTTGCGCAGGGCATGTTTGAGCACAACGGTGCGTTCGTTCAAGCCCTTGGCGCGGGCGGTGCGCACGTAGTCTGCCGACAACACCTGCAACATGGCGCTGCGGGTGTGGCGCATGAGCACGGCGGCAATCGCGTTGCCGAGCACGAAGGCGGGCATGATCATTGCGCTCAGGTTGGCACCGAGGTCTTCAAACGGGCTGACGTAGCCTGATGCAGGCAACCAGCCGAGCTGCACCGAAAACAGCAGGATCATCAAAATGCCGAGCCAGAAATTGGGCGTGGACAAACCCCACAGCGCAAACAGGTTGGCGCAGTAATCCCACGCGGTGCCGCGCCCGATGGCTGAGACGATGCCCGAGGGGATTCCGATCAACAGGGCGATGCCCATGGCCATCACAGCGAGTTGAATCGTCACCGGCAGCTTTTGGATGATGAGGTCCAGCACCGGCTGTTGCGTGCGGATCGATTCGCCCAGGTCGCCCCGTGCGACGCCGCCCACCCAGTAGGCGTAACGCACCGGCAGGGGTTCGTCCAGATGCAGCTTGGCGCGCAGGTACTCGACCACGGTGGGGTCTTGGTCTTCGCCGGCCAATATTTTTGCCGGGTCGCCGGGCAGCAGTTGCTGCAAACCGAAGATCAGCATTGACACAAACACCAGCGTCGGCGCCAGTGTGGCCAGGCGCTTGACGAGGTATTCAAACATCGTCAAGCGCGCAGGATTGGTTGGGAAGGCTCAAGGCGACATCTTCAGGCCAGTGACACGCAGCAGGCCATCTGGCACATTGCGCACACCAGACAACTTGCCGTTGTAGGCCCACAGCCAGTTGCGGTGGTAGAGATAGATCACAGGGCGCTCCTTGAGCACGGTAGCGGCGATTTGCTCAAACACCTTCTTGCGGGCGGCTGGGTCACGCAGTTCGCGGGATTGGTTCAGCAGCGCGTCGGTCTCGGGGGTGCAATAACCGGCGTAGTTCAGCGGCTGTTTGCAGCCATGAAAGCTGTAGAGGTTGCCATCGGGGTCGGCGCGGCCGCTCCAGGCCAGGGCGTAGGCGTCAAACTCACCTTTGTCGGCCATATTGAGCGAGGTGGCGAACTCAGCGGCCTGAATTTTCACGTCAAAACCGGCTTCGCGCGTCATCGCCTGGATGACCAAGGCCAGGCGCTGCGCGTCCGAGGTGGTGGGCGTCAGCAGCGTGAAGCTCGGGTTAGGCACGCCGGCCTCTTTGAGCAGAGCTTTGGCTTTGGCGATGTCGCGTTTGGGGACAGGCACATTTTTAGCGTAATACGAGTTGCTGGGGGCCACCCATTGGTTGCCCACGGTGGCTTCGTTGTCCATCACCACCTGCGCCAGGCCCTGGCGGTCCAGAGACAACTCGAACGCCTCGCGCACGCGGGCGTCACGGCCCAGCGGGTTCTTTTTGGCCTGGTCGCTCTTGCCGATGTTGATGGTGATGCCCTGGTAACCAATCTCGGTGATGCGCGAGGTTTTGAGTTTTTTGTCGGCGATGATTTTTTCGATGTCGCTGGATGACACCCGCTCGATGAAGTCAAGCTGGCCGGCTTTCAGGTTGGCCAGGCGCACAGTGGCGTCTGGAATCGGCGTGTAAGTGATCTTGTCGAAATTGATCTGGCCCTTGTTCCAGTAGTTGGCGAAACGCTCAAACACGATGCGGTCTTGCGCCACCCGTTCGACAAACTTGAAGGGCCCGGAGCACACCGGGTTGGCGCCGAACTTGTCGCCCGCCGCCTGCGCCGCCTTGGGCGAGACCATCATGCCGGCGCGGTCGGCGAGTTGGGCCAGCAGCGGCGAAAACGGCGCAGTCAGGTTCAGGCGAACCGTGGCCGGGTCAATCACTTCGACCGAAGCGACGGGTGCCAGTTCACCCCGGCGGTTCGAACCCGGAATGGTTTTGTGCCGCTCGATGTTGAACTTGACCGCTGCCGCGTCAAACTTCTCGCCGTCGTGAAAAGTGACGCCGGGGCGCAGCTTCATCGTGAGTGATTTGCTGTCTGCCGACCATTCCCACGACGTGGCCAACTGCGGCACGATGGTGAGTTTTTCATCGACATCGAGCAATTTGTCGCACAAGGCCGCAAAGACGATGCGGCCAACGAAGGTGCGGGCCAACGACGGGTCAAGCACGTCTGGGTCTTCGGCCAGGCCCACGCGCAAGGTTTGCGCCTGCACGGCCATGGGCGCCATGGGGGCCAAGGCCAGCACCACGGGCGCCAGCGACAGCGCCAGGGTTTTCAAGAGAATTCGCGGTGAGAAACGCATGGTGTGGGCCCGAAGTTGGATGGTTGAGAGGAGAGGAGGTTTGTCAATGAAGATATCACAGAGTCGCCACAAAGTTATCACAGTGGGGGCGCAACAAAGGCCGACTGCAGGCGTTCGAGGCGCTGTTGCGCGGCGTTGGGCCCAGCCGAGGCTTGACGAGGCCTTGCGGCCGGTAGAATCTCGCGCCAGAAGTGGCAGGCCACAGCCTGGCCGGGGGCGCCGGGTTGGTCTGCTTGCAGCACCGGCGCCTGTTCAGAACACAAGGCCTGGGCATGGGCGCAGCGGGTGTGAAAACGGCAGCCGCTGGGCGGGTTCAGCGGGCTGGGCACATCGCCGGCCAAAACAATGCGTTCACGTTTGGTTCCCGGCACGGCCGGTTTTGGCAGGGGGATGGCCGACAACAACGCCTGGGTGTAGGGGTGGCGGGGCGTGGCGAACAGCGCGTCGCGGTCGCCAATCTCAACAATGCGGCCCAGGTACATCACGGCGATGCGGTGGGCAATGTGTTTGACCACCGCCAAGTCATGCGCGATGAACATATAGGCCAGGCCCAGCCGCTGTTGCAAATCTTGCAGCAAATTCACCACCTGCGCCTGTACCGAGACATCCAGCGCGGACACCGCTTCATCACATACGATCAGTTTGGGTTCGACCGCCAGCGCTCTGGCGATGCCGATGCGTTGGCGCTGCCCGCCGGAGAATTCATGCGGGTATCGGGTCGAATGGTCCGGCGACAAACCAACCAGGCTGAGCAATTCTTTGACGCGCTGTGCATGCCGCCCAGCATGCAAGCCATGCAACATCAGCGGCTCGGTCAAGGTCTGGCCGACGGTCATGCGCGGATTCAGCGAGGAATAGGGGTCTTGAAAAATGATTTGCATCGCGCGGCGTTGCGCTCGCAGCGCGTCTGCGGTCAGGCTGCTGAGGTCTTGGCCGCCAAATTTGACCTGGCCGCTGGTGGGTTCGATCAGCCGCAACACCAAGCGGCCCAACGTTGATTTGCCGCAGCCCGATTCACCGACCACGCCCAGCGTTTCACCGGCGGCGATGGTGAGGTCAACGCCGTCCACTGCTTGCACATGCCCTTTGATGCGGCCCAGCACGCCTCGGCGCACCGGGAAGTGTTTGACCAGGCCGGTGACTTCCAGCATGGGCGTCATGCCAGCGCCACGGCGTCAGCCAGGGGCATCAAAACGCTAGGGTTCAGTGGCGCTTTCCAGCAGGCTGATTCGTGTTGCTCGCCAACCTTTTGAAGGCTCGGCCCGGCGTTGTGGCAGTGCGTATCGGCAAACGGGCAGCGCGGGGCGAAATTGCAGCCGGGGGTTTTTTGCAATTGGCCCGGCACTTGGCCGTTGATGGATGCCAGTCGGGTTTGTTTCACGTCCAGCCGGGGGATCGAGCCGAGCAAACCAATGGTGTAGGGGTGCTGCGGCGCATCAAACAACTGCTGCACGGGCGCCCGCTCGACCACGCGGCCGGCGTACATCACCACCACCTCATCAGCCACTTCGGCGACTACGCCCAGGTCATGGGTGATGAGGATGATGGCGGTGCCGGTTTCTTCCTGCAAGGTGCGCATCAATTCGAGAATTTGCGCTTGAATGGTCACGTCCAGCGCCGTGGTGGGTTCATCGGCGATCAACAGGCGCGGCTCACACGCCAGCGCCATGGCGATCATCGCGCGCTGGCGCATGCCGCCCGAAAGTTTGTGCGGGTGTTCGTGAAAACGCAGCGCCGGCGCGGGCATGCGCACCTTCTGCAACATCGCAATGGCGCGCTCCTGCGCCTCGGCGCGGCTGATGTTGCGGTGGCGAAGGAGGCCCTCCATGATTTGCTCGCCGATGGTGAACACCGGGTTGAGCGAGGTCATGGGCTCCTGGAAGATCATCGCCATGCCGTTGCCGCGCAGGTCTTGCATCTCGCGGGCGGGCGCGCCAACCAACTCACGCCCTTCAAACCGGATGGAGCCGCCGCGAATGTGCCCTGGCGGGTTGGGCACCAGGCCCATGATCGACAAGGCTGTCACGCTTTTGCCGCAGCCTGATTCACCCACGATGGCCAAGGTGCGGCCAGCATGGATGGCAAAACTCACACCGTTGACTGCCGCAAACTCGCCGTCTTCCGTGGTGAAGTGGGTGTGCAGGTCGGATACTTCCAGCAGCGCGGTCATGGCCGTGACGCGGGCCGCTTCGCCTTCTGGGTATGGAATTCTGTGATGCGGGCCTCAATCCCAGTGCGATCGGTCAAACCCACAGCATCGTGCCGACCGGCCAGGCAGGAGAGAAAGGGTTGGAATCGCTCCAGGCTTTTGTCGTAGAGGCGGCGCAATTCAAGAAGGGGTTCTTCGTGGTCATCGACTCGCAAGTCTAATTGCAGATAGTCCTCATCGCCCTGAATTCGCAGCGCGGCAGACTGTTTTCCGCGCTTGTCACCACCAGCGTCCTCACCGGCCGTCATGGCAGCCAACAGGCGTTCCGCCATTGGCAAGCCGGCTGATTCTCGATAGGCGTTTGCTGTGGCCTCAAGCACTTGCGGGCCGGCCAGCATGTTGCCCGCCACGCTGAAATCTTCAAAAATTTGGTGGCCGCGCCAGTCAACGCAACTTGATCCGGTAAAGGCCACGGCCGGCCCGGATGCGGGCATCACATGAAGCTGCCGCTGATCCCGGCCCGCGTCGGCGTCAACCAGCGTTGCGGCAGTCGATTGCGCGGACAAGCCACTGGCCAACATGTCCATGCCGCGCGGGCCATAGGTGGGGTTCATCAAGGCCTGGGTCGAAAGGGCGCCCAAGCCGCGCCGCGAGTGCACACACAAGGCACCGACGGCGAAAAATCGGCTGGCAATCGCAACGCCAAAATTGCCTTGGCCGTCACGCGCCAAAATGGACCAGGTCACCGGTGCGCTCTTAGGCGGGTTGAATGGGGCATCGCGGGCTAAGCTTGGTTTTCAGGTGTTCAGCGATGCGTCACTTCGTGCAGATTGATCAGGTTGATCAACGCAGCCACGACTTCGCTTTTGAAGCCAACGCGCGCCTTGCCAAGCCCGTCGCCGCCGCTCATCACGAGTTTTTGCAGGTACTCCACGCAGTCCTGGTGGCCCCAAAAGATGTCAATCGCCTTGCCAATGCGGGCATGGTGGTAATTGATCATGGCCATTTCGCGGTCGATGCGCGCCTGTTTTGGGATCTCGTGCAATGGCATCGGCCGCGTCTTCACATCCTCTTCTTTGAGGTTGAGTTCCGGGAATCCAACGGTTTTTTTCTGTGAAATGGTCATTGTGAAATGGTCACGGGCGGGAGCCAACATTGGACTTTCGACGACCCGGATTTCGCTGCGATTTTAAATCAGCCTTTGCTTATGAAGTGAGAAATATTTGGCGGTTTCCTGGATTATCCGCCGTCAATTGACCATCACCAGTTTGCCTTTGACCCCGCGCGAGCCCATGTGTGCATAGGCGGCCTTCAACTCTGACATCGGCATGGTGCGGTCGATCACAGGTTTGACCTTGCCTTGCGCGTACCACTGGGCCAGCTCCGCCATCATGGCGGCGTTGGCCTGGGGCTCGCGGCGCGCGTAGTCGCCCCAAAAAATGCCGACGATGCTCGCGCCCTTGAGCAGCGCAAGATTCAGCGGCAGTGAGGGAATGGGCCCAGAGGCGAAACCCACCACCAAGTAGCGCCCACGCCAGCCGATAGAGCGAAACGCCGGCTCGGCGAATTCGCCGCCGACCGGGTCGTAAATCACGTCGGGGCCTTTGCCGCCAGTGAGTTTTTTCACCGCGTCACGCAGGGTCTCTTTGCTGTAGTTGATGGTCTCGTCGGCCCCGATGGATTTGCACAGGGCGCACTTTTCGTCGCTGGAAGCAGCGGCAATTACTCTTGCACCAACAGCTTTGGCGATTTGGATTGCCGAGGTGCCTACGCCGCCCGCCGCGCCGAGCACCAGCACGGTTTCCCCGGCCTTGAGTTGCGCCCGGTCGACCAGCGCATGGTGCGAGGTGGCGTAAATCATGATGAACGCCGCCGCATCAACGTGAGAGAAACCTGCAGGCAGCGGCATGCATTTCTCGGCCGGGGCCAAGGTGTGGGTGCCAAAGCCGCCGGTGCCTGAAAGGCAGGCGACGCTTTGGCCCACTTTGAGGTGCGTGACGCCTTCACCCAGCGCTGTCACCAGGCCCGCGTATTCGGAGCCGGGCACAAAAGGCAAGTCCGGCTTGAACTGGTACTTGTTTTGCACAATCAAAATGTCGGGGAAATTCAGGCTCGCCGCCTTGATTTCAACCAACACTTCGCCTTTGCCAGGAACCGGCGTGGGCAATTCCTTCCAGGTCAGGGCGTCAATTCCTACGGGGTTTTCACAGAGCCAGGCGTGCATCAAATAATCTCCAAAAAATGAAATGGGGCAGGTAGGGCGGGCATGGGTGGCATCCTACAATCAATTTGAAGACCTAAACCCATGAAAATACTCATCTCCAACGACGACGGTTACCAAGCCCCCGGCATTGTGGCGCTCTTTGAAGCCTTGAAAGACATTGCCGACGTGGAAGTGATCGCCCCAGAAATAAACAACAGCGCCAAGTCCAATGCCTTGACGCTGCATTCGCCCTTAACGGTGACGCGCGCCGCCAACAGCTTTCGTTTCATCAACGGCACACCCGCCGACTGTGTGCACATCGCGCTCACCGGCCTCTTGGGCTACCGGCCTGATCTGGTGGTCTCGGGCATCAACAACGGCGCCAACATGGGTGATGACACGATTTATTCGGGCACCGTGGGCGCGGCGATGGAGGGTTATTTGTTTGGCGTGCCGGCCATCGCGTTTTCGCAGATTGAAAAGGGCTGGCAACACCTTGACGCGGCAGCGCAAAAGGCGCGCGAACTGGTGCTGCAGATGAAAGAGAAGCAACTTTTTGGCCGACCGGAGATGAAAGCCTGGCTGCTCAATGTCAACATTCCCAATGCGCCGCTGGACCAAATCAAACCCATGAAAGTCTGCCGCCTAGGGCGTCGCCATGCGGCCGAGCAGGTGATCACCCAAGTCAGCCCGCGCGGCGACACGATGTACTGGATCGGCGGCGCAGGCCCGGCCAAAGACGACGCCGACGGCACTGATTTTCATGCCACCGCCCTGGGCCACATGGCCTTGACGCCGCTGCAGACTGACCTCACCGAACACGACACGCTGAAATACTGGGCGCAAACCGCATCCAGGCTGGCGGCACCTTGAACGCTGGCTCCAACACAAAACAGCGTCTATGAAGCAGCGCCCCAGTTTTCCGGCCCGCATGCACGCAGACGCCAAGCCGCGCACACTTGCGGCAGCGCGCGCATTGCCCGCATTGTCCGCATTGTCCGCACAACGCGGCCATGGTCTTGATTCATCCGCTATCCGCGCCAACATGGTCGCCAAACTGGCCAAGGGCGGCATCACGGACGCCCAAGTATTGGCCGCCTTTGGCGCGGTGGAACGGCACCGGTTTGTAGACAGCGCGCTGGTCAACCAAGCCTATGAAGACACCAGCCTGCCGATCGGGCTGGGGCAAACCATTTCCAAGCCCGGCGTCGTCTCGCGCATGTTGGAGCTGCTGATGAACGGCGCTACGGGTCGCCTTGGCCGGGTGCTGGAGATTGGCACCGGTTGCGGTTATCAGGCGGCTTTGCTGAGCCATTTGGCGCAGGAGGTGTATTCGATTGAACGCTTGCGCGGCCTGCACGAAAAAGCGCGCGAGAACCTGCGCCTGATGCGCCTGGCCAATCTGCACCTGCTGCTGGGTGACGGCATGGCCGGTTACGCCAAAGGCGGGCCTTATGCCGCCATCATTGCCGCGGCGGGCGGCGAGGCGTTGCCGCAGGCCTGGCTGAACCAGCTGGCTGTGGGCGGGCGCCTGGTGGCGCCGATGCGGGCACCCGGAGCCGCGCTGGGGCAACAATCGTTGGTCGTGGTCGAACGCAGCTTCACAGGGTTTACCCAAACAATTTTGGAATCGGTGTTGTTTGTCCCCTTAAAATCGGGTGTCGAGTGAAACCGCACGGTGACATTGGGCGTCTGAGCGCCCGAGCCCGCTGCGACCGGTAACCCAAGGGAGTTTTGGATGTTTGGTGTGTCGCCCCGCATCTTTTGGCCATTGCCAAAAGCAACGAATTTGAAGGCAGCGAGCGCCCTGGCGTTTCCACGGGCCACCTTGGCTGCCCAGGTGGCCGTGCAACTGGCCATGTTGGTGGCCATGTTGGTGGCCGTATTTGGTTTGGCGGGCTGCGGTTCGTCTCCCATCAACCGCGCACCCGTAGAAGACCGAGGCACCAGCGCCAGCGCATCACGTCCGGCTATGGCGGCAGCGCCGGTGGCACCGCCTGTGGCCGCAGCAGGTGCCACGCCGGCACCCGGCGCAGGGCCAACGCCGCTTCCCCCATTGGGCAAAACCTTGCCTGGCGCCGAAAACGAGGGCAAGCCGGGTTATTACACCGTCAAGCCCGGTGATACGTTGATTCGCATTGGTCTGGACAATGGCCAGAACTGGCGCGACGTGGTGCGCTGGAACGCCATTGACAACCCCAACCAGATTGAGGTCGGCCAGGTCTTGCGGGTGCAGCCGCCCGTGGCGAGCGCGCCGCCGCTGGTTGCGGCTGCTCCCAGCAGTGCCGCCTCTGCCCCGGCCGGTGCGGCATCGGGTGTCGTGACCCGGCCCGTTGCCACCCCCAGCGCCGCTGCTGGCACGCCGGTTGTGCCCGGCACGGCGGGTCAAGCGGCCAGTGCGCCACGTCCGGCAGGCCCCGCTGGTGCAGCGGGCACGGTAGTGGCGGCGGCGCCAGCCACAGCGGCGCCAGCGCCATCAAGCGCTGCAGGGGTGGTGGCACCCGCCACCAATGGCGACGAAGACATCGCCTGGATGTGGCCGGCCAGCGGCACCGTGCTGGCCGGTTTTGACGAGGTCAAAAACAAAGGTGTTGACATTGGCGGCACGGTCGGCACGCCCGTGGTGGCGGCTGCGGATGGCCGCGTGGTTTACGTTGGGGCCGGGCTGCGCGGTTATGGCAACCTCATCATCCTGAAACACAACAACACCTACCTCACCGCCTACGCCCACAACCAGACGCTGTTGGTCAAAGAAGACCAGTCGGTGCGCCGGGGCCAGAAAATCGCCGAAATGGGCAACAGCGACACCGACCGCGTGAAACTGCATTTTGAGGTGCGCCGCCAGGGCAAGCCGGTCGATCCGGCCAAATACCTGCCGCCCAGGTAGGACGAGGAATGGCCATGACCGCACCGCGCAAATCTCGCAAAAGAGTGGACGGTGAGGTCAACGGCGCAGGGCTTGATTTGATCGGCAAACTCACCGCCAAAGAGAAAAAAATATCTGCACTAAAAGTAGAGAGATTTTCTACCTCATCAAGTCACGTAAAAAAACAAAAGTCTGCTACTAAAGATAAAGTAAAAATAGACAAAATTAGCGCAAAAAATAATTCAAAAGAGAATTTAAACGAAAATCAAATCGAAGCTGGCGCAGGCGACTCCTTGACAACTTATTTGCGCGGCGTGCGGCGCACCAAGCTGTTCACGCCTGAAGAAGAATTCGACGCCGCCATGCGCGCGCGCCAAGGCGATTTTCTGGCCCGCCAGAGCATGATCGAACACAACCTTCGCCTGGTGGTGAGCATTGCCAAAACCAGCCTCGGGCGCGGCGTGCCGCTGGCCGATTTGATCGAAGAAGGCAATTTGGGCCTGATGCACGCCATCGACAAATACGAGCCCGAGCGCGGCTTTCGGTTCTCCACCTACGCCACTTGGTGGATTCGCCAGTCGGTCGACCGCGCCGTCATCTACCAGGGCCGCGCGGTGCGCCTGCCAGTGAACGTGGTGCGCGAGCTGCAGCAAGTGCTCAAAGCTTGGCGCACCCTGGAGAACGACCCGGATTATTCGACCCTGCACCCCCGTGGCGTGCGCCCCGAAGACGTGGCCGCCTTGCTCGGCCGCGACACGCAGGTGGTGGCCGATCTCCTGGCGCTGGCCGAAGCCCCCAAATCACTCGATGCCAGCTTGTCCCATTCAGCCGATGGCCCCAACGACGGCGCCTCCCTCGGGGATGGCCTGGTCGATGAGGTGTCGCTTGACCCGGGCGGCGTGATGCAGCTGCACGAGGTTGAGCGCTTGGTCGACGAATGGACGCACACTTTGAGCGCACGTGAATGTGAAGTGCTGCAAGGCCGCTTCGGCCTGCATGACCGCGAACCCGAAACGCTGGACACCTTGAGTGTGCGGCTTGGCCTTACCCGTGAGCGCGTGCGCCAGGTGCAAAACGAAGCGTTGGCCAAACTCAAAAAACACCTTGGCAGCCGAGGCATCACCCGCGACGCGCTGCTTTAGAGTTATTGTGGTTTTGCCGGCCATCGGGGCCATTCAGGCCGCTGCCACCTGAGACAATCAGGGCATGAGCGCCGCGTCAAAACTTGCAAAAATCACCCAATCTGCCACTGGCACTGCTGTCACCGAGGGCTCAGCCAGAGAGCCAAAAATCTACCCGCCACCCGAGATTCTTCAGGTCGAATCACTCGACATCGAAGCCCAGGGCATTGCCCACCGCGCCGATGGCAAAGTCGTCTTCATCGAAGGCGCGTTGCCATTTGAGCGGGTCGAGTGCAATGTGCACCGCTCCAAGAACAATTGGGAGCAGGGCGTGGTCACCAAAATCCGCCGCGAATCGTCGCAACGGGTCACGCCGCAATGCCCGCATTTCGGCCTGCACACGGGCGCCTGTGGCGGCTGCAAGATGCAGCATCTGCACGTGGGCGCGCAAGTGGCGGTGAAGCAGCGCGTGCTGGAAGACAACCTCTGGCACCTGGCCAAAGTGAAGGCCGACAACATCCTGCGCCCCATCGAAGGCCCCGCCTGGGGTTACCGCTACCGCGCGCGGCTTTCAGTGCGCAATGTGCTCAAAAAGGGCGAAGTGCTGATCGGTTTTCATGAGCGCAAAAGCCGCTACGTCGCCGACATCAAAGCCTGCCACGTCCTGGCGCCGCACGTCAGCGCCATGCTGCTGCCGCTGCGTGTGTTGATCGCCTCGCTGGACGCCAACCAGACCTGCCCGCAGATCGAGCTGGCTTGCGGCGACAGTGTCACGGCGCTGGTATTGCGCCACCTGGAGCCCTTGAGCGCAGCCGACAAAGACCGCCTGCGCGCGTTCTCAAAAATCCATGCCGAAGTGCAATGGTGGCTGCAACCCAAAGGCCCGGAAACGGTGGCTTTGCTGGATGAAGGCGAATCTTCCAATGCCGGTGGCAGGCAACTCAGCTACGCCCTGCCCGAATTCGGCATCACCATGCCCTTCAAACCGACCGA
>JANOYE010000116.1:0-2310 GCA_031428695.1 Rhodoferax sp. | reverse complement strand
AGCGTCACCAGTTGTTGCCCGGTGAGGCCGGCGCGCTCATCAAAATCGGGCAGCGCGTTGCGTTGCGCGAACTTGTTCCAGGGGCACACCAGCTGGCAATCGTCGCAGCCGTAAATGCGGTTGCCAATGAGCGGGCGCAGCTCGATGGGGATGCTGCCTGGGTGTTCAATCGTCAGGTAAGAGATGCAACGGCGTGCATCCAGCAAGCCAGGCGCGAGGATGGCCTGGGTGGGGCAAATGTCGATGCACGCGCTGCAACTGCCGCAGTGGTCGGCTACTTTTTCAGTCGCTGGCAGCGGTATGTCGATGTAGATTTCGCCCAGAAAAAACATCGAACCGGCGTCGCGGTTCAACACCAGCGTGTGTTTGCCGCGCCAGCCTTGGCCGCTTCGCACAGCCAGTTCCGCTTCGAGCACGGGCGCGCTGTCGGTGAAGACGCGGTGGCCAAACGGGCCCACTTCGGCCTCGATGCGCTCACAGAGCTTTTGCAAGCGGCTTCTGATCACCTTGTGGTAATCACGCCCCCGTGCGTAAAGAGAAACGATTGCTTCCTTGGGGCGTTTCAGCCGCTCGAACTCCACGGTTTGCCAGGTGCTGCTGGTGGACGCAGGCAGGTAGTCCAGCCGCGCGGTGATCACACTCACCGTGCCCGGCACCAGCTCGGCGGGCCGCGCTCGTTTCATGCCGTGCGCAGCCATGAAGGCCATGTCGCCATGGAAGCCTTTGGCCAGCCAATCGGCCAAAGGCTCCTCAGACGAAGATAAATCCACGCCGGTCACGCCAATTTGGGAAAATCCCAGTTCCAGGGCCCAGGCCCGTATTTGGGACAACAATTGAGCGCTATTGATTTGAGGGACGGACAGAACGTTTTGGGACATGGTGACCCAGCCATTGTAAAAACCACGCGAAACTCCGTGTGGCGCGATGAAGTGGCAACGCAAACTTTTGCCGAAGCGCTGGCGGCCAGCCCGCACATCTGCAACGCGTTCATCGAACTTCACGGCGAGCTGGGCGCGGGCAAAACCACGTTTGTGCGGCACCTTCTGCGCGCGTTGGGCGTGCAGGGCCGCATCAAAAGCCCGACTTACGCTGTGGTGGAGCCCTACGAGCTGGCGGGCTTGAACCAAGCTGCAGGCGCCTTCCACATATGGCACTTTGACTTCTACCGCTTCAGCGATCCGCGCGAATGGGCGGATGCCGGGTTTCGAGACCTCTTCGCCTGCCCCGGCTTGAAGCTGGCCGAATGGCCGGGCAACGCCGTGGGCCAGTTGCCGCTGGCGGACTTGGTGATGCAGATTGCGGTGCTGCCTGATGAAACCCGCAGTGTGGAATTGGTGGCACAAACGGCCACGGGCCTGGCCCTGTTGCGCGAGGCGGCGCTTTGAAACGGCGGGAAGCACTGGTTCAAGGGCTGAAGGCCGGCGGCATCGTTCTGCTGCTGGGCCGCGCCCAAATTGCCTGGGGCGCGACGATTTTGGCCGTGCGGGTATGGCCCGCGCCAGACTACTCCCGCGTCACCATCGAGTCAGATGGCCTTCTCAAGGCGACCCAGCAGTTCGTGGGCACGCCGCCGCGCCTGGCGGTGGACATTGAGGGCATCGACCTGAACCCGGCGCTCAAGGAACTGGTCGCCAAGGTGCAGGCCGACGACCCGAACATCGCCGGCATTCGTGTGGGCCAGAACGCACCAGGCGTTGTGCGCCTGGTGATCGACCTGAAGCTGCCGATCTTGCCGCAAGTCTTCACGCTGCCGCCCATTGCCGCTTACCAGCACCGGCTGGTGTTTGATTTGTACCCGACGCAGGCCGCAGACCCCTTGGCGGCGCTGATTGCGCAGCAGCTTAAAGAGAAACAGGCCAGTGACAACGCAAAACCCGGCACCACGCCAGACCCTTTGGGTGATTTGATCGCGAAAACGGATCGGAAACCCGGCGCGTCGAGGCCCGGGGTTGCTACTAATTCAGGAGCTAGTAACGCACAAAATGCGAGACCTGAGGGCCAAAAAACCGACCGCCTCATCATCATCGCCCTGGACCCTGGCCACGGCGGCGAAGACCCTGGCGCTATTGGCCCCGGCGGCACACGCGAGAAAGACGTGGTGCTGAAACTCGCCCACCGCCTGCGTGACCGCATCAACGCGGCCACGGTGAAGAATGGCAATTCAACATTGGCCATGCGCGCCTTTCTCACCCGCGACGCTGATTTTTTTGTGCCTCTGCATGTGCGGGTGCAAAAGGCGCGGCGCGTGCAGGCGGATTTGTTTGTCAGCATCCACGCCGACGCGTTTTTCACGCCGCGCCCGCAAGGCGC
>JANOYE010000115.1:0-1583 GCA_031428695.1 Rhodoferax sp. | reverse complement strand
TGCCGGATACCGGACCGCCTACCATGCGGCGACCCGTCTCGCGCCGCCGTCAACTACCTCAACCACCCCAACAACAACCCATTCACCATCCCCGCCCCTTCAAACTGCACCCAATGCCCCACCCTTGGCACGATGTGTGTTTCGCAATCCCCCCGCCCTTCGCTCAAAGTGCGGGCCGCTTGCTCCGGCACCGCCGTCACGTCATGCTCACCCCAGGCCAGCAGCAGCGGGCCTTGGTATTGCTTCAGCGCCGCTGCTAGCCCGCCCGCGTGTGAGATGCCTTTGCTGTAAAAGCGTGTGTTTAAACAAGCGGCGGTGTGGATGCGCACGGCCTCGGCGTCAATGCTCTGGGGCTCATGCAACATGTGCACGCCCAGGTTGTGGCGCATGACCTGCGCCAACGCCTCCGCGTCACCCGATTCTTTCGCGGTCTTCCAAGACACCAGTTCCCCTGCTGGTCGGCGCGGGCCGCCGTGGCCGCCGGGGCCGAGCAGGGCCATGCGGTCGATGTAAGGCCTCTGCCCCGCCAGCGTGGCGGCGACCAGACCGCCGAATGAAAATCCAGCAAGCCGAATGGGCGTAGCGGTGCCGAGCAGTTGGTTCAGCGTGGCATGCAGCAGATCAACCAGCGACGCCATCGTGGGCTCGGCCGGCGTGTCAGAGTCGCCATAACCCGGCATGTCGGGCACCCACACGGTAAAGCGCGTGGCCAGCGCGTCGATGTTGCGCGCCCAGTGTTCCCAGCTGCCGTGGCCGCCATGCAGCAGCACCAGGGGCGGGCCATTGCCGTTGACACTGGGGAACTCATGCCAGCAGACCTGGCGGCCCTGGTGTTCGGGCCTGTGAAGTTTGGCGTTCTGCGGATAAGGCGTGGCGTTGGGCATGCACAAAGGCTATCACGGCCCGCGCGTCTTGCAAGATGCCAATTTTGCAACGTGTTTAGACATGTTGACACGTGGAAGTCGCTTGTTTATACTTGTTTCAACGTATTGACGACGATAACAAGGAGTTTCCATGCCATCCGCAACAGCAGCAGACCAGACGATCCAGGCCTGGGGCAACGGCCTTGGGGTGAGGATTACCGCGCCCATCGCCAAGGCGGCGCGATTTGCGCGGGGGCTTCCTGTGCGGGTGGAAGTGGTGGAAGGCGGGGTGTTCATCCGCACCGCTGGAAAACCCAAACTGACGCTGGCGCAGAAGCTCAAAGCATTTGACCCAGCAGTCCACGGCGGCGAAGTGATGGCGACAGGGCGCGTCGGCGCCGAGGTGTTTTGATGGCAACACCAGGCAAGTTGTGGGTGCCCGACCGTCGCGACATGATCTGGATTGACTTCAATCCGCAGATGGGCAGTGAGATGAAGGATGAACACCCGATGATGGTGTTGTCACCCAAGGCCTTCAATGAAAAAACCAATTTGGTGATCGGCCTGCCGATGACACACGCGCCGTCCAATGACACCAACCCGTTTGCGGTCAGGTTCAAAACGCCCAAGGGCGAGGTTTGTTATGTGCTGGCGCACCAGCCCAAATCATTCGCCTGGCGAAATCGGGGGGCACGGCCGCACCCTTGGAAACAAGTGCCA
>JANOYE010000114.1:0-4436 GCA_031428695.1 Rhodoferax sp. | reverse complement strand
GCCGTGAAGTGGGCCGGGACGAATGGCGGCGATGTCTCTAAAGTGGCCGTCACCGGTTTCTGCTGGGGCGGGCGCATCACCTGGCTTTATGCGGCGCACGGCCCGGTGAAAGCCGGTGTGGCCTGGTACGGCCGCCTGGTGGGCACGCCCAATGAACTGATGCCGAAAAACCCCATCGACTTGGCCGTCAACATGAAAGCGCCGGTGCTGGGGCTGTATGGCGAAAAAGACGGCGGCATTCCGCTCGATACCCTCGAAAAAATGAAAACCGCACTGGCGGGCGGCAACCTGGCCTCGAAGTATTCGCAGTTTGTGGTCTACCCGGAAGCGCCGCACGGTTTCCATGCCGACTACCGGCCCACCTACCGCAAGGTGGCGGCGGAAGACGGTTTCGCGCGTTGTCTGGACTGGTTCAAGCAGCAGGGCGTGGCCTAAGCCGTCTGCCAGAAGCGCCCACAACCGGGCGTGGAATAATCAGGCGCTGGATGGGCGCTCGGGCAAAAACCGCCTTTTGGGGCGGTTTTTCCATTTTTATAAGCCAAAGAGGCCGCTAGGTCTCGAACAAATTGCGTAAGCAGCTATGGTATTGGTAGCGATTCTTCTGGGAACCCTGGCCGCCGGCATCGGCAGCGTGTGGCTGGCCGCGCTTTTGAGCTTCGGCGTGCTGGCGCGTTCCACCCAGCACATGCTCAGCCTCGCTGCGGGCGCACTGTTGGCCACCGCCTTCATGCATCTTTTGCCTGAGGCGTTTGAGTCTCAAGCCGGCTCGCAGGACTTGTTCATGACGCTGCTCATTGGCCTGGTGTTTTTCTTCCTGCTGGACAAAGCCGAGTTGTGGCACCACGGGCATGAACACAACCATGACCACACACACGAGCGCCACCCACACGAGCACCACCCACACGAGCACCACGGACAGGAACACCCAACCCCAGCTGCGCCCCTCACCGGCAGCTGGGCCGTGCTCACCGGCGACAGCGTGCATTGTTTTGGCGACGGCATCCTGATCGCCTCGGCCTTCATGGCTGACATGCGTTTGGGCATGCTGGCCGCGCTGGCCGTGCTGGTGCACGAGGTGCCGCACCACATGGGCGACCTGATGGTGCTGCGCGCGGGCAGCGGCGCCAGCAACAAACGCATGGCGGTCGTCAAAGTGTCACTCGCGGGTGCCGTCACCGCCATTGGCGGCCTCGTTGGTTTTTGGCTGGTCGAGCAACTGCGCGACTACTTGCCCTATTTTCTCGTGGTTGCCTCCAGCAGCTTCATCTACGTTGCCTTGGCTGACTTGATTCCGCAACTGCAAAAACGCCTGAGCGCGCGCGAAACTGCGGCGCAAATCATCTGGCTCGGCGTGGGCATCGGGCTGGTCACGCTGATCAGCCGCTTGGCGCATGCCAATTGACGAGCCTGGCTTCCAGCCCTTATTGTTTACTTCCTCTAAAGCCAAATGTCAGACACCGAAATCACCGTGCGCCCCGCCCAATTGAGCGACGCCAAAGCCATTGCCGAAATCCATGTGGAAGCCTGGGCCGCCGCCTACACCGGCATCATTCCGCAAGACCACCTGAACAGCCAAACCCTGGCCAAACGCGAGGCCCTGTGGCAGGACGCCATCAAATACGCCGAGCCACAGGTGTGGGTGGCGCTGGACGCCAACGCCATCGTCGGTTTTGTCGGGTTTGACCGCTCGCGCGACCCCAAAAGCAAAGCCACTATGGGTGAAATCTGGGCCATGTACGCCGCGCCCGACTACTGGGGCGAAGGCGTCGGCCTGGCGTTGTGGGACGCCGCGCGTGACGGCCTGGTGGAAGAAGGCTGCAGCGACGTCACCTTGTGGGTGCTGCTGAAAAACGAACGCGCCCTGCGTTTTTACGAGCTGGCCGGCTTCAAGCGCGAGATGAACACCGCCAAAACCGTGCCGATGGGCTCGGCCAAGGTGGATGAAATCCGGATGAAGCGGGCCTTGGCTTGAGCGTCAAGGTGACTCAAAAATAAACATCCATGTTAATTTTTCGACCGCAAACCGGTCGCGGGCCGATGTTTTGGATTCGGCGGGGTTGTAAGTCACGTATTCATTGATTTTATCGCTATAATATATATAGCGTTCCCCAGTGCACAGTTGGTGCCCAGTGGGTGCCAAATGATGGCTCCATGGCGCACCCGAGCGCCTGAGCACAGGCTCGGAAACAGGCGTCAGGCATCAGACCTCGCCGCCAAACTTCTTCGTCAAGTTGGCAATGTATTTGTCGGTCATCTTTTCAAACTCGCCTTCGACAATCGGCGCCACCACCATCTTCATCAAGCCGGGCAGGGGAATGACCAAGTCGCCGACCACTTGGAGGGTAAGCGCGGTTGATTTTTTGTTGTCTTTGATCAGCCAGTTGCCTGACACCTCGGCGTTGCCCACGCCTTTCACCGGCGTCCAGACAATCGTGCCTTTGGTTTTGTTCGACACATATTTGGAGGCGTAAATCGTCTGCAGGTTGATTGACGCGACGCCGATTTTCTCCATCTCCCAGCGGTACACGCCGCCGCCCACATCCACCAGTTTGTCCACTTTGGGGAAGAAGCCGGCCGACTCGGGCACGTTGGCCAGAAGCTCGAACACGTCGGCGAATTTCGCCTTGACTTCAAATTCATACCCCAGATCGATGTGGACATTGACGCTCATGGATGGCTCCTGATGGTTTCGTGATGGATGCGGCCGGGCGGCGCGCCCGTTCCCGGCCCCAGTTTACAAACTCTGCAGGCCTTTGACAAAAACATCGAAAAACACGCAAAAAAGCGCGATCGGCAGCGGCAACCCAAGCAGCGTTCCCAGCACATAGTGGCGCAGGCGGATGCCAGTCATGGCCAGCGAGATGTTGAGCGCGGGCAGGGTTTGCATCAGCGTGCGCAATAGGAATACCGAGCGTATGGGGCGGGCATGAAGGCTCTTGAGAATCCGCAGGGCAAAACGTCCTTTGAGCTGCGTCAGCGCATCACCGCCAATCCAGCGGTACACCAGGAAAGTGACCAGGCTCGATACAAACGCTGCGAGGTAAGTCACCAGGCCACCCCACACCTGGCCGAGGGACAACACCGCCGCCACCAAAAACACCAGCCCTGGCACGTGGATCAGGTTGCCCAGTGAAAACAGCGCCACGAAAATGGAAATGCCGATCAGCTGGTGCGCCAGAAACACCTCGCGCACGTAAGCCAGGCTGAAGTTGCCGCGAAGGCCGGTGAGTTCCACCGTCAAAAACAGCAAAACAGCAAAAGCCAACACGCCCCACAGCCTGGGATGCGAGAGTTTTACCGGCATGGCGGCCATTGCGGCAAATGCGCCCGTATCAACGCGCTGGCCACCGAGATGCCGTGCGGAATCGGCGGCAATTCGTCGCCGGGGCCAAACCAGCGGGCCTCGGCGATTTCGGTTTCATCGACGCGGATGTCGCCGCTCTCGTATTCGGCGGTGTAAGCGATCATCAGTGAATGCGGGAACGGCCACGGCTGGCTGGCGAAGTAATTGATGTTGCCCACCTTCAGCCCGACCTCTTCAAACACCTCGCGGTGGATGGTGTCTTCAATCGATTCACCGGCTTCCACAAACCCCGCCAGCGCCGTGTGAAACCCGGTGGGCGAGGCGCTGTGGCGGGCCAACAAGATCGCGCCCTGCCGTTTGACCAGCACCATCATGGCCGGCGAGATGCGCGGGTAGGCGCTGAAGCCGCACACCTTGCACTTCATGCAGCGCTCGCCCGGCATCAACTGGGTGGGCGCGGCGCACACCCCGCAAAAACGGTGCGTGCGCGCCCATTCGCTGATCTGAAACGCGCGCCCCGCCACCGACAGCAGCGCATCGTCCAGCGCGCCGAACAACGAGCGCAATTTGCGAAAGGCGTAGCCAGCGCCAGGCTCGGCAGTGAGCGGCGCCGACGCGGCCTGGCAATACTGGCCGCCCAACAGCCCGACTGGGTGAAACAGGCTTTGGCCGAGGTTGCCCGCAGCCACAGCGGCGTCATCCGGCAATTGCAAGTCGCGTTCGCGCACCAGAAGCGCATCGCCCCGGAACACAAAGTTGAGCGGCGCGGCGGAGGTTTGTCCAACACTCTGTTGAACGACAAGGGCGGTGAAATGGGTCGGGGTTTTCAGCATGGTGGTTGATGCTACAGCGAATATGATGCACATCAATTCAACGCAAATTTCCAACGGAGACTTTCATGACCCTGCGCCGCCGCCAAATTCTTCATGCCACTGCCGCCACCACAGCCAGTGTGGCCGCGCTCGGGTTGCCCGGCCTGGCGCAAGCCCAGGCCTTCCCCTCGCGCCCCATCAAATACATCTGCCCCTGGCCGGCAGGCGGCTCCACTGATGTGGTGATGCGCGCCATTGCCGAGAGCGCCGGCAAGGCCTTGGGCGCCACCGTCGTCATCGAGAACAAACCCGGCGCGGGC
>JANOYE010000113.1:0-8720 GCA_031428695.1 Rhodoferax sp. | reverse complement strand
CACACGATGACCTTGCTGTCTTTCATGCCCGCCAAATGCTGGATGGCGCCGCTGATGCCACAGGCCACGTAAAGCTGGGGCGCGACGATTTTGCCGGTCTGGCCGACCTGCCAGTCGTTCGGCGCGTAACCCGCGTCCACGGCCGCGCGGCTGGCACCCATGGCGGCGCCAAGTTTGTCGGCCAAGGGGGTCATCACGGCCATGAACTTTTCGCTCGAGCCCAAGGCGCGGCCACCAGAGACGATGATCTTCGCGGCGGTCAATTCAGGCCGGTCGTTCCTGGCGATTTCGCTGCCAACGTAAATTGCCTTGCCGTTGGCCGCCACACCCGCTACTGTTTCAATAGCTGCTTGCGCTCCATTTGCTTGGCCTGCAGGATCAAATCCCGTTGTACGCACAGTGATCACCTTGGTCGCATCGAGGCTCTGCACCGTGGCAATCGCGTTGCCCGCGTAGATAGGCCGCTCGAAGGTGTCGGGGCTGTCGATCTTGGAGATGTCGGAAATCTGCGCCACGTCCAATTTGGCGGCCACGCGCGGGGCCACGTTTTTGCCGGAGGCGGTTGCAGGAAACAAGATGTGGCTGTAGTTGGAAGCCAGCGCCAACACTTGCGCCGAAACGTTTTCAGCCAAGCCGTGGGCAAAACCTTCGCCCTCGACGTGGATGACTTTCGCCACGCCCGCAATTTTTGCGGCAGCGGCAGCCGCAGGGCCTGCGTTGTGGCCAGCCACCAGCACGTGCACGTCGCCACCGCATTGCAAAGCGGCGGTGACGGTGTTGAGCGTTGCGCCCTTGATGGAGGCGTTGTCGTGTTCTGCAATTACAAGTGCGGTCATGCGATTACCTTTGCTTCATTCTTGAGTTTGTCCACCAGCGTTGCCACGTCGGGCACCTTGATGCCCGCGCCGCGTTTCGGCGGCTCGCTCACTTTGAGAGTCTTGAGGCGCGGCTCCACGTTCACGCCCAGGTCTTCGGGCTTGTACACGTCCATCTGTTTTTTCTTGGCCTTCATGATGTTGGGCAGCGTGACGTAACGCGGCTCATTGAGGCGCAAATCGGTGGTGATGACGGCTGGCAGCGTGATCGAGATCGTCTCCAGGCCGCCATCGACTTCGCGGGTGACGCTGGCTTTGCCGTCGGCCACCTCCACCTTGCTGGCGAACGTGGCTTGCGGCATGTCGCACAACGCAGCGAGCATCTGGCCGGTCTGGTTGCAATCGTCGTCAATCGCCTGTTTGCCCAGAATGATGATGCCGGGCTGCTCTTTGTCCACAATCGCCTTGAGCAGCTTGGCCACGGCCAGGGGCTGCAATTCAGCGGCGGTTTCAACCAGAATGGCGCGGTCTGCGCCGATGGCCATGGCGGTTCGCAAGGTTTCGCCGCATTGGGTGACGCCGCAAGACACAGCGATCACCTCGGTGGCGACGCCTTTTTCTTTGAGGCGCACCGCCTCTTCAATGGCGATTTCGTCAAAAGGGTTCATGCTCATTTTGACGTTGGCGATGTCTACAGCGGTGTTGTCCGACTTCACTCGGACTTTCACGTTGTAGTCCACCACACGTTTGACGGCGACCAGGACTTTCATGTCTTCAACTCCAGAGTTTCAAAAGGGGGCGCCCAATGCGCAATTCAGGCGTGCGCTTCAAGGCAGATTAACGATTCTATTCGGCACGCCAGCACGCACACCTTACCCATGGGCAGAAGTCTAGCCATGGCTTCGACGTGCGTTCGCTCCTCAGTCCATTTCTAGAAAATAGAACGATCGTGCTTTTTTATTATAAACCCAAGGCAAACCACTCAAAAATTAACCAACCTTTCGGTCGGTGAATTCGGGTAAACATGGGAACGAACCACCGCCAGTAGCAACTAACATTGCGCCAACCCCCAAAACTCACGGAGTGCAGAATGAAACGATTGACTTTGACCCTCGCCGCCGCCGCTGCCGCCCTGTTTGCCGCCAGTGCAGGCGCCCAGACGGTGCTGACCGCCTCCAGCTGGATTTTCCCCACCCACGCGCTCTCCATGGCGCAAAAAGAATGGTGTGACCAGCTGGAAAAAAACACCACCGGCAAGATGAAATGCAATATCTTGCCACGCGGCGTGACGGCTGGCCCGGGCACTTATGACGCCGTCAAAAGCGGCCAGGCCGACATTTCTTTCACCGTGCACGGCTACACACCCGGCCGTTTTGTCGCCACACAAATGGCCGAGTTCCCGTTTTTGGGCAACAGCTCCGAGGCCATTTCGGTGGCTTTTAACAAAGTTGCCAGCAAGAACCCGGCGTTTGGCGCAGAACACCCCGGCGTCAAAGTGTTGGCCTATTTCACCCACGGCCCCGGCATCATCTTCAACACCAAACGGCCCATCGCCAAAGCCGACGATTTGAATGGCCTGAAATTCCGCGTGGGCGGCGGCATGGTCAATGAGATCTCCAAATCGCTGAGCATGAACGTCACCCTCAAGCCCGCCAACGATTCATTTGAATTGCTCAATGGTGGCGTGATGGACGGCACCTTATTCCCAGCCGAGTCGATTGAAGGTTTCAAGATCGACAAGCTCATCAAACATGCCACCACCTTCCCAGGCGGCCTGTACAACACCAGTTTTGTCGCGATGATGAACCTGGACAAATACAACAAACTCAGCGCCGACGAGAAAAAAGCCGTCGACGCCATCTCCGGAGAACACTACGCCCGCATGTTTGGCCGCAATTGGGACAATGTAGACCGCCGTGGCCATGCGCTGATGCAGGCCAACGGCACGGTGGTGACCAAAGCCGACGCCAAGTTTGTGGGTGAAGTCAAAGGCAAAATTGCCGATTTGGAGACCAATTGGGTCAAATCCGCCGAAGCCAAAGGCCTCAAAGACGCGAAGAAAGTGCTGGCCGAGTTCCGCGGCGAGATCGCCAAGCAGGAAAAGTAAGCCCCGCTTTGAAGAAATCGCTTGAAACCTTGAGCGGCCTGCTGTGCGGCGGCGCGCTCTTCGCCATCATGGCGCTGACGTTTTTTGACGTGATCGGCCGCAAGGCCGTCAGCCAGTCGATCCCCGGCTCGTTCGAACTCACCGAGCTGCTCATGGTGGTGGTCATCTTTGCCGGGCTGCCGCTGGTTTCGCAGCGCGGCGAACACGTCACCTTCGATTCGTTTGATTCGGTGTTTTCTGCCGCCGCGTTGAAGATCCAAAAGGCGCTGGTGCACTTGGTGTGCGCAGCAGCCATGCTGGGCTTAGGCTGGCTGATGTGGCGCACCGGGCAGCAGTTTGTTGAATCCGGCGAAACCACGGCGCAACTCAAACTGCTCAAAGCGCCGTTTGTCTTTGGCATGGGTGTCATGTGTGCCATCACCGGCCTGTTGCACATCGGCTTGGTCTTCAAACCGCCGGCAGCCTTGGCCGAAGGTGAAGGTGTCGCGTTGTGACGGAAGCCCTGCTCGGCTTCGCCGCCATCTTCGTCCTGGCGCTTTTGCGCCTGCCGCTGGCCTTTGCCATGGGCATCGTCGGCTTGGGCGGCATCGCCTGCACGCGCGGCTGGCAACCGGCCATGGCCAGCGCGGCGCAAGTAGTTCATGAAACCGGTTTTGCCTACACGTTGTCGGTGATCCCGCTGTTCATCCTGATGGGCAATTTTGTCGCCCGCGCCGGGCTGGCCCACGAGTTGTTCCAGGCGGCTTATGCCTTCATTGGCCATGTGCGCGGCGGCTTGGCGCATGCCACCGTGGCAGCGTGTGCAGGTTTTGGCGCGATTTGCGGCTCTTCCATCGCCACGGCGGCCACCATGAGCAAAGTGGCCTACCCGTCGATGAAAAAACTCGGCTACAGCGATTCACTCGCCACCGGCGTCATGGCCGCAGGCGGCACGCTGGGCATCATGATTCCGCCCTCCACCATCATGGTGATCTACGGCATCATCACGGAGACCAACATTGGCAAACTCTTTGCGGCCGGAGTCATACCCGGCATCCTCACAGCGATGATGATGATGGGCGCCATCTGGCTGATGACCTTGCAAGACCCCGACCACGCCCCCGCAGGCGAACGCACCAGCTGGCCCGACCGTTGGCGTGCCTTGCGCGGCATCTGGGGCGTCGCGCTCCTCGTGGTGGTGGTGTTGGGCGGCATTTATGGCGGCTTTTTCACGGCCACAGAAGGCGCAGGTTTCGGCGCGGCGGGCGCGTTTTTGTTTGCCCTGGCGCGCAGGCGCTTGACCTGGGCCATCCTCTACCAAGTGCTTGTCGAATCGGCCCGCACCACGGCGATGTTGTTCACGCTTTTGATCGCCGCCACCATCTTCGCCAATTTTGTCAATTTCACCAGCTTGCCCGGCGACCTGAAGGAATGGATCACCCACCTGGGCCTTTCGCCCATCATGATCATCACCGCCATGATGGTGATCTACGTCGTGCTCGGCACCGTGATGGAAGAGCTGACCATGGTGCTCTTGACCATCCCCCTCTTCTTCCCCATCGTCACCGCGCTCGGTTTTGACCCAGTCTGGTTCGGCGTATTGATCGTGATGATCGTGCAGATCGGCCTCATCTCGCCGCCCGTGGGCATGAACCTTTTTGTGCTCAACTCACTCTTGCCTGGCGTCGGCCTGGGCAATATCTTCCGAGGTTGCTGGCCGTTTGTGCTGGCGATGATTGTGATGTTGGGGCTGCTGATCGCGTTTCCGCAGTTGAGCCTTTGGCTGCCGTCGTTGATGAAGTGACATGTCATTCCATTTCTAAATCATCCGTGCAGGTCGTTGCACCTCCTAGCCGTGCTGGATTTCAGGAATCGACCCGACGCGATTGGGCCATGGTGAGGGTGCGTTTCAACCAGTGGATGCTGGCTTGCAAAGTAGCCACTTCGGCCTGAAGCTGAGTTTGGACAAGGCTGCGGCAAATAATACCCATATTGGGTACGATTGATGATGAAATCGAAACCATTGAAGAAATATATAGCTTTAAGTCACGTGAAATGGCGTTTTGTTGCTTTGTATTTGATAGCGTTTACTGGAGCGTTCGGGTTCTGAAAAGCTTTCAATTTGACCGTTTTGACCAAAACGATATCTATATGTGATATCATTTAGCCATGAACAACGCGCAGCGCAAAACACTGGCGCAGGTCTTCGCCAACCCAGTGAACGGCGCGCTGGAATGGCGCAAGGTTGAAGCGTTGTTGATGGCGGTCGGGTGCGAGCGCACGGAAGGATCGGGCTCATCGGTCGCGTTTTCGCACAGCGGAGTGACGGTGCGTTTCCACCGGCCCCACCCGCAGCGTGAGGCCCTTCGGTACCGGGTGGCAGACGCCCGCCGGTTTTTGCAAGAGATTGGAGTGGCACCATGAACACCATGCTTTACAAGGGCTACAACGCCCGCATCGAGTTTGACGACGCTGACCGCATTTTTGTGGGGCACCTGGCCGGCATCCGCGACATCGTGGGTTTTCACGGCAGCAGCGTCGACGAGCTGGAGGCGGCGTTTCACGAGGCGGTAGACGACTACCTGGCCCATTGCGCCAAACTTGGAATGCCTGCCAACAAACCTTTTTCCGGGCGAATGCTGTTGCGCGTGCCACCCGAGGTGCATGCGCAGGCCAGCATTGCCGCGAAGTTGGCGGGCGTCAGTTTGAACCAGTGGGCAGCGCAGGCGCTGGCCAATCAAGCGGGTGCGTCCAGCCGCGCTTGACGCTGATTTTTGGCAGGCATTCGCGGGGCCGTACTCCTGTCTGTTTTAGGCCCCGGCAATCCTCATCAAACCCAGTTCGCCGCAATCACCGGCGCCAGCGCCGTCGCATAGTTCGCAGGCAAGGTCGTCTGCCCCGCCGCCGGTGGCGCAAATGCTGCCATCGCGCTCACCAAGTTTTGCACCTGGCTGTCCAGCAGGGTTTTGCCGTCGCTGGTTTTGAACTGCTCCACATGGTTGGCGTTGCCGGTGTACCAGTTGACGATGTTGAATCTGTCGCTGGTGCCGATGATGGTCACCTCCAGGTTGTTGGAGACCTGTCGGAACCACAGCTGGTCTGTCGCCACGCCGGACTCAAACCGCGCAATGTCGGTATTGCCAGCGGTGGCATCGGTCTCGGTGATGGCGTCGATGCCGTAGCCCCGGCCCAGCCAGTAGGTGTCGTTGCCGGCGCCGCCCACCAGCGAATCAGCGCCCGCCTTGCCGTCCAGCGTGTCGTTGCCGGCATTGCCAGTCAGCGTGTTGACGCCGCTGTTGCCGGCCAACACATTGGCATCCGTGTTGCCGGTGCCGTTGATGGCGCTGGTTCCCGTCAGCGTGAGGTTTTCCACATTCGCCGCCAGGGTGTGCGTGATGCCGATTTGCACCGTGTCAGTGCCGCCATTGAGCGCTTCGACAATCGTGTCGCCGGCGCCCGCCACATAGGTGTCGTTGCCCGCGCCGCCCGTGAGCACGTTGGCGCCGCTGTTGCCAGTCAACACGTTGTCCAGCGCGTTGCCGGTGGCATTGATCGCCGAGCTGCCGGTCAAGGTGATGTTCTCCACGTTGGCGCCCAGGGTGTGTGACACCGAGGCGTTGACCAGGTCGGCGCCTTCATTGAGGTTTTCAAGGACCAGGTCGCCCGCGTTGTTGACCAGGTAGGTGTCGTTGCCGGCCAGGCCGATCATCAACTCGGCGCCGGTAGTGCCGTTCAAGGTATCGGCCCCGCCAGTCCCGGTGACGCTGGTGATCACACTCGCAGTGGCGGCGCTGGTTTTGCTCTCTGCCGTGCCGCCGCCGTCGGTGAAGCTGGCCGAGACGGTGATCGCCCTGCCGACTTGGGTCGAGGTGAGCACAAAACTGCTGGCGGTTGCACCGGCGATGTTGACACCAGCCGCTTTCCACTGGTAGGCGATAACGCCCAGGCCATCAACGTCCGCCACGGTGTTGGTGGCTGTCAAGGTCTGGCCTTGCGCGGCAATGCCGCTGATCGTCACCGCGCCGGTTGACGCGTCGTTGACCTTGGTTCCGGTGAAGGCTTTGCTGCCCGTCACGGCTGGGTTGACACCATCGCTGACGCTGGTGGCCAGGGTGAAGTTGCCGTTGAAGTTGGCGGTGGGGGTGAAGGTCAGGGCCGCCAGCAGGGTGTTGACGCTGGCAATCGCGCCCGATGCCGTCCAAACGCCTGTGCCAGCGTTGAAGCTTGACGTTACGGTGCCGGAAGTGCCGGTATTGAAACTGCCTGCCGCGAGGTTGGAGAGCGTGAGCGTCACCGTCGTGTTGGTGCTGTCTGCGTCTGCGACCACCATGTCCACCAGGTTGCGCGCCGTGTCTTCGGTATAAGCTTCGGCCGCGCTGAGGTTCGTTGCAGTGGGCGCTGCGCTGGGGAGGATCGAATTGAGCCAGGCCGCGCCGAGCACGCTGGCATCGGCAAATTCAAATTGCTCCACGGCAAACAGGCCGCCACCGAGGTCGTCAATGCTGATACTGTCAGTGCCATTCACAATCAGTTTGACCACGCTTCCAACCCGTGTCGCCGTGATTTGGCCCGAGGTGATGCCTGCACCAAACACGATGCGGTCGTTGCCCGCGCTGTCCACCACCCGGTCTGCGCCGCCGCCTACGCCAAAGAGGTATGTGTCGTCGCCCGCCAAACCCGTCAGGGTGTTGGCGGCGCTGTTGCCGGTAAGAACATTGGCGGAAGCATTGCCGGTGCCGTTGATGACTGTGGCGCCCGTGAGGGTGAGGTTTTCCACCTCAGCGGCCAAGGTCCAGGTGACACCGCTTTGCACCGAGTCGATGCCGCCGACTGCCACCTCAATCGTGGTGTCGCCGGTGCCCACGATGTAGGTGTCGTTGCCGGCGCCGCCGGTCAAAACGTTGACACCCGTGTTGCCGGTGAGGATGTTGGCGGACGCGTTGCCTGTGCCAGCCACCGCTGAAGAGCCGGTCAAGGTCAAGTTTTCAATTTCGACGGCCAAACTCCAGGCGATGCTGCTTTGCACGGTGTCGATGCCGCCGCCCGCGACTTCGACCGTGGTGTCGCCCGTGCCCACGATGTAGGTGTCGTTGCCCGCACCGCCAGTCAGCACATTCGCGCCGCTGTTGCCGCTGAGAAGGTTGTCTGACGCGTTGCCTGTGCCGTTCAGCGCGGCAGTGCCGGTCAGCGTGAGGTTCTCGACTTCGGCCGACAAGGCGTAACTCACTGAAGAACTGACAGAATCCGTGCCTTCGCCAGTCAGCTCCACAACGACGTCGCCCACGTTGTCCACCGTGTACGTGTCGTTGCCAGCGCCGCCCGCCAGGGTGTCCGCGCCCGCGCCGCCGTTCAAGGCGTTGTTGCCGGCGTTTCCGCTCAACAGGTTGTCCAGACTGTTGCCGCTGCCATTGATGTTGGCCGCGCCAATCAGCGTGAGGTTTTCAAAGTTGGCGCCCAGGGTCTTGGTGATGGATGAGTAAACCGTGTCCACCCCTTCGTCCAAATTCTCCGTGATGACGTCGCCCACGTCGTCAATGTAATAACTGTCGTTGCCAAGCCCGCCCAGCATCGTGTCTGCGCCCAGGCCGCCGTCCAGCACGTTGTTGCCCGCATTGCCGGTGATGCTGTTGTTCAGCTCGTTGCCGGTGCCGTTGGTGTCAATAGAACTGACAACGGGGTCTTCCAGAATCAAATCTTCAATGTTTGCGGCCAAGGTCCACGACAAATACGCATTCACCCGATCCATCCCTTCATTGGCCAGCTCAATGGTCTGGTCTCCTGCATCGCGCACGTAATACTTGTCGTCGCCGGTGCCGCCA
>JANOYE010000112.1:0-4224 GCA_031428695.1 Rhodoferax sp. | reverse complement strand
CGGTGAGGGACTTGTCGCTGGTGATCTGGAAAAGGGCGATGTAACCTGACGACCCAAAGGTGATGAGCATTTCGCGCCAGGCGGGGCCCAAGTCGCCGCCTTGGGCTTTGCGGCAAGTGTGGGGGAATTTGGAAAGCGCCTTCCAGCCCTCGTCGAGAATTTTGAGCGCCCGCTCCGCCAAGTCGGGGTCAATGTCCGCGAGAAAATCGTAGAGGCGTTGCATGTCAGCTTTTGCTTCCGCCGAAAACGTGATGCCAAAACGAGTCATGCCAGGCTTTTCCGCCGTTTGCCCACCGCATTGCGGGAAGGCTGTTTCGCTACTTCTTGCGCCGCTTCAGCAGCGAGTTCTTGGCGTTTTCTGGCAAGGCTGGCGCGCAAGCCTTGCATCACTTCAACCACGGTGTAAGTCTTCTCCCCCGCCCGAACCCGCTCCATCGACGCCAGCCCCCGCGCATAAAACGCCCGGTCTTCCTCGCGCATCTGCGCTTGCTTGCGCACGCTGTCTTCAACGAACATGGACAGTGTTTCGCCATCTTTCAAAACGGCTTCAGCAAGGTGGCGCAGGCCGGGGGTGACGCGAACGGCGGGAAGGGTGGCGGTTTTCATGGCGGCTCCTGGCAAATGTTGAAATGCAATTGTAATACAGTCCTGCCCTTCGCGCGCAATTCATCTTGCCGCGCGACTATTGCGCAAAACGTCACTGAATCGCGCCGCCGCCCAGCAACACGTCTGACGTGTTGGCAAGCGCCGCGCGCACGGCCACCTTCAGGCCGAGCACGATCTCGTCCAGCGGCATGGCGGGCGCGCCCTGTTCGGGCAAAAACGGCACATGGATGAATCCGCCACGGGTTGCCTTCAATCCGCGCTGTGTGGCCAGCAGGTGCATCAGGCCGTAAAACACGTGGTTGCACACGAAGGTGCCGGCCGTTTGCGATACCTCGGCGGCAATGCCGGCGCCAAGCAAGCCGCGCACTACCGCCTTGATCGGCAAGGTCGTGAAATACGCGGCTGGCCCGCCGGCAATGACGGGTGTGTCTACTGGCTGGGCGCCGGCGTTGTCGGGAATGCGGGCATCGTTGACGTTGATGGCAATTCTCTCCAGCGACAACGCTGGGCGCCCGCCGGCCTGGCCGACGCAAATCACCAAACCAGGGCGATGTTGGTCCAGCAAACCGCGCAGCATTTGCAACGAAGCGTCAAACACCGTGGGCAATTGCGCCACCACAATCTTGTGCCGCAACACCTGTTTTCCATGCAGAGCCTGCACCGCCAGCCAGCTGGGGTTGAGGGTTTCGCCGCCAAACGCGTCAAAACCAGTGAGCAAAACGGTGCCAGCCGCGTGGGCTGGATCAGCGGCCAATTTGGCGCGTGATCGCGGTTTCTCTTTTGAAAGCGGGCGCGGTAACATGGCTGCAATTTACCCGATTCAGAAATTCAGGAGGCGGCCATGAAATGGGAAGGCAATCGCGAATCGAGCAATGTGGAAGACCGCCGTGGTAGCAGTGGTGGCGGCGGCCTGCCACGCATGGGCGGGCGCGGCATCGGCATTGGCACCATTGCCATTGCGTTGGTGGGCGGCTGGATTTTTGGCATCAACCCGCTGACGATATTGGGCATTCTGAGTGGCGGCGGCGGTGGCGCGCCGATGGTGCAAACCCAACAAGCGCCGACCCAGATGACGGCCGCTGATGACCAAGCCAAAAGATTCGTAGCAACCGTGCTGGGCGACACCGAAGACGTCTGGAAAGCCGTGTTCACCAAGGGTGGCGCGCAGTACAAAGAACCCAAACTGGTGTTGTTCCGGGGCGCCACACAAACCGCCTGCGGCGCGGGCCAGGCGGCGATGGGGCCGTTTTATTGCCCGGGTGACTTCAAGGTCTACATCGACCTCGGGTTTTATGAGACGCTAAAGAACAAACTCGGCGCGCCCGGCGATTTCGCGCAGGCTTACGTGATCGCGCATGAGGTGGGCCACCACGTGCAAAACCTATTGGGCATCACCGCCAAGATGGAGCAAATGCGCGGCAAGGTCAGCCAGGTGGAATACAACGGCCTGTCGGTGCGGCTTGAATTGCAGGCTGACTGTTTTGCCGGTGTTTGGGCCCACCATGCGCAGAATGCCCGCAAGATCCTGGAAAACGGCGATGTGGAAGAAGCCATGAACGCCGCCGCAAAAATTGGCGACGACGCCTTGCAAAAAGGCGCGGGTGGCCGCGTGGTGCCCGAAAGCTTCACCCACGGCAGCAGCGCGCAACGCACGCGCTGGTTTAACTTGGGCTTGCAAAACGGCAGCGTCAAAGGGTGCGACACCTTCGCGGCGCGTCAGCTGTAACCCGGGCATTCAACCGCCACAAGGGGTTGTTTGGCCAGTTTGGGGCCGCTGGGGGATAATCGGGGGTTGCCCTGATTTCTCTTTGACTTGATGAACCCAACTGATACTGACACCGCTGTTGCTGAAACTTCCGACATTGCAGTCGCCGACGAGCCCAACGATGCGCCTAATTTAAGCGCGTCTTTAAGCGCGTCTTTAAGCGCGTTCTCGCAGCTTAATCTGGCCGAGCCGCTCTCTCGCGCGGTGGCAGAGCTGGGCTACGAGTCGATGACGCCGATCCAGGCCAAGGCGATTCCGCTGGTGATCCAGGGCCGCGACGTGATGGGTGCCGCGCAAACCGGCACTGGAAAAACGGCCGCCTTTGCACTGCCGCTGCTGCACCGTCTGCTGAAACACGAAAACAGCTCGACCTCACCCGCGCGCCACCCTGTGCGTGCGCTGGTGCTTTTGCCCACACGCGAGCTGGCCGACCAGGTCGCCAAAGCCATCAAGGCCTACGCGGTCCACACGCAAATTCGCACCACGGTGGTGTTTGGCGGCATGGACATGAAGCCGCAGACGCTTGAGCTCAAACGCGGCGTCGAGGTGCTGGTGGCCACGCCTGGCCGCCTGCTGGACCACATTGAAGCCAAAAACGCGGTGCTGAACCAGGTGGAATACGTGGTGCTCGACGAGGCTGACCGCATGTTGGACATTGGCTTTTTGCCCGACTTGCAGCGCATCTTGAGCTTCTTGCCGAAACAACGCACCACCCTGCTGTTTTCAGCGACGTTTTCGCCAGAAATCAAACGCTTGGCCAGCAGTTACTTGCAAGACCCGATCACCGTCGAAGTAGCCCGCTCCAACGCCACGGCAAGCACGGTGGAGCAGCATTTTTACAGCGTCGGCGACGACGACAAACGCCACGCCCTGCACCAAATCCTGCGCCAGCGCCAGTTGAAACAAGCCTTCGTGTTTGTCAACAGCAAGCTCGGTTGTGCGCGCCTGGCCCGGACACTCGAAAAGGAAGGCCTGAACGCCACCGCCCTGCATGGCGACAAGAGCCAAGATGAGCGCCTGAAGGCACTCGACGCCTTCAAAAAAGGCGAAGTCGATTTGCTGGTGTGCACCGACGTGGCCGCGCGTGGGCTGGACATCAAAGACGTGCCGGCCGTGTTCAATTTCGACATCCCTTTCAACGCCGAAGACTATGTGCACCGCATTGGCCGCACTGGCCGCGCGGGGCAGTCGGGCCTGGCCGTGAGTTTTGTCTCGAAATCCGACGCCCGCCTGGTCGCCGACATCGAGAAACTCATCAAAACCAAGATCGAGCTTGAAGGCATTGAGTTTGAAGAAGACCAGCCCGACATCCGCCGCCAAGGACGCATCAACGACGGGCGGCGCATGTACGCCGGGCGCGATGAGGGTGAAGACTCACGTGAGACACCGCGCAGTGGCGAACGCGCCCCTGACCGTGGGAACGAACGCGGTAACGAACGTGGTGGGGAGCGCGGAAATGAGCGCACTGGCGAGCGCGATTTTTCGCGGCCACCTCGGCGCGATTTTTCGCGCCCCGCACCGGCGCCACGCGACCCGTTTTTTGACCGGCCTTACGAGCCCAGCATCGCCGTTGACGCAGCCACCCCCGCATGGGAGCCGGCGGTGAAACGCGCCACGCGCAGCATTTCGGCCAATATCAAATCCAAAGTGCGGGTGGCGGCTTTGTTTAAAGCTGAATAATTATGTTTAGTTGGCTTTATAAGAATTGGTAGCCATCTAAGTCACGTATTTATTGATTTTATTGCTATTAAATTAGTATTGTTTTAGTATTGATTTAATATTGATTTAGTATATTTAATTGTCAATATCTAAGATAAAATCAATATAAAACGAAGTTTTGGTGGTTTTTACCC
>JANOYE010000111.1:0-7955 GCA_031428695.1 Rhodoferax sp. | reverse complement strand
CGCCCAGGCGCAACTCGCCAACAGCCGGCTTGAGGCCGAGGTGCGCGATTTGAAGGAGGGCCTGGAAATGGTCGAGGAACGTGCCCGGCAGGAGCTGGGCATGGTCAAACCCAATGAGATTTACGTCCACATTTCCAAATAGTCCTTCGACCTGCAAACGATGAAAATCGCGATTGCAGGCGTGCGAAGAAGCGGCAAAAGCTGGCTGGCGGCGAAGCTGTCTGAAGCGCTGGTTGGCCATCAGGTCACCGAGATGGGCACACTGTTGCCAGGCGTCTCAAGATTTGATGTGGTTCTGCTGATGGGTCTTGACCTGGCCCCGCAACAGCCGAATTTGCAGAGCATACCGTGGCACAAGCAAGGTGCTGAAGACCAAGATTTTCGCAACGCCTTGGCAAGTTTGGGAAAAGCTTTCCATGTAATTTATGGCAACGGCGACACGCGATTACAAAATGCGCTGCGTGTGATCCAAGCTCAACTCACTATGCATTCGATAGCTTCTTACACATCAGATACGAGACCTGCCGGCCAATTGGCCTCAACACAGTCAGAAAACTGGCGCTGGCCCTGTGAGAAATGCAGCGACCCAGACTGCGAGCATCAACTTTTCTCGCGCCTAATCTCGTAGTTATTGCAAACTGCCGGGCGCAGCCTGTAGCCCGGTAGCGTCCACAAACACCTGGGCAGCGTCAATCGGGTCAAAGCGGTATTGTTGCCCGCAAAATTCGCAGCCGACCTCAATTTCGCCGCGCTCCGCGATGATTGACTCGGCCTCTTCGGCCCCCAAGCCTTTGAGCATGCGCGCCACGCGCTCGCGGCTGCAAGTGCAGGCGAATCGCGGCGCCAGCTCGCCCGCCTGTGGCTCGAAGCGCAGAAGCCTCTCTTCCCAAAACAGGCGACGAAGAATGGTGTCGGCATCGAGTGTCAACAACTCCTCGCGTTTCAGGCTAGACGCGAGGATCGAAACGCGGTTGTAAGCGTCCAAATAATTGGGGTCAGATTCCAATTCTTTTTGCGCCGCCATCGTGACCTTGCCGCCGCCCGCAGGCATTTTTTGGAGCAAGAGGCCAGCCGCCACTTTGTCGTCTGCCGCGAGCACCAGCGTCGTCTCAAGCTGCTCGCTTTGCAACATGTAATGGGCCAGCACGTCGCTGATGCGATCGAGCTTTTCTTTGCGGTCGCCAAACAGCGGCACCACGCCTTGATAAGCCTGCTGGCCGGGGCGGCGGTTTTTCGCGTCCAGCGTGATGGCGCACTTCCCCAGGTTGCTGACGTTGACCATCTCGCTCAACGAGGCGCTCCCGGTCATATCGCCTATGAGTGTGGCCGTGGCACGCAGGCTCAAATCTGCGTAGACTTCAACCACCGCCAATTTCACCGGGCCATCGCCCTGAATCTGCAAAATAAGCGCGCCGTCAAACTTGATGTTGGATTGCATCAGCACACCCGCCGCCGCCATTTCGCCGAGCAATTCCCCCAACGGCGCGGGGTAGGCGCCAGAGGCGGTGTTGGCAGCGCGGCGGCGCAAAATTTCGACCCAGGCGTCGTCCAGGCGCACCAACGCGCCCCGCACGGGCAGGCCGTCGAAGATGAATTTGTGGAGTTCAGACATGGGCGGTCAAGGACAGGTGGCAAGTGGCGGACGACAGAAGAGAAACAAGGGGATCGAGCCAGTGCCGTCGCAGCGGTGAACCAGACTCCGAATTTGGGGGATGAATTCAGCCGATTTTTTTCAAACCCGACTTGAATCGTTTGCCGTTGGCCACATAGTGCCCTGAAATACCGCCCAGGCCCGCGATCTGCTCGGGCGCCAGTTCCCGCATCAGCTTGGCCGGGCTGCCCATGATCATCGAGCCATCGGGGAATTCTTTGCCCTCGGTCACCAGCGAATTGGCGCCGACGATGCAGTTCTTGCCGATCTTCACGTCATTCAAGACGATAGCGCCAATCGCAATCAGCGTGCCGTCTCCCACGGTGCAACCATGCAGCATGACCATGTGACCGACACTCACGTTATCGCCAATCACCAGCGGTTTGCCAGCGTCGGCATGCAGCACGGCGCCGTCCTGGATATTGCTGCCCCGCCCGATGGTGATCTTCTCTGAATCGCCGCGCACGATCGCCCCAAACCACACGCTCGCGCCGTCACCCAGCACCACGTCACCAATCACCTGCGCGGTTTCGGCAATATAGACGTCTTTGCCCAGCCTGGGGGAGATGCCGTCGAGCTCGTAGATTGCCATGGGAATGCCTTGTCGGATGTGGTGGGAAGCTGCAATTAGGCCAGAATTGTAGATTGCAGATTCGGGCCGCCGACCCAGTGGTTCTGGCTTTTGATGGAAGGCCAGATTCGCATGAAACCCTGTGCCAAACAGTCAAGCGGTGTGGCCGGCGCAGTTGGGTAGATCACATTCTGCGCGCAATACCCTGAAAGCCCACTCACACTATGAGCGACTTTCGACGACCTCTCACAAGACTAAAGGATGACGCCGCAAGTCCGATCCGACCTGCTGGCCAGCGGCGAACGGGATTGTGGAACCGTCAGGGCAAGTTGCCAGGGGCCAGTGACGGCGTATTGCCTGACGCGTTCAACCCAGCGGCTTGGATACTTCCGCCATTTGTGACCAACGTTCCGCGCAATTGGGCTGCGCCAACGTTGGTTACAGCCCCTGGGCTGAGAGCGACTTGCGAACCAGATGGCGCTGGAAGAACAGTCTGCAAATTGACTGAACCGCCGACCGCACCGCCTAAAGTGATGGCGCTGCCAGTTTTTGGAATACCCGCCGCTGTCAATCCAATCATCTTGATGCAAAGATTGCCCACAACAGATGTACCTGTGCCGGGGGAATTTATCGTCAAGTTGCCGCTTACGTTGATGGTTGCACTGCCGACGTCCATCGCATCCGACGAGAGAGTGAGATTGCCGCCAAAGTTCAACGCACCCTGCAGCTGAATTTTTTCACCCATCGCGAGCACTCCCGTCAAAGGCAGCGCCGGCGTAGGTGCATTTTGGGCATAAGTGCCTGCCAGCGCCGCAAAGTCCGCCTGTAGGGCGGCAGTTGGGCAAGAAAGTGTCACTGAAGCCGCCGAATTTGCCGCCAGATCACAGCCCATCACCGCTCCATTGGCGGGCAAAAGACTGCGCCATGCCGACGCCGGGTTCACCACCGAAACCAGCAGCCCACCCTGAGGCAAAGGTTCCGTGATCCATTTGATTTGCCCGGCACCCAAAACACCCGATGGAGGCGGATTGTTGGCCACCGGCGCTTGAGTCACACATTGCTCGACCGACTTAAACGAGGCCTTCAATGCATCCAAATCATCGTTGCCGATGATTCCACCTAGCGTCGCTCCCATGCCCAGCATCTTGCTCAGGTCATGCAAGGCCTTGCCATAGGGGTTGACAGAACCTACTGCCACCGTTGGCAAAGTGCGGGCAAGGTCGACGTCCGGCGGCAGCCCAAATGCGCCACGCACCACGTCGGCTTTGGCTTGAAATTCCGCCTGACTCATGCCGCCAGTTGCCAGTGCCTGCCTAAAAGCCAGCGCGGTCAAGGGTGTGGCGTGCAGCAGGTTGGTGCCACGGCCCAGGGTAGTGACACTCTGCAAGGGCGTGCCCAATGGCACGCCAGTCAAACCAGTGGCTTCGTCGGTATAACTGCCGCCCGTCGCCTCCACCACAACAGCGCCCTCAAATGCCAAATTCAGAGCATAGGTACCGTCGGTGTTGGAGGTAGTGCAGCCCAACAGATTGCCCTTGCCGGTGGGCACCAGTGCATAGACGCAGACTTGGGCGCCTGCCACAGGCCCTTTGACAATCGACCCGCTCAAACTGGCGGCGATGCCAGGCGATGCACCAGAAGGCGCCGAATCGGAAGACACCGTACTGGAGGCAGCAGCGTTCGTCGCGTCACCAGGAACCGGGCTAGCGCCGCCGCCACAGGCAGCCAACAGAACCAACGCGAACGAGGCCAACAACCGGCGCACGCAAATACTCAGCATCGTTATTCGCCCTGTATAAGATTTGTGACCCAGTGAGTGGCAATATAACAATCTCATGGCGAAAATCAATTGTGAATATGCACCTCATGCACCCTGAACCCAGACTGAAGGCAGCCCATATTTTCAACTTGCAAAAGCAGGCCAAAAGCGCATGGCTTGAGGTTGATCCGCAGCAAAAAGCGAAAATTGCGACGTACCTCGACGGTACGTCGCCCAAGCCCAAGGGCTGTTGGGAGTCGGCCCACCCCTGTAACGCCGTAGCCGACCCTGGCCACCCTGCCCGCCCGTTGCTGACGCACCCGGCCAAAGTCCCCCGCCGCGCACCCTCCACACTGGAAGGGCGCGCAGCTTTGATCCATTCAATCTGCCATATCGAATTCAACGCCATCAACCTGGCGCTGGACGCGGTTTGGCGCTTTGACGGCATGCCCAACTCGTTTTACCTTGACTGGGCGAAGGTGGCGAAGGAGGAGGCGTATCACTTCACGCTGCTGCGCGAACAGTTGCGCAGAATGGACACCATCCGCGATGTGAACGGCCAACCGGCGCCGCGCTGGGACTACGGCGACTTCCCTGCGCACGACGGCCTGTGGGAAATGTGCAAGAAAACTGCGCCCGATGTGGTCGCCCGCATGGCCCTGGTGCCGCGCACGCTGGAGGCGCGTGGGCTGGACGCCACGCCGCAAATCCAGGCCAAGCTGCGCCAGGCCAATACGCCCGACGCCCTGCGCGCCGTGGAGATTCTGGACATCATTCTGCGAGATGAGATCGGCCACGTGGCCATTGGCAACCGCTGGTATGCGTGGTTGTGCGCTCGGGATGGGCTGGATCCGATCACGCATTACGCGGTGTTGACCGAGCGCTACCAGGCGCCCAAATTGCGACCGCCCTTCAATCTGGAGGCGCGAAGCCGCGCCGGTTTCAGCCGCGAAGAAATGGCCGCCCTGATGGGGCAGGCGTAACTTCCAAGCCTTGCCCAAGCCTCAGCCAGCGCCTCACCCGCGCGGATGGTGCTGTGCGTGAATCGACTTCAGCCGTTCCCGCGCCACGTGTGTGTAGATGGTTGTCGTTGAGATGTCCGCGTGGCCCAGCAACATCTGCACCGCGCGCAAATCAGCACCGTGGTTGAGCAGATGCGTGGCGAAGGCGTGGCGCAGCGTGTGCGGCGACAGTTTCGAGGTGATGCCGATCAACAGCGCGTATTTTTTGATGATCATCCAGAACATCACGCGGCTCATTGAGGTGCCGGGTTTGCTGCCGCGGTTGGTCACAAACAAATCATCCGTCTGGTGCGCGGCCACCATCGCCGGGCGCACCTGCGTCATGTAGATGCGCAGCCACTGGTTGGCCACTTCGCCGAAGGGGATCAGGCGCTCTTTGTTGCCTTTGCCAAACACCCGCAACACGTTGTCTGACAGGCTCACGTTCAACACCTTGAGCGAGACCAGCTCCGTCACGCGCAGGCCGCTGGCGTACATCAGCTCGATCATGGCGCGGTCGCGTATGCCGATGCCGCTTGAGAGGTCTGGCGCATTGAGCAGCGCCTCCACCTGCGCTTCGGTCAACGTTGCTGGTGAACGCATGGCCTGCTTGGCTGGTTGAAGTTTCAGCGTCGGGTCGGTGGCCGCGAGTTTTTCGCGCAAGGCCCAACGAAAGTAACGCTTGAAAACGGTCAGCCTGCGGTTGGCCGAGGTGGCTTTGGTGCCGGCATGGCGCGCCGAAAAGTAGCCAAGAATATCGGTCTCGGTGGCGTGCAACAGCGAGTTGCCGCCTTCAATTTGCCACTTGGCGAACAATGTCAAATCCCGCCGGTAAGCCGCCAGCGTATTTTTGGAGAGGCCGTCTTCAAGCCATAGCGCATCAATGAACGTGTCGATGGAAGCGTCGATGGACGTGCCGATGCGCGCGTGGCCGGCGTCACCCGGCGGTGACGCGCCAATCGCGTCAACGGCGTTGCCCGATCTTGACGAAGCTGGCGTGGCGCGCACAGTCGGCGTCAATCGAGTTTCAGTTTGGCCGTGTCAACAACCTTTTTGTACACCTCAAACTCGGCCTTGATTTGCGCCGCAAACTGCTCGGGCGTGTTGCCGATGACGATGGAGCCGGTGTCTTCAATGCGTTTCTTCACCGCTGGGTCTTCCAGCGCTTTTTTCACTGCGGCATTGACTTTGTCCACCACCTCTTTGGGCAAACCTTTGGGGCCCAAAATGCCGTAATAGGCCATGCGGTTAACCGGCTCTAGCCCCACCTCTTTGAAAGTCGGCACATTAGGCAACTGCGCCAGCCGCTGCGGCGCCGCCACCACGATGGGCACCAGGCGGTTGTCTTTGATGAAGGGCAAGGCCGAGGGTAAATTGTCAAAAATCATCGGCACCTGGCCGGCCACCGTGTCGTTCAACGCGGGGCCTGCACCCCTGTACGGAATGTGCGTGATGAACGTGCCGGCCAAATTTTTGTAAAGCTCCATCTGCAAATGGCCGATGCCGCCCGTGCCAGATGAGGAATAGGAATATTTTCCCGGCGATTTTTTCAACTCCGCGACGAAACCCTTGTAGTCTTTCGCCGGGAAACCTGGGTGCACTGCGATCACGTTGGGCGTGGCGGCGATGTTGATGATCGGCGTGAAATCAGTCAACGGGTTATAGGGGATTTTCGGGTTGATGGCCGGGTTGGCCGCTGTGGTGGACACGGTCGCCATCGCCAACGAATAACCATCCGGCGTAGCGCGCACCGTCTCAGTGGCGCCAATCACGCCGCCGCCACCGGCCTTGTTTTCCACAATCACGGTTTGGCCCAGCGCTTTGCCCAGGGGCTCCGCGATCACGCGGGCGATGATGTCGGTGGTGCCGCCGGGCGCGAACGGCACTTGAAGCCGGATGACTTTGTTGGGGTAGTTTTGGGCGACCGCGCTGGTCACAACAGCGAGAAGTGACAAGGCGAAAAGAATAGAGGGGTTCATTGGTGTGCTTCCGAAAAGAATCAATTCGATTTCCAGATCGACGCGAGAGAAGGCGCGCCGACGCAGACAGCACACCAGTGCGGCCAGGAGGCGCAACGCGCTATCGCGTCGATCTGGAAATCGAATATTCTCGCAGGGTGAACTTCTTTCAACTGCTCTTCCCCGATTTCTCCCTCATCTTCCTAGGTTTCCTGCTGTGCCGTTACACCGCACTGGATCGCGGCGTGTGGGAAAAAGTCGAGTCGCTGGTCTACTATTTTCTATTCCCAGTGCTGCTGTTTCACTCGATTGTGAAATCGCCATTGAACCTGGGCGCGGCATCCAATCTGATCGGCGCCGGCCTGGCTTTGGCGGCGTGCGGCATCACCCTGTCTTACCTGTTGCCGCATTTGCCATGGCTGAAAAACCACATCAACCGGCGCGACCACGCGGCGGCGGCGCAAATCGGTTTCCGCTTCAACGCGCTCATCACCCTGGCATTGGCCGAGCGCATCGCTGGGCCCGAGGGCGTCGCGCTGGTGGCGATTTTGATAGGCACCTGCGTGCCGGTTTTGAACGTGGCTGCCGTTTACCCCATGGCCCGGCACGCTGGCATGAACGTCTTGCAGGAAATGCGCAAGAACCCATTCATTTTGGCAACGGTAGGTGGCGTGTTGTTCAACCTTTCAGGGTTCAGCATTCCCGAGTGGCTGGTGCCCACGGTCACGCGAGTGGGCGCCGCCTCTTTGGCTTTGGGCCTGATGGCGGCGGGCGCCGGACTGCAATTGGCCGCGTTGGCGCAGGTCAAAACTCTGGGCATTTCGCTGTTGACGATTCGGCATTTCTTGACCCCACTGGCGGCCTTTGCACTGGCTCGGCTTTTTGCCCTGAACCCGGTTCAAACCATGGTGCTGCTGGCGTTCTCTGCCGTGCCAACCTCCCCCAGCGCCTACGTGCTGGCCACGCGCATGGGTTACGACGGAGCGCCTGTAGCTGCAATGGTGACGCTCTCCAC
>JANOYE010000110.1:0-27576 GCA_031428695.1 Rhodoferax sp. | reverse complement strand
CTGGTGGCAGCCAGGCGCGCACACTTTCAGGCACGGCGCGCACGTAGTCGGTGGCGGCGATGATGGGGCCTTGGCTTTGGGCGAGTTGCTGGGCGATGAAGGGCTTAGAAGTCGAAGCGCCGGGCGGCTTGGACGCAGCGCCATCTCGCGCCAGCTCGCTCCAACTGGTCACACTGAACACATCGACATTGAAGCCGTCAGCCGCCAGCAACTGCGCGGCTTTGATGACTTCGGTGAGGATGGCGCCGGAGCCGAGCAAGGTGACCTGTTTTCCGTCTTGATCCAATTCTTTTGATGAAACAGGCCCCTGAGTCTCGGATAACGTGGGTGACCAGCTCCCGACTTTATAGCACCCTCGAATCACATCCGCCGCCACACCGTCGGGCAAATTCGGCTGCGCGTAGTTCTCGTTCATCACGGTGACGTAATAAAACACGTCTTGCTGCTCCACCATCATCTCTTGCATCCCGTGGTCGATGATCACCGCCAACTCGCCGGCAAAAGCGGGGTCGTAGGCTTTGCAATTGGGAATGGTGGCAGCGATGAGGTGGCTGCTGCCGTCTTGGTGCTGCAGACCTTCACCGCCCAGGGTGGTGCGGCCGGAGGTGGCGCCGATCAGGAAGCCGCGTGCGCGTTGGTCGGCGGCGGCCCAGATCTGGTCGCCCACGCGCTGGAAGCCGAACATGGAGTAATAAATGTAGAAGGGCAACATCGGCAGGCCATGCACGCTGTAACTCGTGGCCGCTGCCGTCCAGCTGGCCAGCGCGCCGGCCTCGCTGATGCCCTCTTCCAGAATCTGCCCGTCTTGCGCTTCGCGGTAGGAGAGCACCGAGCCGATGTCTTCCGGCGCGTACCGCTGGCCCACGCTGGAGTAGATGCCGACTTGTTTGAACAGGTTGGCCATGCCGAAGGTGCGGGCTTCGTCGGCGACGATGGGCACCAGGCGCTGGCCGAAGTCGATGCCTTGCGGCCCGGCCTCCTTGGATTTGAGCAGGCCTCCCAATAGGCGCACAAAAGCCATCGTCGTGCTCATCTCCTTGCCGTCAGCTTGCAGCGCAAATTGCGCGTAACTTTGCAACCCAGGCACCGAAACGGGTTCTGTTTGCGAATAACGCTTGGGCAAATACCCACCGAGTTTTTGCCGCTGGCCGTGCAAATAACGCATCTCGGCGCTGTCGTCTGCGGGTTTGAAAAACGCCAGGTTGGTAACCTGCTCGTCGCTCATCGGCAGATTGAAGCGGTTGCGAAATTCGATGAGTTCGTCGTCGGCCAGTTTCTTCTGGCTGTGGGTGGTCATCTTGCCCTGGCCCGCGCTGCCCATGCCGTAGCCCTTTTTGGTGTGCGCGAGGATCACCGTGGGTTGCCCCTGGTGCTTCGCCGCAGCAGCGTAGGCGGCGTGGATCTTCACAAGGTCATGCCCGCCGCGTTTGAGGCTGTCGATCTGCGCATCCGTCATGCCTTGCGCCAGGCGCGCGAGTTCTTCGTTTTGGCCGAAGAAGTTGTCGCGGTTGTAACGCCCGTCTTTGGCGGCGAAGGTCTGCATTTGGCCATCTACAGTGTTGGCAAACACGCGGGTGAGCGCGCCGGTCGTGTCGCGTGCGAAGAGGCCATCCCAGTCGCTGCCCCACACCAGCTTGATGACGTTCCAGCCAGCGCCCGCGAAGAGTTTCTCCAACTCGTCGATGATGCGGCCATTGCCGCGCACCGGGCCGTCGAGCCGCTGCAAATTGCAGTTGACCACCCACACCAGGTTGTCCAGCCCCTCTCGCGCCGCGAGTGTGAGCGCGCTCATGCTTTCGGGCTCGTCCATTTCGCCGTCGCCAAACACCCCCCACACTTTGCGTTGGGCGCAATCCTGCAAACGCCGGTGTGTGAGGTAACGCATGAAACGCGCGTGGTAGATCGAGCTGATCGGGCCAATGCCCATGGAGCCGGTGGGAAACTGCCAGAAGTCGGGCATCAGATAGGGGTGCGGGTAGCTGGAGAGACCGCGCGCGCCCTGGCCTGTTGATGCGGCTGGCGCCGTGAGTTCCTGGCGGTAATGCATCAGGTCTTGTTCTGTCAAGCGCCCTTCCAGAAAGGCGCGGGCGTAGACGCCGGGGGAGCTGTGGGGTTGCAGGAAAACCAGATCACCGTTGTGCTCGCGCCCAGTCGTTTCGTCTTTGGCGTGAAAGAAATGGTTGAAGCCGACCTCAAACAAATCCGCCGCGCTGGCGTAACTCGCAATGTGGCCGCCGAGTTCGCTGGAGCCGCCCAAATCAGCCTGATTCGCGCGCACCACCATCGCCAGCGCGTTCCAACGCATGAGTGAGGCCAGGCGCTCTTCGATGGCCAGGTCGCCGGGGAAGGCGCCCTGCTGGTCCACCGCGATGGTGTTGACGTAAGGCGTGTTCAGCTCGGGCTGCCAGCCGGTGCGGTGTTGGCGGGCCAAGCGGGCCAGCTCGTCGAGCACGAAACGCGCGCGCGCGGGGCCTTGGGTGGCGACCAGGGCCGCAAAGGCATCGCGCCATTCGGCGGTTTCCTGCGGATCGGCATCAACGTTGATTTCAACGGACGCGGTGGCGAGCGGGGCCAGGCCCAGAAGTTGGTGAGGTACAGAAGCGTTCATGCCCATACTTTACAAAAATCGCTTCAATATGTGCTGCTGAAAGTGGGCGTGTCAAGTTGCATCACAGCATAAAATGCCTTCAATCACCGACTATGAAGCATGAACAATCTCGATGCCACCGATTTGCGAATTCTTGACGAGCTGCAACAAAACGGCGCTTTGTCCAATGTTGAACTCGCCAAACGCGTTTTTTTAAGCCCCTCGCCTTGCCTGGCCCGCGTGAAGGCGCTCGAAAAAGCCGGCGTGATCGACCGTTACGTGGCCATTGCCAATGCCGGCAAACTGGGCCTGGGGCTCAACGTGTTCATCTCGATCAGCTTGAAATCACAAAGCAAAGAAGCGCTGGCCCGGTTTGAGAAACGTGTGGCCGAGCACGACGAAGTGATGGAGTGTTATTTGATGACGGGCGATTCGGACTATTTGATCCGCGTGGCCGTGGCCGACATCGGCGCGCTGGAGAAATTCATCCTGAACCAACTCAGCCCGATCCCCGGCATCGAGAAAATCCGCTCCAGCTTTGCACTCAAACAGGTGCGTTACAAGACGGCGCTGCCGCTGCCTAAAGCGGGAAAGTGAGCGGGAAAATGAGTTGGGCGCCGGTCAGGCTACAGAAGACATGTCTCAGGTGGTTTCATGCCGCTGCTGCCGCGTGGCCAGTTGGCGCGCGGGCTTGCCCATCGGCGCCGCCTGTTTTGGCAACACCGCCTTGAGCGCACGCGGGCTGGCCCTGGCACCGCTCTTGAGGTAGTCCGCCAGCAGCCATTCACGGGCGTGCTCTGGGCTCACTTTCTTTTGCAGCGTGAGGTAATCAAACAATGCGTCCACCAGCACCTCGGGCGTCAAATGGCCGGTGGATTGTGTGTGGGCCCATAACCAATCCGACAGATCAAGAAATGCCTGAAACGGTGAGGGGCATGCCGCGCTCGGGGCCATGAGTTGCGCCAGCGTTTGGGTGAATCGCCCCGAATTGGCGATCACATCCCAGTACCGTGCCACGCGCGTGAAACGCAGCATTTCATCCGCGCTGACGGCATGGGTCTGCTGCACGGTGTAGGGCGGTGCGACGTCATAAACCATGCCGTGTTCCACGGTGTGCCGGGCGATGGGCGTGCCACGCAGGCGTTTCAAAATGCCGAGCTGGATTTCGTGAGGCTTGAGCGCGTAGAGGCGGTCAAAACCTTCGGCAAAACTTTGCAGCGATTCGCCCGGCAGGCCGAAGATCAAGTCGGTGTGCAGGTGCGCGTTTGAATGCTCGACCAGCCAAGCGATGTTGGCCGCTGTTTTGGCGTTGTCTTGCCGCCGCGAGATGCGCTGCTGCACTTCGACATTGAAACTCTGGATGCCAATTTCAAACTGCAACACGCCAGGGGGGAACTCGGCGATCTTCTCCTTAAGTTTGTCGGGAAGATGGTCGGGGATCACCTCAAAATGCACGAATATTGCCCCCACGCTTGCAACGAAGTGTGCTGCGCTGCCCCCCGAGGGGGCCGTGCCTTGCTCGGGGCGGCCCTTCGCGGCGGCGGCCTGTAGTTTGTCCAGAAAAAACTGCAGGATGCGAATCGACGCGTCGATCTTCAAATTGAAGGTGCGATCCACAAACTTGAAGGTGCGCGCGCCACGTTGGCAGAGCGCCTCCAGCTCGGCCAGAAAACGATCCACATCAAAAGCCCAGGCGGTTTTGTCGAGTGAACTCAAGCAAAACTCGCACTTGAAAGGGCAACCGCGCGAAGCCTCGACGTACAACACACGGTGCGCCAAGTCGGCCTCTGAATATTCGCTGTAGGGCAGCGTGATCTGATCCAGCGGCGGCTGTTCACCGGCGATGATTTTCATCAGCGGTTGCGGGCCGTGCAGCAGCGCCCGGCAGAGTTTTGGAAAACTCAAATCGCCCCAGCCGGTGATGACATGATCCGCCAGCCCCACGATTTCCTGCTGGTCAACCTCGTGGCTCACTTCCGGGCCGCCGAGCACGATCTTGATGCCGGGCTGCTGCGTTTTGAGCAAACGCACCACCTCGCAGGTTTGCGTCACGTTCCAGATGTAAACGCCAAAACCGACGACTTGCGGGTTCAGCGCCAGCAACTCATCCACCAGCTCCTGCGGCTTGCGCGCGATGGTGAACTCGCGCAGCTGCGTTTGCGCCCGCAACTCGCCCATGTTCGCCAGCAGGTACCGCAGCCCGAGCGACGCGTGGATGTATTTGGCGTTCAGCGTGCACAGAACGATGGCCGAGAAAACAGCAGGCGCAGCGCTCATCGGATGGATTGTGTCAGCCAGACGGCCACAGCGCCCGCCAAGCCGGCAAACACCAGCCAGCCGATCAGCCGTGCCCGGCCCGACCGCCCGTTGGCCACCAGCGCGGCGCCCGTGCCCGCGCACGCCAGCGGAAACAGCAACGCGAAACCCTGCATCGACAGGGCCAACCAGGTCGGGCAGGCCTCATTGCATTGAGGCGTCCAGTAGCGCCACAGCGCCACACTGACGGCGCAGCCCAACGCAAACGCCAACAAGGCAACCCAGCCAGGTTTCACTTCACTTCCCAAAACAAGATGGTCTTGGCTTTGCCCAGGTCTGAAAAGCCCGGCCCGGCGTTTACGCCGAGGCTAAACCGCAACAGAGTGACCACCGTGCCCTCAAAGCCGGAGGCCGTCATGCGGCTGCCGTTCCACAGATCGATGTGGTCGCCCGTGGGCGTTTTTTCCCCACCCTCACGGGCCCAATAGTCGGCGAAATAAACAATGCCGCTTTTGCCCTTGATGGTGTCTTGCCAATTCTCACCGGTGACATTGACGGGCGAGGCGGCCATGCCGTCAATGTGTTGTGTTTTCAGCCAGGCGGCCATTTCGGTGGCGCGGATGGCGGCGTTTTTCCCACCCAGCGCCACGGCTGCACCGCGAAATGATTTCATGGCGATGCCTGCCGCATGCAGGGCCACACTCACCTTGATGGCGCATTGGTTTTCGTAACCCTTGGGCACCTCGCCGGTTTTGGCGTCTTTGTAGGGCTTGCTGCCGGGGTAGCCTTCCCAAAGGGCTGAAAACGTGACTCTCGGCGTTTTCTGGGCGACTATGGATTTGCCTTGGCCGATGCCGCCGGGCGGGCTGCAACGTTGCCGCTGCAGGGTGCCCGCATCATTTTCATCTGCCGTGGTGACGCAGGTGGTGCCAGGTTTTTTGCCGCCCATGGTGTCTGTGCTCCGATGCCGCTTGTGTGGTGGTTCGACGCACTATAGCCCTCATTTGGCCCGCCAGCAGGCTCCAATTCACCGTCGAATTGCCGCGAAAGTTGCTATTTTATTGATAGCTAATTATGTATAAAATACGTGACTTAGAAGGCATTTTTCTTATATTTTTTAAAATTTGACACCAAAGCCGCTTACAATTAACATGCATATTAATTAAACCAATTGCCATGGTTTCTCACAGAGTGTCCCCTCCAAAGCCCCAGCCATCGACCCTGGAACTTATGCAGCCTCACGCGGCTCCGATAATGCAGACTCGCCTACCCTGCATTGATGAATTCCACCTTGTTCACTTCCCAATTGCGCTTCAAACCTCGATCCGCTGGCCTGGCCCTTGCGCTGACACTGGCGTCGGCGATTGGCGCCTATCTTCCTGCCGCTTGGGCGCAAAGCCCTGCCAGCGCCGCTTTAGGTTCGGGCGCTAAAACCACCGTCGTCACACCGCAGGTGCGCGCCGAGTTGATGGCGCACGCGCCCGACGGCGCAGACGCAGGCAAGACCATTTGGGTCGGCCTGCAACTCACCCACCAACCCGAGTGGCACACTTACTGGAAGAATTCGGGAGACTCTGGGCAACCCACGTCGCTCACGTGGACGTTGCCGCCCGGTGTAGATGCCGGCGAGATCGCCTGGCCCGCGCCGAAAAAAATCCCCATCGGCGCCCTGGCCAATTACGGTTATGAAAACACCGTGCTGCTGCCGGTGCCGTTGACAATTTCAAGCGCCTTCAAGCCCTCGCTGCTGGCCAATGACATTGAGGTCAAACTCAAGGCCGCTTGGCTGGTGTGCAAAAAGGAATGTATTCCCGAAGAGGGCGAGTTTGCGTTGCGGATTCCTGTCAGGGGCTCTACAGCGCTGAATGCGGCGGCGTTTGCGACGGCACAAAAAGCAGCGCCCCGCCCTCTCGTGAGCGGCCTGGCGGCGGTCACGCCGCAAAGCCGCGCGACGATTGAGGGCAACAGCCTGCGGTTTGAAGTTCAGGGCCTGCCGGTAGCGCTGCGCGGCAAGAAGCTTGATTTTTTCCCTGAAACACCTGAGGTCATTGAAACCAGCGCCGCTGGCACGCAAGAGTGGCTGGGCGCGGTGTGGCGCGCCAACGTGCCGCTCTCCAGCCAGCGCAGCAACAGCCCGGCCATCATGCCGGTGGTGCTCGCGGCCGAGGTGAATGGCGTGCGCGAGAGTTACCGGGCTGATTTGAAAGTCGCCGGCAATTGGCCCGCGTTGGCTGCGGTGGCCACGGTGTCGCCCGCGCTGGAGGCTGCGCTCAAGGCGAACGCCGCGTCGCAAAACCTGCCGGCGGCACCGGCCATCGGGTTGATCGCGGCGCTGCTGGGCGCACTGTTGGGCGGTGTGATCCTGAACTTGATGCCTTGCGTGTTCCCGGTGCTGGCCATCAAAGTAATGAGTTTTGCGCAAAATGCCGACGACAAGCCAGGCCACCGCATCAGCGCCTTGGCGTATTCGGCGGGTGTGGTCGCGTCGTTTGTCGCGCTGGGCGCTTTGATGCTGGCGCTGCGCAGCGCGGGGGAACAACTCGGCTGGGGCTTTCAGTTGCAGTCTCCCGCTGTGGTGGCCGCACTGGCGGCGCTCTTCACGGTGATTGGTTTGAACTTGGCAGGTTTGTTTGAATTTGGCATGTTTTTGCCGGTCAAGCTGGCCAGCGCGGAGCTTAAAAAACCGGTAGCCAATTCGTTTTTGTCGGGCGTGCTGGCGGTGGCCATTGCGTCGCCCTGCACCGCGCCTTTCATGGGCGCCTCATTGGGTCTGGCGGTGGCCTTGCCTGCGCATGAGGCGCTGCTGATCTTCGCCATGCTGGGTGTCGGCATGGCCTTGCCCTTTGCGCTGGCGGGGTTTGTTCCGGCGATTGCACGGGCCTTGCCGCGCCCAGGGGCCTGGATGGAAACCTTCCGCCGCTTGATGGCCTTCCCGATGTTTGCCACGGTGGTCTGGCTGGTCTGGGTGCTCGGTCAACAAAGCGGCATTGATGGCGCCGGCGCGATGTTGGCGCTGCTGGTGGCGCTTGCGTTTGCTTTGTGGGCGCTCACGTTGAAGGGGCGTGGCCGACTTTTGATCGCAGCGGTTTCAATCGCTGCATGCGCTTGGTTGGCCTGGGAAATCGGCCCCTATGTGGTGAAACCACTCGACGCTTCGAGCGCGGCGGGCCGGGCGGCGCCAGGCGAGCGTTGGCAACCGTGGGAGCCAGGGCGCGTCGAGCAGCTGCTGGCGGCGAATCAGCCAGTTTTTGTTGACTTCACTGCGGCCTGGTGTGTGACCTGCCAGGTCAACAAGAAAACCACCCTCACCAATGCGCAGGTGCTGGCCGACTTTGATGCGAAAAAGGTGGTGTTGCTGCGTGCCGACTGGACCCGCCGCGACCCGGCCATCACCGCCGCGTTGGCGCTACTGGGCCGCAATGGCGTGCCGCTGTATGTGGTCTACAAACCGGGCGCGGCGCCGGTGTTGTTGTCTGAATTGCTCAGTGTGGACGATGTCCGCGCCGAGCTGGCGAAACTCTGAACCTGCCTTATTCGGCCGCCATTTGCAGGCGCGTCTTGAGCACCGTGATGTAACTCTGGCGCGTGCCATTCACGTGCACGGTCATCAGCGCTTCAAACGCCTTGAAGTCGCCGGCCGAGAAATAATCAAGCAACCGGTAGTGTTGCTCCAGGCCCAGTGGGTGCAACACATCGACCGACGCCGACAGATGGGTTCGAAGGGCGGCGATGCGGGCGCCCGCCGTGGCATACGCCGCCTGCATGTACGGGTTGCCGCAATGCTGCACAAAGGCCTCGTGAAAACGCGTGTCGGCGCGGCTGTAATGCACGGCGTCTTTCTGCGCGCAGGCGGCCGTCATGTCGGCGATGGCCAGTTTGACGGCAGCAATGGTGGCGGCACGGTCGAAGGCGAACGCCAGTTCGGCGGCACGCGGTTCTATGACGCAGCGAAACTGGCACAGGGCCGCCACGTCAGCTTCACTCGCCTCAAACACATAACTGCCGCGCTGGGGCCGCACGATGACCAGACCCAGCGACTGCAACTGGTTCAGCGCCTCGCGCACGGGTGTGCGGCTAACGCCAAAAGTCGCGGCCAAGGTCTCTTCGGGAATCATCTCGCCCAACGCAAACTGGCCATCAATGATGGCCTCGCGCAGGCGTTGCCCAACCTGGATCGCCAGCGATTTTGGCGTTTCAATTTTGAAATTGGTGACAGGCACGGCGGTAATCCTGAATTGCTAAGATGCTCTGTTGCTCGGCCAACTCTGCACCTGCCAGTCTCGCAGAATTCACGCGGTTGCTCCAGTTTATAAATTCTCAGGGAATGCCCAACCCCGGCAAGGCGAATGCCATGAAACGCTTAACATCGCCTTCGGCGAATTGAAACGCATTCGTGGAAACCAATGCCCAAACAGACGCTACCCTTGAACCCTTTGGCTTGAAAGGCCCCTGTGACCGAATCGACCACTCCCTACTCCGGCGTCTGGCCTGCATTGTTGACGCCGCTCACGGCCAACCTGGACATCGACATCCCCACGTTCGCGACCCACTGCAAGAGCCTGCTGGCCGCAGGCTGTGCTGGTGTCACGCCGTTTGGCACCACCGGCGAAGGGCCGTCGTTCAGCGTGGCAGAACGCATCGCCGCGATTGACGGCCTGATCGCAGCGGGCATCCCGGCCGGCCGCATTTTGGCTTCCACCAGTTGCGCCGCGTTGCCAGACGCCATCACACTCACGCGCCATGCGGTGCAGGCCGGGTGTTTCGGCGTGTTGTTGCTGCCGCCGTTTTTCCTCAAGGGTGTGCCTGATCAAGGCATCATCGACGCCTACGCGCAGGTGATTGACAACGTGGCCGATGAACGCCTGCGCATCGTGCTGTACCACATCCCCCAAATCAGCGGCGTGGCGCTCTCGCACCACGTCATTGCGACGTTGCTGACGCGTTACCCGAAGACCATCATCGGCATCAAAGACAGCGGCTGCCAGCGTGACTGGTCGCTCGGGCTGGCCAAAACCTTCATGGCGCTTGAGCCAAGGGCGAATGGTTCTCGCATTCAGGTGTGGGTCGGCAACGAGCCTGATTTGCAGGTGATGGCGGCCGTGGGCACCGTGGGCGCTGTCAGCGGCGTGGCCAATGTCACACCGAAGTTGATTGCCCGCATGGTGGCAGCGCACAACGGCCCCACAGCCGAGCGCGACATGGCACGCACGCGTGAATTCCTGGCCATTCTGAGTGGCTACGGAATGACCGCCGCCTTCAAAGGCATGATGGCCATCTTGACTGGCAACGCCGGTTGGCGGCGCGTGCGGGCGCCCTTGGTGGCCTTGAGCGACGCCGAATTCGCCCAACTTGAAACGCAGATGAAGGCCTTCGCACTGGACTCGGCCTTGGATTAGCCCCGCTCCAGGCCTGCACAAACCGGGCCGCAACGTGAAGTAATGCAGAGCCGGCCACCCCCACAGCTCACTGATGTGTACCGCAATGTACGAAAATGTGCATTGCCAAGCTCAACCGCCACCGTTGGAAACAAAGAAAGAATCGAATGACTTTGGGAGCTCACAGCCCGTCCTACCGCCTTGAAAAACTGATCAACAGGTACACCTTTTGGCTGCTCGTGGTTTTCGGCGTCGTTGCGGTAGCCGCGATGCTGTTCCTGGTGCCCCATGCAGGGCGCCAAGACAACGTCATCCGATTGGCGATTCCCAGCACCGTCATCCTCGGCGGCCTGGTGGCCCTGGCCTGCCAGCAATTCGGCCGGGCGCGCCTGGGCGCAGGTTTGTTGATATTGGCCACCTACCTGGCCATACTCAACTACGTCGTTATGGGTGGCTACGGCATCCACAGTTATTCACTTGGAATCTACGCGCTGTTGATTGTGATGACGTCCATCCTGCTGGGGCCGGGCTGGGGTTTGCTGGCAACGCTGGTGGCGCTGGTCACCTTGGGTGGTTTGTTTGTGCTTGAACGGCAGGGGCTGGTGGTCGATGCCCAAGCCGTGGCGTCGATTCCGCTGAACAACATCTTGGTGGCCTACGGAATCCTCTACGCGTCCTTAGGCGCCGTGCTGTACGTGTTCTCCAAGGTTTTTCGCGATGCCTTGGCAGCGACAGGAGAACAGGGAAACCGGTTTCGCCAAATCATCGAGGCCGCGCCGCTGGGTTATGCGGTGCATCGCCATGACCGGGTCATCATGATCAACCGGGCTGGAGCCGCGATTTTCGGCAAGGAGCCGGCGGCGCTGATAGGCTTCAATATTCATGGCTTCGTCACGCCAGACCAGTTTGACACCCTGAATGCCCAAATGGCTGCGGCGCGCAATGCGAAAGCCGGGCAACTGGTGATGGGCGAATACCGGATTCGAGACTCAAAGGGGCGTGATCACTTGTTTGAAACCTGGACGTCGACGGTGGACTTCATCGATGGCCCGGCGCTGTTGACCGCCCTGCGGGACGTCACGAAAGATCGCGCCGATGCCGCCGCCTTGGTTGCAGCCAAGGCGGCGGCGGAATCTGCCAACCGGATGAAGTCCCAGTTTCTGGCCAACATGAGCCATGAGATTCGCACCCCCATGAATGGGGTGATGGGCTTCACCGAATTGCTGCTTGACACCGAGCTGCAGGCCGAGCAGCGCGAGTACGCGCGCCATATCAGCAATGCCAGCAAGGCGTTGCTTGAAATTGTCAATGACGTGCTGGACGTGTCGCGCATCGAGGCCGGGCAAATCGACATCCGCAGCGCGCCTTTCAGGCCGCGTTCGCTGCTGGCCAAAGTGCAATCCTTTCTGACACCGTTGGCACGGAACAAAGGTCTCAAGCTGGTGGTGACACTTGACCCGGATGTGCCGGCCACCTTGATCGGCGACGCCGGGCGCCTGCGCCAAATCCTGGTCAATCTGGCGGGCAATTCGATCAAGTTCACCGAACGCGGGCAGGTCAGCATCGACGTGCGATGCGAGTTCGTCGTCGCCAAGGGGAAACCTCTGGACGCCCGCATGTTCATCCGCGTCAGCGACACAGGCGTGGGCATCACCCCGGAAAAACTGTCCCAGCTGTTCCAGCCGTTTGTTCAGGTTGACGACTCACCCACCCGCCGCCATGGCGGCACCGGGCTTGGGCTGTACATTGTGCGGGAACTGGCGCAAAACATGGGCGGGAACGCGCGTGCCAGCAGCGCGCCCGGGGTGGGTTCGCAGTTTGATGTTGAGGTTCTTCTTCAAGTGCCCGGCCCGGGCGTTGACGTTGATTTTGCCAATACTGATGCTGCGCCATTGACAGCGATTGCCCCGCAGCGCCGGGACGGGTTTTCGGTGTTGTTGGCCGAAGACAACCCGGTCAACCGCATGGTCGCGCGCGCCATGCTCGAAGGTGCTGGCCATACCGTGACTGATGCCGAGAATGGGGCCATCGCCGTGGCAGCTTGTGCTGAAAACCAATTCGACTGCATTTTCATGGATGGGCAAATGCCGGTCATGGATGGTTTGGAGGCCACCCGGCAGATTCGTCTGCGCGAAGCGGCGCAGGGCCTTCGCAGAACGCCGATCATTGCACTGACCGCCAATGCGATGGAAGGTGAACGCGAGCGTTACCTGTTGGCCGGCATGGATGATTTTTTGACCAAACCCGTTCGGAAGGCCGAACTCCTTGACCTGCTGGAACAGGTCAGCGGCGGCAATCCTGGCACGACAAGACAAACTCAGCGATAAGGTTTAGCATGGCGGCCTCGCCATCCGCCCCCGTCCGAATGGACAATCCGGGTTCATTTGACTGGAGCATTGCCATGTTGCGTCGCCAAACTTTCGCCAGTTTTTTTGCCGTCGGGGCGTCTTTTTTTGTCGCTTCTTTTTTAATGTCCGGTGACGCAATTTCTGCGCCTTCGGTAGGACAAAAAGCGCCAGAGTTTTCGTTGACCGACACCGGCGGCAAGGCCGTCAAACTCAGCGACTTCAAAGGCAAACACGTGGTGCTGGAATGGAACAACCCCGGCTGCCCCTACGTGCGCAAACATTACGACTCGGCCAATATGCAGGCCCTGCAAAAGGAAGTTGCCGGCAAAGGTGTGGTCTGGCTGGCGATCACCTCCACCGCCGATTCCCACCCGGATTACCTCGCGCCTGCACAAATGGCCCGCTGGATGACGCAGCAAAAAGCCGCGCCCACCGCCACCCTGATGGACGAAGACGGCGCCGCAGGCAAAGCCTATGGCGCGCGCACCACGCCGCACATGTACATGGTCGATCCCAAAGGCGTGCTCATTTACGCCGGTGGCATCGACAGCAACCCGTCGTACAGCCAGGAAGGCATCAAAACCGCCACCAACTACGTGCGCCAGGGCGTCAACGAAGCGCTGGCTGGCAAGGCCTTGAGCAAACCGGTGACGGCGCCTTACGGCTGCTCTGTCAAATACAAAGCCTCACCGGCCTGAGCTGCGCGTTTTTCGCATGGCGGACAATGCCGCCATGCAAACTGACGACATCACCCACATCCTTCAGCACCACCGCACAGTCGCCGTGGTCGGCCTCTCGCCCAAGCTGCACCGCGACAGTTATGAGGTGGCCGAATACATGCAGCGCCACGGTTGGCGCATCATCCCGGTGAACCCGGCAGCAGGTGTGGCGCAGATTCTGGGCGAGAAGGTCTATCCCAGCTTGATCGACGCAGCCAAAGTCGAACAGATCGACTTGGTGGATGTGTTCCGGCGCAGCGAAGACGTGCCGCCCGTGGCCGAAGAAGCCGTGGCGATTGGCGCGAAGGGCCTGTGGCTGCAGTTGGGCATTGAACACCCAGCAGCCGCAGCACAAGCCCGTGCCGCAGGCCTGCGGGTGGTGCAAAACAAATGCCTGCTGGTGGAGCACCGGCGTTTTCAGTGACGCAGCAGATGGCATCAAAAGCAGCGCAAGAAATGGGCCAGGCGATCCTGGTGCCCCACGCCGAATTCCGCGCCGGGCTGCCCGCCGGGCAGTTCCGGGTGATCGTCAACCCAGAGCGCGCGCGCAAATTTGTGCGCCACCGCCTGTTGATTTTTCCGCTTGCGCTGTCTGCGGCAGGCATTGGCGTGGCGTTGGCGCTGGCGGGCCACCCCTTTTGGGGGATTGGTCTGGTGGCGCTGGCGGTGCTGGCCAACCGCCTTGTTTCGGCCCAGGCGGCCAAAATCCTGCTGCATCTGGCAAGCCAGGATGAACGCGTCTACTTTCAGGCGATGGAATACGAAATCCTGGAAGTGCGTCGCGCCCGTTGAGCGGGGTCGCGCAAGGCTTGCGCGACAATCCCCCAATGACCGCTCCCTTGCAAAACGACACTTTCATCCGCGCCTGCCTGCGCCAAGCCACGCCCCACACGCCTGTTTGGCTAATGCGCCAGGCGGGGCGTTATTTGCCTGAATACAAAGCCACCCGCGCCCGCGCTGGCAGCTTCATGGGCCTGGCCACCAATACCGATTACGCCACCGAGGTCACGCTGCAACCGCTGGCGCGTTTCCCGCTGGATGCCGCCATCTTGTTCAGCGACATCCTCACCGTGCCCGACGCCATGGGGCTGGGCCTCTCATTCGCCGAAGGTGAAGGCCCGCGCTTCGCCCACGCCGTGCGCGACGAAGCGGCGGTGGCCAAATTAGAAGTGCCTGACATGGCCAAACTGCGCTACGTGTTCGACGCCGTGGCGTCGATCCGCAAGGCGCTCAATGGCCGCGTGCCTTTGATCGGCTTCAGCGGCAGCCCCTGGACGCTGGCTTGTTACATGGTCGAAGGCAAAGGCTCGGACGACTACCGCCTGGTCAAAACCATGCTGTACCAACGGCCCGACTTGATGCACAAGATGCTGCAAATCAACGCCGACGCAGTGGCGGCCTATTTGAATGCGCAGATCGACGCCGGCGCGCAGGCCGTGATGATTTTCGACAGCTGGGGCGGCGTGTTGGCCGACGGCGCGTTTCAAGCGTTCAGCCTGGCCTACACCGCGCGCGTATTGGCGCAAGTGAAGAAAACCCATGACGGCACCGCCTCGGGCACACGCATTCCGCGCATTGTGTTCACCAAAGGCGGCGGGTTGTGGCTGAAGGAGATGGGCGCGCTCGACTGCGAAGTGCTCGGGTTGGATTGGACGGTGAACCTTGCCTCGGCGCGTGCAATGGTGGGCGGCGACGTCAACGGGCCTGGCAAGGCCTTGCAAGGCAACATCGACCCGAATGTGTTGTTTGCCAACCCAAACCAGATAGAAAGCGAAGTGGCGCGGGTGCTGAGCAGCTTCGGCGCGCCTTTCGCGGCCCCCAAAGGCGCGCCCGCTGCGGCGGCCTCGGCCACTGGCCCGACCCATATTTTCAACCTCGGGCATGGCATAAGTCAGTACACACCCCCGGAGCATGTGGCGGTGCTGGTCGAAGCGGTACACCGGCTCTCCAAAGCGATGCGGCCCGCATGACTTGAGGGCGGCGCGAACCGCAGTGCTCCTGACCCAAAATTGGCGTTGGTTAGCACGTTTTTGCGCCAACTCAAGTATGTGTCTACCCACTTATGCACAAATATTTTGTTGCGGTGCGCAAATTGATGCCCCCGAAAAGTTGCTTCGCTACAATTCCCATAGCTTCGGTAAGCTGTTGATTTATATAAGCATTACTCAGGTGCTTGATTTGATGGCATTCCAGTGACAACGTTGATTTACAAGGCTTCGGCGTCACTCAAGCGCAGATATCAACAAAGTTATCCACAATAAGGTTGAATGATCCTTAAAACGGTTTCAAATCAAGCACTTAAGGCTGAAACCGAAACTGGACATCAACAAATTGACCCAAATCACGCTTTAACCATCTGCGCATGACGCACTGCCTTCAGGTCCTGGTTCAAACGCCGGCGCACAGCGTGATTGCCGGCTCTCTCACGTATTTGAGTGAGCGGGCACTTCCTGCTGGAACACTTGTGCGTGTGCCGTTTGGCAAGCGCGAAACTTTGGGCGTGGTTTGGGAGGCTTTGGCCCAGGTTGATGGCGCCACTGCGATAACTGCCGACACGAAATTGCGCGCCATTGCGGGCCCTCTGGAAGGCATAGCGGCGCTGTCAGACCACTGGCAACAACTGGTCACATTTGCAGCCACCTATTACCAACGTTCCGTCGGTGAAGTGGCGTTGGCGGCGCTGCCGCCGCCATTGCGCGATTTGAATGCCACCCAATTGGCGCGTCGAATCAAGCGCCCGTTGAAGACGCCGACCGGGCTGGCTGCGCCGACTGGCGCGCCGAATCAACTCGCTGCAGAACCCACTCCGCTCAGCGCCGAGCAGGCCGCCGTTGTGGCCCGATTTGAGGAACAAGGCGGCGAGCCACACCCCCGACCGGTGTTGCTGTTTGGCGCGACCGGCAGCGGCAAGACCGAGGTTTACCTGCGTTGTGTTGAAAACGTGGTGGGCGCTGACCCCGCCGCGCAAGCCCTGGTGATGGTGCCCGAAATCAACCTCACGCCACAACTTGAAGAGCGTTTTCGCGCCCGTTTTGTTCCGCAATACGGTGAACACGCCGTGGTCTCGATGCACAGCGGCATGACGCCTGCGCAGCGCCTGAAGGCCTGGCTGGCCGCGCACAGCGGCGTTGCGCGCATCGTGCTGGGCACCCGGTTGGCGATTTTTGCCTCCTTGCCCCAGTTGAAGCTGATCGTGGTCGATGAAGAACACGACCCCAGTTACAAGCAGACCGAAGGCGCGCGTTATTCGGCCCGTGACCTCGCCGTGTGGCGCGCCCGCCAGGAGGGCGCGCGGGTGATGCTGGGCTCAGCCACGCCGTCGCTGGAGAGCTGGCACGGCAGCCGAGCGGCCCAGGACGGTGGCCGCTACTTGCGCCTGCACATGCCCAGCCGCATTGCCAGCCCATCGGGCGAGGCGGCGCAGTTGCCCAAAGTGGTGCGGGTGGACATGAACCGCCAGCCGAAAAAAACCATCATCTCACCGCCGCTTTTGAACGCCATCAAAGAGCGCGCCGCGCGCGGCGAGCAGAGCCTCATCTTCCTGAACCGCCGGGGTTACGCGCCGGTGCTGGCCTGCACCGCCTGTGACTGGAAAAGCGCCTGCCCGCATTGCAGCGCCTACCGCGTCTTCCACAAGATCGACCGCAGCATCCGCTGCCACCACTGCGGCTTCACCGAGCCGGTGCCGCGCGCCTGCCCCGAGTGTGGCAACGTCGATCTGCAAACCGTAGGCCGAGGCACCGAGCGGCTTGAGGAACATCTGGCCGAGCTGCTGGCGCAGGTGCGTCGGCCGGGCGCCGAATCCGCCCTGCAGCCAGAAGGCGAGCCGCTGCGCATCGCCCGCATTGACGCTGACAGCACCCGCCTCAAAGGCGAGCTGGAGAAACAGTTGGCGCGGGTACACGGCGGCGAAATCGATGTGCTGGTCGGCACCCAAATGATCGCCAAAGGCCATGACTTTCGCCGCATCACCCTGGTCGCCGCGGTAAACCCAGACGGCGCTTTGTTCTCCAGCGATTTCCGCGCGCCCGAGCGGCTTTTCAGCCTCTTGATGCAAGCCGCTGGCCGCGCTGGGCGCGACGCCGCACTCTCCGGCCAAAGCGAAATGTGGCTGCAAACCTTCTACCCGCAACACCCATTTTTCGACGCGCTGAAAAAACACGACTTCCCCGCCTTTGCCGACCAACAACTCAGAGAGCGGCAAAGCGCCGCCTTGCCGCCGTTCAGCTTTCAGGCCCTGATGCGGGCCGAGGCGCGCACGCAGGACGTGGCGCAGGGGTTTTTGCGCGCAGGCCAAGAGGCGGCCGAGGCCCTGGCGGAAGCCGGGTACGTGACGATCTACCCCGCCGTGCCGGTGGGCATTCAACGGGTGGCGAATGTAGAACGCGCCCAGATGCTGATCGAGTCACCGTCACGCGCGCGCCTGCAAGCCTTCCTCGCCGCCTGGCACACGGTGCTGCACACCACACGCAAGGGCCCGAGCGGCAAGGGTTTGCTCCGTTGGGCCGTGGATGTTGACCCTTTGCTGATTTGATTTGCTATATTTATAATAGCTACATAAGCATGTTATACGTGACTTACAGGCTTATTATTCATAGATTTTTGCCCCAGGACGATGTTGAGTTCAAATCAAACCCAATTTGGGTATGTTAAGGCCATTTTCCCCGCACTGCCGGCCGCGCCAAACCGAATCACCCCATGAACGCAAGCCCTGATTCCACTTCGCCACCCGGCGCGCCACCCAAACTCTGGAAGGTCTACCTGCGCTTTTTGGTGCCGATGATCTTCGCCAATTTTCTGCAAGCGGCCTCGGGCACCATCAACAACATTTACCTGGGCCAGATGCTCGGCGTAAGCGCGATGGCAGCGGTGTCGTCGTTCTTTCCGGTGCTGTTTTTCCTGATGGCTTTCATGATCGGCCTGGGCTCGGGCGCGGCCGTGTTGATCGGGCAGGCCTGGGGCGCGCGCGAACCGCAGAGGGTCAAAGCCATTGCCGGCACGACGCTGGCGGTGGGCTTGGTTTTTGGCGCCGTGGTGGCGCTGTTGGGTGGCTTGTTCACCCCGTCACTGCTGCTGTCATTGGGCACGCCGGCTGACATTTTGCCCAGCGCCATCGCCTATGCGCGGGTGATGCTGATCGCGGCACCGGCCATTTTTGCCTACCTGCTGTCTACCGCCATGTTGCGCGGCATTGGCGACACCAAAACGCCGCTCAAAACCCTGCTGATCGCCACCGCTGTCGGGCTGCTGCTCACGCCCCTGCTCATCAAAGGCTGGCTGGGCTTGCCGCCGCTGGGGGTAGCCAGTGGCGCATATGCGGCCTGCGTGTCGTTCATCGTGGCGATGGCCTGGACGGCCTGGCACCTGCGCCGCAGCCACAGCGCGCTGGCGCCAGACGCAGCGCTCTTGGGCCATTTGCGCGTTGACCGCAGCATCTTGGTCAAAGTGCTGAAGATCGGCCTGCCCTCGGCGCTGACCATCATCACCATGTCGGTGTCGGAAATCGCCGTGTTGTTTCTGGTGAACCGGTATGGCTCCCAAGCTACGGCAGCGTACGGCGCGGTGAATCTGATCGTCTCTTACGTGCAGTTTCCGGCAATCTCGATTGCCATTACCGCGTCGATCCTCGGCGCGCAGGCGATTGGCGCGGGCAGGCAGCACACGCTGGGGAAAATCGCGCAAACCGGCATCGCCATGAACCTGCTGCTGACGGGCGCGCTGGCGTTGCTGGGCTACGTGTTTTCGCGCAGCATCATCGGCCTCTTCATCACCGACCCGGCCGTGGTGGAGCTGGCGCAGACGCTGCTTCACATCATGTTGTGGAGCCTGATCGTGTTTGGCATGTCGATGGTGCTCTCGGGCCTGATGCGGGCCAGCGGCACCGTGTTGTGGCCCACCTGCATCACGTTTTTTTGCATCGCGCTGGTGCAGATTCCCGCGGCCTGGGCGCTCTCCAAGCAGTTCGGCATCAACGGCATCTGGGCGGCTTATCCGATTGCGTTTTTGGCGATGCTGGGGTTGCAGACCAGTTATTACCGGCTGGTGTGGAAGAAAAAAGAGCTCCAGCGGCTGTGATGTCGCGCCCTGGTCATAATTTCCCGCCAAACCCGCAGCAGCCCCGCAACCAACCCGAGGCCCAACATGGCCAGCATCGAAATCCCCAACGGCTTGACGATCGAATACGACAGCTTTGGCAACCCGGCCAACCCGGCACTGCTGCTGGTGATGGGTTACGGCGCGCAGATGATCCACTGGCGGCCTGGTTTTGCCAGCGCCTGGCACAAGCTGGAGAAGCGGCAGGCTTGTACGTGATTCGTTACAACAACCGCGACGTCGGGCTGTCCACCAAGTTTGACGGCCAGCCGGTGGATCTTGCCGCCATCAACACCCAGATGGACGCGGGCGCCATCGCGGGCGCACGGGCGCTTGCGCCTTGCTCCTTGGTTGGCCGCCGCCCGCAGCAACGGTTCACGCGCCGAAGGCCTCAAACGGCTCAAAGTGCCGACGCTGGTGATCCGCGGCCTGGACGACACCCTCATCACGCCCAGCGGCGGCGAACGCACAGCAGCGCTGGTTGCGGGGGCGAAGTTGCTCATGCTCGAACACATGGGCCAGGACTGCCCGAGCCGCTTTGGCCGGTGCTGCGTGATGCGGTGATCGCGCACACGCGGCAAGGCCATTCGGTCAATGGGCACCCGAGTGCCCATTGCGCTTTATTTCGCCAACCCCGCCAGCGGATCCGTCCACCGCCACTCGACCGGCAGGCGAATCTCGATGTTGTCGGATTTGCCCAGGCCGATGAGTGCGTCCATGGCCTTGTCAAAACCGGGCGAAGGCACCAGCGCCACATCCAGCGGCAAATAGAAATTGTCCCAGTGGATGGGCACCACACGTTTGGCCCCAACCGACTTGACGATCGCGCTCCAATATTGGCTTTGGTAGCTCGCGGTGGTGGCGCTCAGGCCGCCTGCGCCCAGAAACACCACGTCAGCCTTGCGGCCTGCCAGTTCACTGCCGGTGAACCCGGCGCTGCCTTGCACCAGGTAACTCTTGCCTTCGTTTTCGATCAGGATGGAAAACGCTTCGCCAAGTTTCATGGCCTCGCCGGGTGCCGGAAACTTGAGTGGCTCAGTGATTTGTCCCAGGCCAAACTGCGCGGGCAAATGCGCTGAAGTGATGAAGGTGACCTTGAATTTTCCGAACTGCAAAACGTCGCCATTCTTGACCACCTTGATCTGGGACTCCGCCAGGCCCTGGCCACGGCCGATATTGGCCGTCGACTCCGAGCCCACCAGCAGTGCGCCAGTGAACTGCGCCACGCGGGGGGCATCCAATGCATGGTCAAAGTGCGAATGCACGGTGGCGACGGCAGCGAGTTTGCCAACGCCAGCGCGCGCAAGCAGTTTTTTGATTTGCGCGTCGTCGGGTTCCATGGCCTTGAATTTGGACAGCGGCGGGCGCGAGAAATAGCCGTCGGTCAGGAAGGCGGTTTCGCCGTCGTCAAAGAGCAAAGTCGCCACGCCCAGGTACATCACGGACACTGCGCCTTTGCCCGCCTCAGCGCGCGGCACCTCAGGCAGTGCGATGGCTTTGTAGTCGTCCAAGCCTGCGGCATGGACGGCACAGGCCAAAGCGGCCATGGAAACGAAAGCGGCAAGGCGATTCACGGTGTCTCCTTCAAACTGGATTCGGGCCTCATAATAGCCCGCGCCCAAACGGTTGAAAAGAACCTGAATGAAGCCGGCCTCAAACGAGGCTCAACGGTGCAGCGCTGGGCCCTGGCGGCAGTTCAACGCCAAATTCACGCTGAACGATCTGCGCCTGCGCTTCAAAACTGCCACCCCAACGCAGCACTTTCCAGCTTGGCAGCTCGATGATGGTGCTGCCTATCGCCCATTCGTTGGCGTATTGGGAGGTGCCGTAATCCAGCACGATGTCGCCGCCTTGTTTGAGTGAGTCCTGCACCTCAGCCAAGCTGAATTTGCTGCCAGTGAGCGACACGTTGGCGCTGGAGCCCATCCAGGGCGCGGCCGCTTCCCAGCCCAGGCGGGCCAGTTCATTGTGCAGCGGGCCGGCGTTCATCAACAAATCCATGGCGCCGGCTTTGGTGGAGCGGCGAAGCGCGCCGAACTCGACCGTGCGCAGCCCATCGTGGTCAGCGCGCGGGGTCGAGACATTGTGGAAGCCAAACCTTGTGGTTTGGCTCCTCTGCAAATTGGTCTTTGCACGGCGCCAAGTTCCGCGTGGAAGACATGGAGCCGCAGATCACGGCGATTGCCGACATCACCATCAATCACGGGTTGATGAAATACCACCCCTGGGCAGCTTCTTCGACATTGCTCAATTGCGAGACGCTGGAAGTGGTGCGTTACGGCTCGTGTTTTGAGAACATCGCCGACATCCTGCAACGCCACTTTGGTGTGGCGCTGCCGCCGCGTGGCATCATTTCAACAAACTGACGAACCCGGAAAAGCTCAAAAATGCCACCGCCGTCGTCACCAGGATGATGCGCGCGATGCGGCCGCTGTCGGCTTCAAACCGCTCCGCCAACATGGCCACATTGCTGGCGCTGGGCAGCGCGGCCACCAGCACCATGACTGTTAACGCAAACTGGCTCAAGGGCAGGCCAAGCTGGATGGCCGCGCTGCCGACCAGCAGCACCAGGAGCGGGTGCAGCACCAGTTTGAGCAGCGACATCGGCAGGTAGTCGGCCAGTTTCAGCGCATCCGTATGGCCTTGTGCTGTGAGGATGTGCGCGCGCGCCAGCACCGCGCCGATGGTGAAGAGCGCCACCGGCGAGGCCGCGTCGGCCAACATGCCCAGCGTCTGTTGCGCCGGTCTGGGCAGCTCCAATTGCAAGGCAGAACTCAGCACCCCGGCCAGAATCGCCCAGGGCATCGGGTTCAGCACGATGCCCTTGAGCGCGTTCTTCAGTGCCTTGGACGCGCCATGCTCGTCCGCACCATCCAACGTGGAAAGCGCAATGCACAGCGACGAGGTCACAAACAGATCGACCACGATGGTGATGATGGCTGGCCCCGCCGCCGAGGGCCCCAACAGCGCCACGATCAGCGGCACACCCATGTAGCCAGTGTTGGGGAAGGATGCCACCAAAGCGCCAAACGAAGCGTCTTTCCACCCAATGCGCGCGTTGAAACTGATGGCGGTAGCGAAACCCACCATCACCAAGGCACACAACAAATAGGGCAAGGCCACGCTGGCGTCCAGCAGCTCGCCCACCGGCAGCCCCGCGCCAAAGCGGTACAACATGCACGGCAGCGCAAAGTACAAAACAAACCCATTCAAGCCCGGAATCGCCTCCAACGGCAGCCAGGCGCGTTTGCCAGCGACAAAACCGGCGAGTACCAGGGCGAAGAAGGGGAAGGTGGCGAGGAGGATTTGCAGCACGGGGGGATTGTGGCCGACTTGCCCTGAGCCGCATTGGGGCCGCAGGCCTCGCTGTCAAAAAAGCATCAAGAACGCGGCGAGCGGCACCACAGCGAGTGGCACAGGGGACTTTGCCGCAAGGCGGGTAATGTCCTCCTGTGGCAGCGCGGTTTTGCTCACCACAATGCAGGCTGAGCAATTCAGTTGTTTGGCCAAATCAGCCGCCTTGCGTACATCTTTGTCTTGCACATCGTTGCGGTATTTGACTTCAATGCCGATCATGCTGTGGCCTAGGTCCACGATGAAGTCCAGCTCGTCGTTGTTGCGGCGCCAGTAGCCCAGCTCCACCAATCCAGGCCAGCGCCGCAGGTGGTTGGCGACCACGTTTTCGGCGTAAGCGCCCATCAGTGTCGGGTCGGCCACCATCTGCTCTTGACTGAGCTTCATGACGGCGTTGCGCACCGCCAAGTCAACCAGATAGGTTTTGAAATTACCCGCCTTGGGCGATGCTTTCGTGCTGGTGTGTTTGTGCAAGCGCCACACCAAGTCTGTCGCTTCCAAAAGCGGGAAATAGGTTTCGATGGTGCTGCGTGCCAGCTCGATTTCTTTGCTCAGTTGCGACAGGTTGGTCTCGCGGCCCGGGTCTTTGAGCAACCCTAGGTAGAAGCGACGCAGCATTTCGGGCTTGCGGAATTCGGCGGCGATCAACAGGTCTTCGAAGATGACGCGTTCGACCTGGTTTTGGTAGAGGTAGTCTTGTTTTTGCAGGAGGGTGGGGAGGTTCCAGACTTCAGGGAAGCCGCCTTCGAAGAGGAAGTTTTCACAATGCCTTGCGGGCTGGTCGTCGTTAGGTAAATCGAGAAGCAATTGGGCGAGCTCGTCAACCAACTCCCCAGGAGTCCAAGTGGAGTATTCTTTTCCGAGTTCTCGCATGACAAACGTGTCAGCAATATGGCCTTGCACACATGCCCACTCCCGAAAACTAAACGGCAACACGTGATAGTCCTTGATCCTTCCGAGCAAACTTTCCCGCGATTTCTTGAAAATCGGCGTGCTGGCCGAACCCGAAACGATGATCCGCACCGGCGCTTTCAAGTCGTAGTATTTCTTTAGGTACAACTCCCAACGCGGAAAACGCTGGATTTCATCGAGGAACAAATACGTCACGCCCTGCTTGGCGGCTTCGGTCGCCACTGCCATCAACTCATTGAAAAACCTGTCCTGGTTAAAGCCCGGCAGTTCCAACCCTGGGTCTTGCATGGAGAAATAGACGATGCGTTTCGCCTGCTTATCCCCGTCAGGCGCATCTGCAATCAACTGCTTGATGCATTGCAAAAGCAGCGTGCTTTTGCCCACCCGACGCGGCCCCGTGACTGAAACCATCTGCGGCAAAGATTTCACGTCTTCGTACAGGGCATCGAACACATCCCGGCGAAAATCGGGCACCCCCTTGAATGCCGTGGCGGCATCGGCCCACCACGGGTTGTAGGGTTTCATGACCTCGAAGGCCTCAAAAGCACTGGATAAAGAGTCAGCCATGACCGCGATTATGCATATTTCATGTCATAACGTCAAATATGCATAAAACAGCATTTTTCTCAATCAATTCAACATGTTGCAGTCCCCCGCAGGCCCCGGCCTGAACACCGCCCAGCAAGAAGCCGTCAACTTCATGCACGGCCCCTGCCTGGTGCTTGCGGGCGCGGGCTCGGGCAAGACGCGCGTCATCACGCACAAGATCGCCCGCCTGATCCAGGCGGGCATGGATGCCAAGCGCATTTACGCCATCACCTTTACCAACAAGGCTGCGGCGGAAATGCGCGAACGCGCCAAGGCGCTGATAGGTCGCCCAGCCAAAGAGGTGGTGATCTGCACCTTTCACGCGCTGGGCGTGCGCATGTTGCGCGCGGATGGTTCGGCGTTGGGCCTCAAGCCGGCGTTTTCGTTTTTGGACAGCGACGATGTCACCAGCATCTTGAAAGACGCGGGTGGCACGACCGATGCCAAAGTGGCGCGCGGCTGGCAGTGGACGATCTCGCTGTGGAAAAACATGGGCCTGAACGCCGCCGCCGCCGAGGCGCAGGCCAAGGACAACGACGAGCGGCAAATCGCCCGCATCATGGCGCGGTATGAAGAGCGCCTCACCGCCTACCAGAGCGTGGACTTTGACGACCTGATTTCGCTGCCCCTCAAGTTGCTACAAAATAATGAGCTGGTTGCGCACAAATGGCAAGACCTGGTGGGCCATCTGCTTGTGGATGAGTACCAGGACACCAACGCCACGCAATACGAGTTGTTGAAGTTGCTGGTGGGCGGCAAGTCGGCCAAAGAGGCGAAGTTCACCGCCGTGGGCGACGACGACCAAAGCATTTACGGCTGGCGCGGCGCGACGCTGGACAACCTGAAAAAGCTGCCGCTGGATTTCTCCACCCTGAAAGTCATCAAGCTGGAGCAAAACTACCGCTCCACCGGCGCGATTTTGCAAGCTGCCAACAACGTGATCGCGCCCAACCCGAAGTTGTTTCCGAAGAACCTGTGGAGCGATTTGGGCGCGGGCGAGCCGGTGCGCGTGGTCGATGCCGACAACGAAGAGCATGAAGCTGAACGCACGGTGGCGCGCATTCAGGGCTTGATCGCGGGCACGCAGGTGCTGGCCGAGTCGCGCAACGCCAGGGATGTGACAGGCACGCCGCAAGTGCAGCACAAAGAGTTCCGCGATTTCGCCGTGTTGTACCGCGCTAACCACATGGCCAAACCCTTCGAGAAGGCGCTGCGCAAGGCGCAAATTCCCTACAAAGTCTCGGGCGGCACGAGTTTTTTTGACCGCGCGGAGATCAAAGACCTGTGCGCCTGGTTTCGCCTGTGGATCAACAACGACGACGACCCGGCCTTCTTGCGCGCCGTGACCACCCCCAAACGCGGTATCGGCCACCAGACGCTGGAGCAGTTGGGCACGTTCGCATCGTCGTACAAAGTCAGCCTGTTTGAAGCGCTGTTTTCGCCTTCGTTGGGCAGTGTCGTCAACAAAAAATCGCTGGGCAGCCTGCATGAGTTTGGCCGGTATGTGAACGACCTGGAGTTCCGCGCGCGGCAAACCTTGGGTGCAGAGGCGGCGGCGGACTTTTTGAAAGACTGGCTCAAAGAGATCGGTTACGAGCAGTCCCTGCAAGACGGCGAGGAGAGTGAAAAGCTCGCTGCCGCGCGCTGGAGCAACGTGCTTGATTTTTGCGAATGGATGTCGGCACGCTGCGGCGGCCAGATCGATGACATGTCGGGTGCGAACGAATCCACCGAGGTGAAGTCGCTCTTAGAAGTGGCACAAACGGTTTCACTTTTATCGACGATTTCCGAGCGGCAGACCGATCAAAATGTCGTCACCTTGAGCACGCTTCACGCCGCCAAAGGGCTGGAGTGGCCACACGTGATGCTGGTCGGCGTGAACGAGGGCCTGTTGCCGTTTCGCATGGACGACGCTGATTTTGAAAGCCGTCTCGAAGAAGAGCGCCGCCTCATGTACGTGGGCATCACCCGCGCGCAACGCAGCCTGGCCGTGAGCTGGACCAAGCGGCGCAAAAGAGGCCGTGAGAGTGTGCCCGCCGCGCCGAGCCGGTTCATCGCCGAGATGGCATTGGATAAAACCACCACGCGGGAAGATCCGCGTGAAAAACTCAGGGAGCTGCGGGCCGAGTTCGCCAAGAAGTCGCAGGATGCGGCTTTGGTGGAAAGCAAGTAAACCCAACCATGTTTGCAGCAGACCAAAAAACTTCAAAATCGCGCCCCATGAACCTTGTCGTCGCTCTATTTATAGCAACTGCTTACGTAGCAACTGCTTACGCACTATCTTCGGCTGCCAACGGCCAGACTGGTGCAAAAATAGCGAACCTGACCGAGCCGGCACAAAGCCTGTCCGCGCCAGACTGCAAAAGCCACCAGCGCAGCACCCTCTCGCGTTCTTGGGAGCTGGAAAGCGGCAGCGACTGTGGCACCCTGGGCATTCGCGGTTACCACCCGACCAGCCTGTCGCTGATCGGCTCGGATGGCGCCAACACACAACTCGCGTCGTCAGCGCCTGGGCACACCGCCCTGGCCGCCACCGCCTACAGCCCTTCGGAGACCCGCATTCAACTCTCGGTGCGCACAAAAATCGCGCAAGGCCTGCTCACGCAGGGTCACCCCAACCCCAATGCGCGCGACTCGCTCTGGTTCGGCTACACCCAGCTGTCGTATTGGCAACTCTTCAACAGCGACCTCTCGCGGCCGTTTCGCACCACTGACCCCGAACCCGAGATCACCTCCATCTACCCGACCGACGCGGCCCTGCCCGGCGGCTGGCGGCTGCGTTACAGCGGCCTCTCGCTGGTGCACCAGTCCAACGGCCAATCGCCGCCGCTGTCGCGCAGCTGGAACCGCACGGCGCTGATGGCGGGCATGGAAAAGGGCGGCACCTGCGCCTGACCGCCAGGCTCTGGCAACGCCTGCCCGAGCCTGTGGGCGAGGACGACAACCCCGGCATCGACAACCTGATCGGCCGCGCCGAACTCGCCACCTTTTGGGAGGTGAAACCGTACAACACCGTAGGCACCACCCTGCGGCACGGCCTGAGCAGCGGCGACAGCGGCTCAATCCGCCTCGAATGGCTCAAGAGTTTTAGCGACGCACCGCCCTCAAGTGCAAACTCGAACTCACGAACCGGCCTGCGTTTTCATGTGCAGCTGTTCAGCGGTTACGGCGATTCGCTGGTGGACTTCAACCGCAAGCGCAATGTGCTCAGTGTGGGGTTGAGTTTGGTGGATTGGTAGCGGCTCCCTGCCGAATTTGGCAAGAATTTACAGGTTTTCAGCCCCAAAGTCACGAATAATATGCGTCATTAGCTGCTATATTAATAGCAACACAAGTGCACCCAG
>JANOYE010000109.1:0-4977 GCA_031428695.1 Rhodoferax sp. | reverse complement strand
CGTTCACCTGGGTTCGTGGGAGCCCGCCGCGTTTTCGATTGACCGCTCGTTTCAGTTGCTGTTCATCGTGATCATCGGCGGCATGGGCTCGATCATGGGCTGCTTTTTTGGAGCGGCGTTCATTGTGATCTTGCCGATCTTTCTGAATCAGGCGTTGCCCGTGCTGGGCAGTCTGGTCGGTATCAATATTTCCACCGCGTTGGTGGCGCACACAGAGTTCATGATTTTTGGCGCGCTGATCGTTTGGTTTTTGATTGTGGAGCCGCATGGGCTGGCTCGGCTGTGGAGTATTGGCAAGCAGAAGATGCGACTGTGGCCTTTCCCGCACTGATGTGTTTTGAGTTAATCGGGTAAATCCTGATGTGTTGATGTGTTCGTTTTCGCGTTCTTGCTCGTTAATCCAAGGCACTTAGTGCTTTAACTTTTGGAGATATTTATGAAACTGCGTCATATTGCCCTGGCCACCGCGCTGGTGGCCGTTGGCTCTTCGGCTTTTGCGCAAGCCAAAGAGCAGTTCTTCCCCTTGCTGGTGTACCGCACCGGTGCCTACGCGCCCAACGGCGTGCCATTTGCCAATGGCATGTCCGACTACATGAAGCTCGTCAATGCACGCGGCGGTATCAACGGCGTAAAAACGCTGACTGAGGAATGTGAAACCGGCTATGCCACGGATCGGGGTGTGGAATGCTATGAGCGTCTCAAAGGTAAAAATGGCGGGGCGACCGTGTTCCAACCCTTGTCTACCGGCATCACTTTCGCGTTGACAGAAAAAGTCCCCGCTGACAAGATCTCCTTGATCACGGCTGGCTACGGGCGCAGCGAATCGAAGGACGGCACGGTGTTCAAGTGGAACTTCCCCTTGGCTGGAACCTACTGGGTGGCTGCTGATACGCTGATTCAACACATCGGCAATAAAGAAGGCGGCCTGGACAAATTGAAAGGCAAGAAGATCACCTTGATTTACCACGACAGTCCGTTTGGCAAAGAGCCGATTCCGCTTCTGGAAGAGCGCGCCAAGATGCATGGCTTTACTTTGAGCCTGTTGCCCGTGACGCACCCTGGCGTGGAGCAAAAGGCGACCTGGTTGCAGATTCGCCAAAACCGGCCTGACTATGTGCTGAACTGGGGCTGGGGCGTGATGAACTCCACCGCCTTGAAAGAAGCGCAAGCCACCGGCTACCCGCGCGACAAGATGTACGGCGTGTGGTGGGCCGGTGCCGAGCCTGACGTGAAAGACGTGGGCGAGGGCGCCAAAGGCTACAACGCCATCATGATGCAGCATGGTGCCGAGCCGCAGGCTGCGGTGGTCAAGGAAATGCTGGAAAAAGTCCACGCCAAAGGGCAGGGCACGGGCCCGAAAGAAGAAGTGGGCCAGGTGCTGTATATGCGCGGCTTGCAGGCGGCGATGTTCGCCGTTGAAGGCGTGCGTGCCGCGCAGGATCGCTTTGGCAAAGGCAAAGTCATGACCGGCGAGCAGGCGCGTTGGGGCTATGAGAACCTGAACCTGACGCAAGCCAAACTGGATGCGCTGGGTTTCAAGGGCGTGATGCGCCCGATCTCCACCAGCTGTGCCGATCACATGGGTGCCTCATGGACACGTGTACACACCTGGGACGGCACCAAGTTCAACTGGTCGTCTGATTGGTTGCAGGGTGATGAGCAAATTCTCAACCCGATGGTTAAAGCCGCCGCGACCAAATACGCCGCTGAGAAGAAGCTGACACGCCGTGAGGGTGCTGATTGCCAAAGCTAGGAACACCCCCCGGCTTGCCCACTGCGCGTGGCCGCTCTCCCCCTTGCAGGGGGCAACACCAGTGGCCCGGCAAAGCCGGATCCCCGGTGTTTGCTGGAACGGTGGCTTGCTTCGCCCGCCACAGGGCGAAGCAAGTCGGCCGATCAATGAAAGTTTGAATCTATGACGCTACCGGCACCCAACATCGTTCTCAACGTCAACGGCATTGAGGTCATCTACAACCACGTGATCCTGGTGCTCAAGGGCGTCTCGCTCAATGTGCCTGACGGCAAAATCGCCGCTTTGCTCGGTGGCAATGGCGCGGGCAAAACCACGACTCTGCGAGCGGTGTCAAACTTGCTCAAAGGCGAGCGCGGCGAGGTCACCAAAGGCAGCATCGAGCTGCGCGGTGAACGCATCGAAAATTTGACCCCGGCCGACCTGGTGCAGCGCGGCGTGGTGCAGGTGATGGAAGGGCGGCATTGTTTTGCGCACTTGACCATTGAAGAAAACCTGCTCACGGGCGGTTACACCCGCAAAGACAAGGGCGAAATCGCCCGCAATCTGGAAAAGGTCTACACCTACTTCCCGCGCCTCAAAACACGCCGCACTTCGCAGGCCGCCTACACCTCAGGCGGCGAGCAGCAAATGTGCGCCATTGGCCGCGCCTTGATGACCAACCCCAGTGTGATGTTGCTCGACGAGCCCTCCATGGGCCTGGCGCCGCAAATCGTCGAAGAAGTGTTCGAGATCGTCAAAGACCTGAACCAGAAAGAAAAAGTCACCTTCCTGCTGGCCGAGCAAAACACCAACATGGCGCTGCGTTATGCCGACTACGGCTACATCATGGAATCAGGCCGCATCGTGATGGACGGCATTGCCAAAGACCTCGCCAACAACGAAGACGTGAAAGAGTTTTACCTCGGCATGGGCGGCGGCGAACGCAAATCGTTCAAAGACGCCAAGAGTTACAAACGGCGTAAGCGGTGGTTGGCTTGACCCTGTCTGCCCATGTCTGATTTTTTTGACGCCCTCGAAACCCGCAGTCCTGAGCTTCGCGAAGCCGCCCTTTTCAGCGCCTTGCCTGGCCAGATCGCGCAAGCGCAAAAAAAAGCAGCCGCTTTCGGCGAAATCCTTCGCGGTGTAGACGCCACGGCTGTCACCAGCCGTGCAGCGCTTGCACTCCTGCCCGTAACACGCAAGGCCGATTTGTTCGAGCGGCAAAAAGCTGCGCGAGAATTGGCCGGCTCCAAAGACGCTTTCGGGGGTTTTTCTGCGCTGGTGCGCGGCCCAAACATGCCGCGCATTTTTTCATCGCCCGGCCCGGTGTACGAACCAGACGGCGCTGCGCGCGACTACTGGCGCGCGGCGCGTGGTTTGTATGCGGCGGGTTTTCGAAGCGGCGATCTGGTGCACAACGCCTTCAGCTACCACATGACACCAGGCGCCTTCATCATGGAAAGCGGCGCGCACGCCATTGGCTGCACGGTGTTTCCAGCGGGCACCGGGCAAACCGAGCAGCAGCTCGAAGCCATTGCGCAACTGCGGCCCGAGGCCTACCTGGGCACGCCCAGCTTTTTGCGCATCCTGGTTGAAAAAGCGCAGGAGGCGGGCAGCGACATCAGCAGCCTCAAAAAGGGTCTGGTCGGTGGCGAGGCCTTTGTGCCCTCCCTGCGCGACTGGTTCACCGAGCGCGGGCTCAACGTCTACCAAAGTTACGCCACTGCAGATTTGGGCCTGATCGCTTACGAGACCACCGCCCGCCAGGGCCTGGTGCTCGACGAAGGGGTGATCGTCGAAATCGTGCGGCCCGGCACCGGCGACCCAGTGGGCGAGGGCGAGGTGGGTGAAATGGTCGTGACCACGCTCAACCCGGCTTACCCCTTGATCCGCTTCGCCACCGGCGACCTGTCGGCCATCTTGCCGGGCCATTGTCCGACGGGCCGCACCAACACCCGCATCAAAGGCTGGATGGGCCGGGCTGACCAGACGACAAAAATCCGAGGCATGTTCGTGCATCCCAAACAGGTGGATGAGATCGTCAAACGATTCCCCGAAATCGCCAAAGGCCGCCTCGTCGTCTCGGGCGAAATGGCCAACGACTTGATGACGCTCAAAGTGGAGACGGCCTGCAGCGGCCCCGACGCGCTGGCGCAAAAAGTCGCCGACGCCATCCGCGATGTGACCAAACTGCGCGGCGATGTCGAAATCGTTGCTGTGGGCAGCCTGCCCAATGATGGCAAAGTGATCGAAGACGCGCGCAGCTACAAATAATTCCATTCCTAAATCATTCCTAAATCATTCGTGAAGGTCGTTGCGCCTCCCAGCCGTGCCTCAGCACTGTCGTCGTCGTCGGCGCGCCTTCACAAATGATTTAGAAATGGAATAACGCCTCGCGCAAAGTTCAATGAAAAACCCCACCTGCATCGTCACCGGCAGCGCCAGCGGCATCGGCGCGGCGACCGTGCTGGCTTTGGCGGCCAAGGGGTATGACACGTTTGGCATCGACCTCAACATCAACGGCGCGCAAGATGTGGCGATGCAGGCCGGGCTGGAATCACCTGGCACCCAGCATGCCGCGATGGCGGCAGATGTCGCCGATGAAACCCAGATCAAAAAAGCCTTCGAGGCGGCGCTTCTCCATTTGGGCCGGCTTGACGCCCTCGTGACTTGCGCAGGCGTGGTGGACACCACCGCCTTCATGGACATCAGCCTGGCGCAGTTTCGCCGCATCCATGACGTGAACGTGATCGGCACTTGGCTGTGCATGCGCGAAGCGGCGCGGGTCATGCAAGCGGGCTCGCGCATTTGCGCCGTGGCCAGCATTGCCGGGGTGCGCGGCGGCGGGCTGTCGGGCACGGCGGCTTACGCGGCGAGCAAGGGTGGCGTGATCGCACTGGCGAAAAACGCGGCGCGGGTGCTGGCTGAGAAGGGCATCCGTGTCAACACCGTCTCGCCCGGCGCCACTGACACCCCGATGATCGCCCAGCCCCTGGCCAACCCGGCGCACCGCCAGCGCATCGAAAACATGGCGGCGCAAAAGCGCATTGGCGAGGCCCGCGAGATCGCCTCCGGCATCGTCTATTTGCTCTCGCCCGAGGCGAGTTTCACCCACGGCGCCAACTTGGTCATTGACGGTGGCCTTGTCATCTAGTCCTGTGCGGGTGGTCGATTCCATCACTGAGCTTGCCGCCAGCGAAGCGGGTTGCATCGCCATCAGCGGCTCGCATGGTGGCATCAGTTCG
>JANOYE010000108.1:0-4655 GCA_031428695.1 Rhodoferax sp. | reverse complement strand
GGCCATGCGCGCCTTTCTCACCCGCGACGCTGATTTTTTTGTGCCTCTGCATGTGCGGGTGCAAAAGGCGCGGCGCGTGCAGGCGGATTTGTTTGTCAGCATCCACGCCGACGCGTTTTTCACGCCGCGCCCGCAAGGCGCGAGTGTGTTTGCGCTAAGCCAGGGCGGCGCCTCCAGCTCGGCAGCGCGCTGGATGGCCGACAAAGAAAACAAGGCCGATTTGATCGGCGGCCTGAACGTGAAAGCCAAAGACGCGCAAGTGCAACGCGCCCTGCTTGACATGAGCACCACCGCGCAGATCAACGACAGCCTCAAATTAGGCGGCGCGATGCTCAGCGAGATCGGCCGCGTCGGCAAACTGCACAAACCGCGCGTGGAGCAGGCCAGTTTTGCCGTGTTGAAAGCGCCCGACATCCCCAGCGTGCTGGTCGAAGCCGCGTTCATCAGCAACCCCGAGGAAGAAGCCAAACTCAACAGCGATGAATACCAGGAGCAACTCGCTGACGCGCTGATGCGCGGCATTGAGGGTTACTTTGCGAAGAACCCGCCCCTCGCGCGAAACCGGGCGATTTGATTCCTCGCGGAATCGGGGCGACTTGATTCCTTGCGGAATCGGGACGATTTGGTTCCCTCAGGTCAGTTGGGCCTCAATGATGCTTAGGGCGGTGTTGGTCGCCCGCACTGATCGCACTGAAAACCCAGTGCTTTCAAGCAGCGATTTGAACTGTGTTTCAGTGCGCTCCCGGCCGCCCGTCATCACCAGCATGTTGAGGTCAGACACCGCAAGCGCCCGGTTCGCCGCTGTGGCACACATTCGATCAGGCAGGACGCGTTCCACCAGCAGCAACACGCTTTGCGGGCCCATGGCGCGACGGCAGACCGTCAAAATCTGCCGGGCCAATTCGTCGTTCCAGTCATGGATCACGCGCGACAGCAGGTAGACCGCGCCGCCCTTGGGCACGGACTCGAACAGATCGCCGTCAACCACCTCGCAGCGCCTATCCAAGCCCGCCTCACGCAAGCGCTGCCTGGCCCGTTGTGCAACATGGGGCTGCTCCAACAGCGTGCCCCGCAAGTTGGGGAACTGCGCCAACGCCGAGGTGATGAATTGGCCATCACCGCCGCCCAGGTCATACAGATTTTCAAAATTGGCAAACGGATAAGCGTTGAGCACGGACTGGTTGTGCGCGCCGATGAAGCTGGCCATGCCCTCGTCGAACTCTTTTGCGCTTTGCGGGTTTTCGGCGCGGTGGTCCCAAGCATTCTTGGAAAACACCTGCTCAAAGGCGACTTCTCCGGTGCGCACGCTGTGCAGCAATTCGCCCCAGGCCTGATAGTGCTCACCACCGAGCTGGTCCACGGCCCAACCACGCAGGGAGCCCGGCGCCTCCGAAAGCAGGGTTTTCGACAGCTCGGTAGGATTGACTTGCCCGTCGGGCAGCAAGTCAAACACGCCCACACTGGCCAGCACCCGGATGACACGGTGCAGCGCCGCAGGATCGGCTTGCGTTGCCGCCGCCAACCCGTTGCAGGAGGCGCCGCCTGCGCAAACCAGGTCGGCAAGCCCCAGTTTGGCGGCGACATAGATCGCCCGGGACACCTGAAAGCCGTTGATCAGTTTCAGCATCTCTGGGGTTTGTTGCGAACTCATGTCGTTGCCCCCGGCTCAGTCGATTTGGGCGCCAGACACCTCAACCACTTTGCGCCATTTGGCGGACTCTGCCGTGATGAAGCGCGCAAAACTCTCGGGCGAATCGGCCAGCACCGCCAAACCCACGGCGTCAAGCCGCTGCGCCACGGCGGGATCGCGCAGCGCCTGAGTGATTTCTACGTTCAAGCGCTTGATGACCGTCGGCGGCGTGCCCACTGGCGCTACAAATCCAAACCAAACCCCCACCTCAAAATCAGGCAAGCCAGACTCGTGCGCGGTGGCGATTTCGGGCGCCATGGCGTGACGTTGCCGCGCCGTCAGGGCAATCGCTCGCAGCGCACCGGAGCGCACATGCGGCAACGCGCTCGAAAGGTTCTCGCACATCATCGACACACGGCCCGCCAGAACATCCTGCAACGTAGGTGCCGGGCTCTTGTAGGGCACATGGGTCAGGGACACAGAGGCGTTCATTTTGAGCAACTCGCCGCACAGGTGGTGTGAGGTGCCATTGCCGCCTGAGGCGTAGGTGATGTCATTGGGTTTGGCCTTGGCCAAGGCGAGCAATTCGGCCAGGTTTTTCACCGGCACACTCGGGTGCACCACCGGCACATTGGGTGTAGATGCTGCGGCGATGATAGGCACAAAGTCTTTTTCAGGGTTGTAGGACAGCTTTTTGTACAACCATTGGTTAATCGCCAAAGCGGGTGTGGGCGCCAAAAGCAGGGTGTAGCCGTCAGGTTTTGCCTGCGCCACGGCTTTGGCGCCAATGGCGATGGCAACACCCGCCTTGTTCTCGACGACCACCGGCACGCCCATTGACTTTGAAATCGCGCCGCCAACCAGGCGGGCAATCAAGTCGGTGGAGCTGCCGGGCGCCGTGGGCGCAACAATGGTGATCGGGCGCGTTGGGAAGGAATCGGTTTGGGCGGTGACGGCCAAAGGAGCGGCCAATGCCGCAAAAGCCGCCAAAACCATCAGCAGTTTGCGAAGTGGTTGGCGAAGTGGTTTACGAACAAGGGTGAAGTTTGAGTAGGTCATGAAAAGGTCCTGAAAAACGGGGTGAATGACTGGGTTGGTGTCGGAGCCACGCCCATGAACCCCGACAAACCCATTCTTCGCAACTCCTGTCCCGCCGTCATGGGCCAAATGTCCCGGTTGGAAAATTCGGGACAAAACCGGGAGACCCTTGGCTATTTGGCCCGCGCCCAAGGCGCTACCCAATTTTTCCCCGCCCTGCTGTCGGTTTTCGCCGCATCGTACAGAGCGGCAAGCTTATTTTGGTTCTCCTCCATCCAGAGGACTGCCTGAAGCCGGTTCGATACATTGAGCTTTGAATAGATCGCCGACAGGTGGTTTCGAACGGTCTTTTCACTCATGCACAAACGCTCGGCCATGTCAGGTGTTTCCAAGCCCTGTGACAACACCTCCAGCACTGCATGTTCACGGGCCGTCAGGCTTTCAATCGGCGGCAGAGTTTTACCTTGCTGCGGGGCCAGGAAAGCCGTGATTTCCTGGGTGACGTGTTGCCAGGCTGCCTCTTGAATAATGGAAAATGGTTGCGGCTGTCCAGCGTGACAAAACGCGCCGCAGCAATGCTTGCCGCCAGCAGTCGGCCTTCGTCAAACGGAATCCTCAAGTCGCCTCGGGAATGCAGCACCAGCGTCGGCGTTTTGACAAGCGGCGCAACTTCGCGCAGGTCGGCGCTGAACCAGGCCCGCAATTGAAGGGCGGCATTTCTGGCTGAGGTGGATTTGCGCATCAATTCATCAAATGATTGCAATAGCTCCGGCGTGCCGTCGGGCAGGAACGGGTAGGTGAACAGCTGCCGAAAGGTCGGATTGTCTTGCCCCCAACCCAATTCGATCAGTTTGAGAATCAGCTCAGTTTCCTCGAGAGCGGAAGGCGTTGTGCTTCGAACGGTTCGCCCGCGCAGGTACGAACCCACAATCACCAGTTGTTTTACCGCCTTGGGGTGCACCACGGCATGGGTGACCGCCAGTGCACCACCGCCCGTCAAACCCAGCATGGCATAGGTCTCGAATCCACTGGCCCGGATCACGGCGCTTAAGTCTTCCACGTAACGAGCAAAGCTGAATTCTGCGCAGTCGCGGTCTGACAGGCCAGTGCCCCGCATGTCATAACGCACCAGCGTATGGTTTTGGCTCAGGAACTCCAGCAATGGCGCTCTGACCAGGCAATCCCACTCTCCTTCAAGGTGCGAGAACGACTGCCCGGCCATCACCAGAGGTGGGCCACTGCCGCAAATTTCAAAGGCGATGCGCGTGCCGTCCGGGGCTTGTGCAAAAGCGGATTTGCTGACTATGGCGATTCATGGAGCGAGACTCATGGTTTATCTTACTTAAGGGCCGGTGTGCGGGCAAGAGGAGTGCGCCTAACAACTCGCCGATGCGCTCATGTGGTCAGATCGGATTTTCCAACCACAGCAGGCCGCCCCCACAGGCGTGAAAATTTCCGCGCATGGATGTACAGTGCTTAAAACCAAATGGAGACCCTCTTGAAATCTATCAAACCCCTGAGCACACACCTCGCCGCTGGCCTGTTCGCGCTGGCACTGTGTGCCGCCGCCACCGTGCAGGCCCGCGTGACGCACATCGTCATTGACGAAAAAATTCCCTATGCCAACCCGCCCGGCAGCCCGGCAAACGCACTGCCCTATGAAATGGTCGCGGGCCGCGCCTTTGGCGAGCTGGATCCGAAACACCGGGGCAACGCCATCATTCAAGACATCGAACTGGCCAAAGATACCGATGGCAAGGTGCGTTATGTCGCCAGCTTCGTCATCTACAAACCGGTAGACATGACCAGAGCCAGCGGCATGATGTGGCATGACGTGCCCAACCGCGGCGGCGTGTTTGCCTTCGCCCCGCAAGAGCAGGCGTTTGGCGACATCATGCTGGCCAGCGCCTGGCAGGGCGACAACAGCGGGCGCACCGCTGTGCGTGACAAAGCCAGCGCCACCGGGTTCCAGTTCTTGCAGGTGCCC
>JANOYE010000107.1:0-9078 GCA_031428695.1 Rhodoferax sp. | reverse complement strand
CGCGCCGCATGGGCTTCACCGAGCCCTGCTTCGCCGACGACGACGAGGCGCTGTGCCGCAGCGCCTTCGCGCCCGAGGCGGTGGACTTCGACCGGCTGCTGGCGCACGGCTTCGCGACCCTCGCCCTGCCCGAGGCGCCGTTCGCCGAGGGCGGTTTCCCGACGCCGTCGGGCCGCTGCGAGTTCTTCAGCCAGCGCCTCGCCGATCGGGGCCAGGACGGCCTGCCCGACCACCTGCCCAACCACGAGCCGTTCGGCAGTTCGGCCGATTTCCCGCTCGCCATGATCTCGCCGCCGGCGCGCAACTTCCTCAACTCGACCATCGTCAACGTCACCAGCCTGCGCGCCATCGAGGTCGAGCCGGTGCTGGAGATCCATGCCGCCGACGCCGCCGCGCGCGGCATCGAGGACGGTGCGATGGTGCGCGTCTTCAACCGCCGCGGCGAGCACCGCTGCCGCGTCGAGGTCTCGCGCCGGGCACGGCCGGGCGTGGTCAACGGCCTGGGCATCTGGTGGCGCAAGTTCGGCGTCGACGGCACCAACGTCAACCAGCTCACCAGCCAGCGCCTGACCGACCTGGGCCGGGGGCCGACGTTTTATGACTGCCTGGTGCAGGTGGAACCACTCGTGCCACGCACCGGATAATCCAGCGCAGCATGTCTGAGACGCCCGCCCCGCCACCCCTTCGCATCCTGCACCTGGAAGACTCTGTGCTCGACCACCAGCTCGCCGAGCGGGCTTTGGCGCGTGCCGGCGTGCCCTGTGACATCACGCAGGTGGACAGCCTGGCCGGGTTCGAAGAAGCCGTGTCTGCCTCGCCTGGCGCAGAACTTTTTGACGTGATCCTGGCCGACTACAACCTGCCCGGCTTCACCGCGCTTGACGCCTGGGCAACGCTGCAACGGCAATCCCACAAGCCGCCCTTCATCGTGTTGTCCGGCGCCATTGGCGAACGCGCAGCGGTGGAGGCCATCAAACTCGGGGTGAGCGACTACCTCTCCAAAGACGACCTGACGCGGCTGGGGCCGGTGATCCTGCGCGCCATCGACGTGCACCAGACCCGGCTGGACAAAACCCGTGCCGACGCCGAACTGGCTGCGTCAGAGAAACGCCTGGCCGGTTTTGCCGAACACCTGCAAACGGCCATCGAACAAGAGCGCGCCGGCATTGCCCGGGAAATCCACGACGACATCGGCGGTGCACTGGCGGCGATCGGGTTTGACCTGGCCTGGATTGCCCGCAACAGCGCCGACGAAGGTGCCAAACACCACGCGCTGCAGGCCAGCGGCATGTTGCACCAGGCCATGAGCGCCAGCCAGGGCATCATGATGAATCTGCGCCCGGCCATTCTTGACCAGGGCTTGCTGGCGGCGCTGGAATGGCTGTGCGCCGGTTTTGAAAAGCGCAATGGCATCCAAACCGAATTGACGGGCAGCGCCGCGCTGGATGCGTTGTCAACACCCCTTTCCCGAGAGGTCGAGCTGGCCGCCTACCGCACGGCGCAAGAAGCGCTCACCAATATTGCCAAACACGCGGCATGCAGCCGGGTGCGGGTGGAAATTTCGGGCGCGAGCGGTGTGTTGACGGTGGAGGTCAGCGACAACGGCTGCGGCATGGGCCCGCAAGCGCGCGCCAAGCCAAAATCTTTCGGGCTCATCGGCCTGGCCGAACGCGCCCGCAGCGTTGGCGGCTGGCTTGACGTAACCTCTCGCGCGGAACAAGGCCGAGGCACCGGCACGTCGATCATATTGTCGGTGCCACTGACCGCCAGCGAAGCGGTGTTGCCATGATTCGCGTCATCCTCTGCGACGACCACGCCATGTTGCGCCGGGGCATCCGCGACACCTTGAGCGAAGCGGTGGACATCAAAGTGGTGGCCGAGGCGGCGAGTTATTCCGAAGTGCGTGAAGCCTTGCGCAACCACCCGTGTGACGTGTTGCTGCTGGACTTGAACCTGAATGGCCGTGGCGGCATGGAGGTGCTGGCCAGCGTGCGCGAATCTCACCCCCAGACCAAGGTGCTCATCGTGTCGATGTTCCCGGAAGACCAATACGCTATTCGCTGCCTGCGCGCCGGGGCGCAGGGTTATGTGAACAAAGGCGGCGACCCGGCCGACCTGGCGTTGGCTGTGCGCACGGTGATGCAGGGCCGCAAATACGTGACGCCCGAAGTCGCCCAAATGCTGGTGGAGAGCCTCAATGCCCCAGCCGACGCCGCCTTGCACGACGCCTTGAGCGAGCGCGAGATGCAAACGCTGGTGAAAATTGCTTCGGGCAAACGCTTGGCTGATATCGCGGTGGATTTGATGCTGAGCCCGAAAACCGTGAGTGTCTACCGCTCGCGGCTCCTGGAAAAACTCAAACTCACCAACAACGCCGAACTCACGGTGTACGCGATCCGCAGCGGTTTGGTTTGAAGCCCAGCGCTAACTGAGCCGACCCAGCCGCTCGGAGGCCGTCACCACATCCGTCAAACGGATGCCAAAGCGCTCGTTCACCACCACAATTTCGCCATGGGCGATGAGCTGGCCGTTGACCAGCACATCCACCAATTCGCCGGCCACGGTGCCCAGCTCCACGACTGAACCCACGCCCAATTGCAGAATTTGCCGAATTGGCATTTTGGTGCGGCCCAGTTCCACCGAGAGCTGCACCGGAATGTCCAGCACCCGTGTGAGATCCGGCAGCGCAGCGCCTGCATCCGGTTTGGCCGCAAACTCGTTGCTTATGTTGCTCAAGCGCGGCCTCCTTGGGCATCGGGCGTCAAGATGCGGTCGATCTGAATCGCCTGGCGGCCCGATTGCGTCTTCAAGCGGCCTTCAAACAGCGGCAAGCCCTCGGGCGTGGCCAAAGTTTGCGGGTAGGCACCCAGCTCGATGAAATCTCCCGCCTGCAGCGCCAACACGCGGGCCAGGCTGGTTTGCAGCGGCAGGCAATGGGCCGCCAGCGGCACCACCAGCGCCTGCACTTCACGTGTGAGCGCGGGCAGCCAGCGCCCGTCAGCTTGCACAAAGTCGCCCCAACTGGGCGCCTCGGCCACAGCGCGGATGGGGGCCAGGCAGGCCAGCGGCAGGCACACCGACAAGCTGCCCAACACCTCGCCAATTTGTATTTTGAAAACGCTCACATAGACGCGGTCTAGCGCCGTGGCAATGTGCGTGTGGCGGGCTTCGGTTTCGAAGCGTTCAAACTCGAAACTCAGGCCGGCCACCCCTTGCCAAGCCTGAGAGCAGGCCGCCATGACAACGCCGACCAGGCGCAATACCGTGCGTTGCCCCAAGCTGGCGAAACTGCGGGCATCCGGCGCGTTTTGCGCCTTGGCCGAACCGCCGTGCAGCAGATCAATCAACACATCGGCCAGCGCCAGATCAACCACCAACAGGCCTTGCCCCGCCAATGGCCGCAAATTGACCACCGCGCAGCCCGAAGGACGCGGTGTCTCGTCCAGAAAATCGCTGTAACGCCGCGCCTGGGTTCCCTGCAAAGTGACGTCGGGATGTTGCCCGAGCAAGGCCGGCAGGGCCGCCTGCAGATTGCGCAGCAAACGCTGGTTCACCACTTCCAGCGCGGGCATCGTGCCGCGGTTGGCGCGTGAAATACGCGGCAGGTTTTGCCAGTCAAACGGCATCGGCTCGCCCGCAGGCTCAGGCGCGCCGCCGAATGCATTGGTATGTGCAGGATCAGCGGCATAACCCGCGCCACGCGACGGGTTGGCCCCGCCCAAGCCATCAAACAGCGCATCAATTTCGTCGCGCGACAGCAAATCTTCAGGCACTGGTTCCGGCACTGGTTCCGGCATCGCGTTGCCAGGCTGCGCGATGTCTGAGGAAGGCGTCATGGCCGGGACTCCTCGTCCATTTTGTCCAGGATGCGCTGCGCCAATGCCGGGTCGGTGCTGTCGATCGATTCCAGCACGGTGGCCTCGATGTGGGCGCCCATGCCGGTGATCAACATGGCGGCCCGGCGCGCGCCGCTGTGGGCGCCGGCGCGCCGGGCTTCACGCTCGTCGAGCAAGGTGGCCCGCATGCTGTCCAGCGCATCTTGCGTGGCCGGGTGGATGGCCTGCGTGCGGGCGATGCGTTGCACGATGTCGGCGCGCTGGCGCGGTGGAACGTTGCGCAACACACGCGTGGACAAATCCAGATCCAGCAGGGTCAAAATGGTGGCGGCGATTTGCGGGTGCTCGGCCACCAGCAACTGGACAATCGCGCCCAGCTCGGCACGCTTAAGGCGCTCAAAACCGGCGCCCGGCACCGGGGTTGGCGCCGGCATCGGCGCCCGAAACAGCGTTGGCCCCAGCCCATCTGCAACCAGGCCGCCGTCTGGGCCGTGGCTGGGCTCCAGTTGAGCGGCAAACGTCTGCAGGCCAAAGGCTTGGTCCAGCATGGCCCGCACGTAGCGGCTGGAGTCCGACAACAGGCGGCTTTGCTGCGCCACCGAGTCGTCGAGTTCATCAAAATTGACGTCCAGTTCCAGCGGGCTGTTCACCGCCGGTTTGGGCCGCTGTGACACCTCGGCGATGGCCGCTCTGAGCTGGTGCGCCTGCTCCGGCGGCAATTGCCCAAAAATCGACTCGGCCTCCTGCCTGCCCAGAAAAAGCATCAGGGCAGCGGCATTGCGCAGCGTGTCGTGTTGGGTCATGGCGGCATCCATTGTGCGCAATCAGTGCAGCACTTTGGGCGTGGCGTCGGGGTGGATTCCAGCGAGGTCGCTCCACGGTTCCATCAAACGCCGAATCTGCGCATCCACACCCAAAATGCGCTGCATGATGCGCTGCTTCTCCTGGCGCTGCAGCGGCGCCAGCACCACCTCGAGGCCACCGGCGTGGGCGTGTCGTTTCAACTGCTGAATCATCAACTTGCAATCGTTTTCGAGCAGCGCCACTTGCTGCCAGTCGCCCGCATGGGCGGCGGCCAACATGCGGCGGCTGCCGTCTTCAACGTCTTTGTAGTGGTCGATCAGCGTCAATGGCATGTCGGCCAGCGCGGCTGATGCCGCAATGATGTGGGTTTCATGGGAGGCAAGCATACTGTTGATCGGCGGCCCTGATGGCGCAAGCTGCCCTCGAATCACCTGCCAATTCAGCGCGTCGGTGTAACAGGCCCAGCGTGTAGGAATTTGCCTGACACGCCCCGCAGCCCAATTCCGAGCCGCCTGTTATGGGGCGGTCTGCAAAATCAATGCCATCGACGCTCCTGCAATCCCCTTGCAGTGACGTCAGGACAAGACCCGATGGAGACTTCATTGAAAAACGAACAACTGCTGGCCGACATTCGCGAAGCCAACCTCACCTACCTGATGCTGGCGCAAAACCTGATCCGCGCTGACCGCGCCGAAGCCTTGTACCGCCTGGGCATCTCGCAAGACGCCGCCGACCTCATCGCCAGCCTCTCGCCCGCCCAGGTGCTCCGCGTGGCCCAAGGCAACATGCTGCTGTGCCGCATGCGGGTGGACGACGACATGGTGTGGAACCTGCTCACCAACCATGGCCAGAGCGCCAATTCAGGCAAAACAGACAACGATTCCGCCAACAAACTGCATGCCAGCATCTTGATGGCCTCGCGTTACGCCGAGGCGCTTTAAGCCAAATAAGCCAAAGGAGCCATCATGCCCAGCAAAAGTGTTTTGACCGATTCCCGCCAGGTGGAACGCGCCGTGGCGCTGATCCAGCTGGGCGCGCGCCTGCAGGTTCTGGAGAGTGAAACCGACCTGTCTTACGAGCGGCTGTTGCGGCTCTACAAGGAAGTGGCGGGCCACTCGCCGGCCAAAGGCCAACTGCCCTTCTCGACCGACTGGTTCCTCACCTGGCAGCCCAACATTCATGCCTCGCTGTTTCTGGCGATCCACGAGTACCTGGGCAAGGCCAGCGCGTTGGACGACATCGACCTCATCATGAAAGCCTTCAAGCTCTACGTGGAGCAGGTCGAGGTCTGCGGCGTGGAGCCGTTGCTGTCGGTCACCCGCGCCTGGCGCCTGGTGAAGTTCATCGACACCCACCTGCTGGGCACCGCCGAATGCGCCAAATGCGGCGGCCACTTTGTCACCGAACCGCACACCTACGCCAAGGCTTACGTCTGCGGCCTGTGTGTGCCGCCCGCGCGGGCCGGCAAAAGCGCGGTGGCGGGCGGGATTGTGCTGCATTGAACTGTTTTGGGTTGCTATATTATTAGTAGCTACTTACGCAAATAATTCGTGACTTGGAGCCTTAGAAGGCTTAAGAAATCCGTAAATCCGGCCAGGGCAGTCCCTTGAGGTCAACGGGACTTCACGCTGCTCGTTGGGCCTTGCGGGCGCCAGCCCGGTCGCGGCGACAAGGCAAGGGGCTGCGGTTTTGGTTAGCAAGCACGCGCGGTTTTGAAAAATGGGTCAAGCTGGCGCTTGGCCATTTTTTGTCGATGCCAGACAGACCGCTCCCACGCACTTTCCGAACCAAAGCCCGGTCCCCTTGCCTTATCACCACGACCTGCGTTGTTGGAGCGGGGAGATCAGTAGGCGGCGGCTATGCAGGCGGAAGCGAACTGTTGGCTGGATGACTCGAACTTCAGGAATGCGGCCAGAACCAGACATTCGACTTCAACCTGCAAATTCGATGATATCTGCGCTCTTCGTCAACTCTTCACTTGAGGAGCTAGCCGCTTCCAGCGCCCCATCGCTCAAATCGGAACCCGCCCACGGATGTCACCGCTCCAATAAAGACTGCGGTAAGCTTCACCCGTCCTCCCGATGGCTGTCCTGCACTCCATGCGGCCAGACACCCCATCTTCTACTTGGAATTTCTATGGCGCGACTCCTTGGCATTCACATCAAAAACTACCGGGCTCTAGCAAACGTTATGCTGGGGCAAGTTCAATATGGCAACGGGACACCTCTTCCCCGATTGGCCTGCCTCATTGGCCCCAATGGCTCCGGCAAGTCTACAGTGCTGGACGCCTTTGGTTTTGTGGCTGACTGCCTTCTGGATGGAGTGGAGGCTGCGTGCGATAAACCGTGGCGCGGAGGGTTTGATCGGCTTCGTACCCAAGGTGAAAAAGGCCCTATATCTTTCGAAATTTTTTTTGAGGCCAACGACCCAGCGCGGCCTATCGTTTATCAACTCGTTGTCGACATCGTGGATGGCGTTCCCGCCGCAGTAGAGGAGGCATGCCGACAACGTCGCGAAGGCGAAACGCGTGGAAAGCCGTATTACTTTCTCAAACTGAAACGGGGGAAAGGGAAGGTCTGGGCTGGCCAGGCAGTAGGAGAAGCTACTGAATCTCAGATTTCACAAAAAGTTGCCCTTGTGGATCTCGACAAATTGGGCATTGCTACTCTGGGCAATCTGTCTGAACACCCGCGGATCGTGGCTTTAAGAGCATATGTCGAGCAGTGGTACCTGTCGTACTTCGTGCCAAGTGCTGCACGCGTGCTCCCCGCCGCTGGAGCCCAAAGATGGCTGGATCGCGAAGGCTCAAACATTGGCAATGTTTTGCAGTACTACGAAAGGCAGAACCCCAAGGAATTCCGAGCTATTCTCAAGCGCTTGGCAAAAGCCATTCCGGGCCTGAAGAAAATCACGCCGGAAGTCAGCAAGGATAAGCGGCTCCTGCTGAAGTTTGACGAGAAAGGCTACCAGGATCCTTTTTTCCAGCACGGCATGTCGGACGGCACACTCAAGATGCTGGCCTATGCCGTGTTACTTGAAGATCCCCATCCTCGGCCCTTCATTGGAATTGAGGAGCCTGAAAACGGTTTATATGTGAGGCTTGTGGAACGCCTCGCAAGCCAGTTCAGCAGCCGCACTGCAAATGTTGCGCTTTCCACGCAAATGCTCGTGACAACCCATTCGCCTTATTTTGTCGATGCCCTGCAGCCGTCACAAGTCTGGCTCATTCGAAAGGGGCCGGATGGGCATTCCCAAGCCACTAACGCTGCTGACATGCCCACTGTTGCGGCGATGAATGACAATGGCATTCCGCTCGGGTCATTGTGGTACAGCAATCACTTTGATGATGGTGCGCCGGAATGACACTGCACATCATGGTGGAAGGCCCGTCTGAGGTAGCGTTTTTTGATGGCTGGTTGAAGAAATTGAAGTCAACTCAGAGCATCCGAGTTCACGCGCATCAGGGAAAAGGCTCTCTTCCCGCTAAGAATTCCAGGGCAAATGCCAAACATAGGGGGTTGCTGGACCAGCTTCCTTTCAAATTGAAGGCCTTTGCAGGTACGCTAAATCCACACTCCGACGGGATACTCATTCTGGTGGATGCAGATGATGATGACCCTTCTGTTCTCAACAGAAGAATCTCCCAAACGGTAGTACAGTACGCGCCTCACTTGAAAGTGGAAATCAGCGTCGCTACGGAAGAGATGGAAGCCTTTTATCTTGGAGATCTTAAGGCTGTGAAACGGGCATACCCGGACGCCGACATGGAAGCTGCTAGAGCCTACGTGCCGGACTCAATTTGCGGAACGTGGGAAAAGTTTGGTGAGATCATTGGTGACGACGGTGGTAACAAAGTTGCATGGGCAGAAAAAATGGGGGCTTGCGTGACGACGAAAGCCGCGCAAAGCCGCTCCCCATCATTCAAGGCAACGCTTGGAAAAATAACCACGCTAAATCTACAGCCTGTGCCGCCGCCCATCAAGAAAAAGTATTACCACCGGGCAAAAGCTTAGGCCATTGGCGCGCTCCGGTGTACCCATGCAGAGACTGGTTCCGAGCGCTCCCAGCGGTCGCAATGGCTCGAATCCAGTCTGCTAACCTAGCCATGCAAATTTGCGCCATCGCACCGATCTGGTGCAAAGGAACTCACTGAGCGCGGTGATCGGGAAATGCGACCGGGCTTTGGTGGGAAATGCGCGCGGAAGCTCGTTTGGCGGGAATAACAAAAAATGAGCGACCACCGTGTCGCACGCATTTTTCGTGTCGCGCGTGCTTTCACACCAAAACCGCATGCGCATTGCCCGGTCGCCGTGCGGTGCTCATCGCAATAACGCGCCGATGCCAACGCGCCGATGCCCCTTTTCAATTGATTTCCAATGAATTTGAGTCGCTATATTATTTATAGCTGATTACGCACATTATTCGTGACTTGGAGCCT
>JANOYE010000106.1:0-8115 GCA_031428695.1 Rhodoferax sp. | reverse complement strand
AGTTTCGCCATCACGTCGGCAGATTTGACACTGGCCGCCAGCAGCAGGGGCCCAGGCGCCTCCACGTCATTTTGCGCAGCGACACAGGCTTCGACCAAGGCCCACACGTCGCGCCCCTGCGCCTGCAGGCGCCCGACGTAGGGCGCGACAAAATCGGCATCGAGCGACTGCGCCCACAAGAGCTGCACCGGGCTGGACAAGGCCGTCAGCAAGATCGGCTGGCCTTCTTGCTTCAGCGCCTGGATGCACGGCAGCCAGTCAGCGTGGCAGGGCAGCTTGATGGTGAGCGCGACGCCGCCGCGCTCTGCGGCAAGGCGCAACGCATCAAGCCAATGCAAGGCTTGTGAGGGGTCGCTGCTGGGCAGTTGAAGCATCAGCTCAGGCATGCGGTAGTCTGCTGCCGAGCGCACCAAGTTGAGGTAAGTGGGCAGGTTGACGGCCAGGCCCGCCTGAAAAATCAAGCTCGGGTTGGTGGTGACGCCCTGAATCGGCGGGCAACCCGGCAGGGGCCGCCAACTGCTGGAAACAGCGGAGTCGAGGTAGATCTTCATGCCGCTAATCTAAACCAGATCTTGCTTGAGGAAAATGTCTTTGAGCGGAAAAAATTGCCGGTGCAGGGGCAGCAATGACGCACCCAGCGCCCGCGCGTGGGCGCCCGCCTGCCCGGCGACCACGCTGGGCGCATTGAGCCCTTCAAAGTTGTAACCGCCGAGTTGTTCCCGCGTGGCGGCGATCAAGGCGTTGATCAAGGAGCGCCCAAGTGAGCCGTCGATCACCACGGCGTCTAGATCGAGCATGGCGGTGGCGCTGACGATGGCCATGGCCAAAGCGCGGCTGGCCTGGGCCAGCCAGGGGCCGGTGAAAGCGGTGAATTCCGCGTCCATGATGCGGTCGTTGTGGACCATTAACGGGTCAATCCCGGCGGCTTCAAGCGCTTGTTCCAATTGCCAGCCGGAGGCCAATTGCAGCAATTGGTCAGGTTTGTGGGCAGCCGCGCCGTCGCCGGGGCTCAGGGCGGTCGGCAGTGAGCCAATCGCGCCGGCATTGCCCTTGGGCCCGGCCATGATGTGCCCCGCCAATACCAGGCCACCGCCGACGAAGGTGCCCACAAACACGTAGAGAAAGTTGCTGATGGTGCGGCCCTGCCCTTGCAGCATCTCGGCCATGCAGGCGGAGGTGGTGTCTTTGGCAAACTCCACCGGGAAGGGCGTGAGGGCCTGCACCTCGGCCAGCAGGTCGATGGGTTCCCAGCGCTGCAAGGCCGCGCCCGCCTTGCCGCCCAGCAGATCAGACCATTTGTGCAGAAACAGCGGCGCGGTGAGGCCGATGCCGACCAGGCGTTGCCAGCTTGCGCCCATCAGCGCCTCGATATCGCTCAGGGCCTGCTGGACGTGGCTCAGCACAACGTCGGGCTCCGGGTGCGGGTAATTGAACTGCAATTGGTGCCTTGTCTGGCCCAAAAAATCAGACACCAGCACCTCCAGGCTGCGGCGCCCCACCTGCAGCCCGAGGCTGAACGCGCCCTCGGGGTTCAGCGCCAGCGGCACCGAGGGCTGGCCGATCTTGCCCCGGATGCGGTCTTGTTTGACGAGCAGGCCGTCGCCCTCCAAGCGGTTGACGATGATCGAGACGGTTTGCGTCGAGAGCTGGGTGAGCCGCGCCAAATCGGCCTTGGGGATGGCCCCGTGCAAGCGCACCGCCTGCAGCACGATGCGCTCGTTGAACTGGCGCATGCCATTCTGGTTGGAGCCCCGCACTTGGCGCGGGTCTCGCACAAAAGCAGGTGTGGCGTTCAATTCAGGATGACACCTTTGGCGAACATCGCGTTGCCATAAGCGGTGGCCTCGCCCGTTTGCACGATCAAACTGGCGGCGCGAACCCGGTCGTAAAAGGCGAACCGCTCCAACGCTTCAACGTTGTTGGCCGCCAGCGAGCCATTCAGTCCGCCTTTGACTCCTGCATGGGCAAGCAGATCAACCAGTTGCTGCTGCACCGGCGTGCGATGGTCTGGCGTGGCTTTGCACACGTGCATGTAAGAGACCGGTTTGGCCACCGATTCGTCCAGCGGAAAGACCGACAAAATCGCCTGGCTCACCCGCACCAGCGAGAGACCGGGCAGGCGCACCAAGGGCTTGCCGGCGGCGAGCTGGTTGGCGGTGAAATTGGCGTCCACCACGGCCACCCACTCGCCGTGGCCCATGGCGCACAGGTGCATCAACAACTCGGGGGTGAGGATGGGGTCGATTCCCTTGAGCATCACGCAGCCTCCAGCTCGGCAGCGGCTGCGCGCGCTGGCAGGTTGGCGTGGCGCAGCGCTTGGGGGTCGATGGCGCCCGTGATGAGCCCGACAATTTCTTCCGGATTCGACTCGGCGCGCAGCAAGTTGCAAATGATGCGGCCTTGGCGGAACACCCAAATGCGGTCGGCCAGATCAAACACCTGGCGCAGGTTGTGGCTGATGAGGATGAGCGGAATGCCCTGCTGTTTCAAGCCTTTGATGATCTGCTCGACGCGTGCCGTTTCGGCCACACCCAAGGCGGCGGTGGGTTCATCCAGGATGATCAATTTCTTCGCGAAACCGGCAGCGCGTGCAATGGCCACACATTGGCGCTGCCCGCCCGACATGCCGCGCAGGCTCTCGCTCATGTCTTGAATCTTCACGCCGGTGGTTGCCAGCATCTCTTTGGACTTTTCCCGCATCGCCGAATGGTTGAGGATGGACAGCGGCCCCAGGTTGAGGCGCGTGATTTCACGGCCAAGAAAGATGTTGGCGGGCACGTCCAGGTCTTCAGCGAGCGCCAGGGTTTGGTAGACCGTCTCGATGCCTTGGTCTCGTGCATGCAACGGCGACTTGAATGCAACCGCGTGGCCGTCGAGCTTGATTTGCCCTTCATTGGGTCGCTCTACACCGGTGATGAGGCGCACGAAGGTGCTTTTGCCTGCCCCGTTGTCGCCGACGATGGCGGCGTGTTCACCCGGCTGCAGGCTGAAATCGGCACCCGTCAACGCCTTGACGCCACCGTAGTGCTTGGTCAGGTTATTGATATGCAGCACTGGCTGGGCTGACTGGGCAAGGTTCATGGTGACGTCAATCTGGGTTGAAATTCTGGCGAAGGAAAGTCCGGCAAAGGTAGGAGGGCCATGCTCGAAGTAGCGCGAGCACAAAGAATGCCATCATTTTACACTTCACCATATAAGTAAAACCACTAGGTTTATTTAATTAAGAAAACAGTCTATTATTTGGCTTGCAGATGCCCAAACTAGGTAACTAACCGCCATTCGCCGCTGCCGAATGCAAATCTTTAAACCCGAAGGAGACTTTTTCAATGACTTCAAAACGCGTGTTCGGCCAACTGGCCATTGCTGCCGTGATGGTTGCCACCTTGGCGGCTTGCGGCAAAAAGGAAGAAGCCAAGCCGGCTGCGGCCCCAGCCGCTGCTGCCGCACCTGAGCTGACCATCGCCTACATCACCAACGGCAACACCAACGAAGGCTGGACGCTGATCAACGGCGGCGCCAAAGCTGGCGGCTCTGCCCCTGGCGTGAAATTGATTGAGCTGGCCGCTGAAAAAGGCGAACTCTCCAAGCAGTTGGCCATTGTGGAAGACATGATCACCCGCAAAGTCAACGCCATCGCCATCGCGCCAGTAGACAGCGCAGGCATCGCGCCGGCCATCGCCAAGGCCCTGGCCGCTGGCATCCCCGTGGTGGCAGTAGACACCGGCATCACCGGTGCTGACATCACCTCCTACGTCGCCACCGACAACGTGCCCGCCGCCAAAACCCAAGGCGACTGGACAGCCGACCAAGTGGGCGATGCTGACACCGTGATCTACGTCACGGGCGACCAAGCCCAATCCACCGGCCGCGAGCGCAAAGAAGGTTTCCTGGCTGGCCTCAAAGCCAAAAAGCCCAATGTGAAAGTGGTTGAAGTGCCCACCACCTGGGACCAGACCATGGCCCAAAACGGCGTAGAAGCCGCTCTGCGCGCCAACCCCGGTGCCAAAGTGATCGCTTGCGCCTGGGACGGCGGTGCCTTGGGCGCCAAAGCCGCTTTGCTCGCCGCTGGCAAAAAAGCCGGTGACGTGAAGATCGCCGGTTTTGACGGCTCACCCGGCGGCCTGGACATGATGAAAGAAGGCTGGCAACAAGCCAACTCCGCGCAGATGTTGGCCAAAATCGGCAAAGTCGGCGTCGAGACCGCCATCAAAGCGGCCAAGAAAGAAACGGTTGAGAAGCGCATCGACACCGGCTCCTTCCTCGTGTTGCCCGCCAATGTGGACCAGTTCGCCAAAGACTCGGGCGTGGCCCAATTCATGAAAGTGAAGTAAACCTTCGCATGACCACCCTGACCCCATTTAATTGGGGTCAGATTCCAATTGTCTATGCGTGGTTTGCATAGTTAATTGGAATCTGACCCTAATTTATTTCAATTCAATTCGCTGTGAAAACTCTCACTCGCCAAGAATGGTATGGCGCGCTGGTCGCGGTGCTGGTATTGGGCGTTTTGCTCAGTATCGCGTCGCCCTATTTCCTCACCACGGGCAACCTCAGCAACATCCTGGTGCAGGCTTCGGTGATCGCGCTCTTGGCCGGTGGCCAGACGTTTGTGATTTTGACCGGTGGTGTCGACTTGGCCGTCGGTGCACTGACCGCGCTGGCCGGTGCGATTGCCGGGCATTTGATGATCAAGCTCGGCATCAATCCCTACGCCGCAATGATGGCGGCTTTGGCGATTGGCGCGGCGGTTGGTTTGTTCAACGGTTACCTCGTCGCCTTCGTCGGCATTCCTTCTTTCATCGTCACATTGGGCGGCTTGACGCTCTGGCGTGGCCTGGCGTTTGATGCCACCGGCGGTTTCGACAACTCTGGCCTGCCCGCCCCGATGCCCTTCATTGGTTACGGCACGTTTTTGGGCGTGCCCATGCCGATCTGGATCACCGGTGTTTTCTTCGTGGTGATGGCCTTCATCTTGAGCAGCACCAAACTCGGGCGTTATGTGTACGCCATGGGCTCCAACGAAATGGGCGCGCGCCAAGTGGGCATCAACATCCGTGGCTACAAATTGGCTGTCTATGTGGTGAGTGGCTTAAGCTGCGCGCTGGGCGCTATTGTTTTGATGGCACGCATGGATTCTTCCAGCGGCAAGATGGCGCAGATGTTTGAGCTGGACGCGATTGCGGCTGTCATCTTAGGCGGCACCTCATTGTTTGGCGGGCGCGGCAGCATCTGGGGCAGTTTGCTCGGCGCCGTGCTCATCACCATGATCCGCAACGGCATGAATTTGATGGAGATCTCCCAATTCAAACAGATGATGGCCATCGGCGCGGTGGTGATCGTGGCGGTGTGGATCGACGTCTTGCGCCGCCAGCACCTGCTCAAAAAATAACGCGGGGCGGCGCCGTGAACAAACTTTACGTGCTGGGCGAAGCGCTGATGGACTGCGTGGCGCAGCCCGATGGCTCGCTCCTGCCCTTCATGGGTGGCAGCCCGTTCAATTTGGCCCGTGCGGCGGCACTGCGTGGACGAGGCCACCAGAACGACATTGACAAAGACCAGGCGGCTGACGCCGTGCCAGTCGGCTTCATCAACCCGCTCTCCACAGACTTTTTTGGCGACCAAATGCGGGCACAGTTTGCACAAGATGGTGTGTTGACCCTGCTGCCGCCAAGCGGCCTTCCGACGTCGCTCGCCGTCGTGCAAATCACGGGTGGCCAACCCAGCTACGGCTTCTACCGCGAAGGCATTGCCGACCGAGATTACGCGGTGGATCAGGTTCTCGCGCTTTTGAAATCAGAGCATTCAGGTGGCGGGCTGCGGGTTCTGCACACCGGCTCCTTGTTGCTGGTTCCGCCTGAACACCACAAAGTCCTCGCCATTTTGCAAGGCGCCAAAGCCATGGGCTGGACCCTCAGCGTCGACGTCAACCTGCGCCCCAAACTTGCCGCTGATTTGCCCGCTTACGTGACTGCGGTGAAACAAGTCGCCACGCTGGCCGACTGGCTCAAAGCCAGTGACGAAGACCTTGAACTGCTGGGTTTCGCCTCGCCTTCGCGCCTAAACGCCGCCGAGATCGCCAAGTCATTCACGGCTCAGGGCGCCAGCCGCGTGGCGCTCACGTTCGGTGCCAATGGTGCATGGCTTGAAGTTAACCGCATTAGCGCCCAGGCCGATGTGCCCATTGTCAAGGTGGTAGACACGGTGGGCGCGGGCGACACGTTTTGGGGCAACTGCCTGGGCGATTGGGCCTCTGGAGACGGCCCACAGCGTGGCCAGTCCGCCGGTGGCCGAGTGGCGAAAACGCTCACAGAAGCCATGCGCGCAGCCGCCATCAACTGCACACGTGCGGGCTGCCAGCCGCCAACTTACGCAGAAACGCTGGCCTCAAGTATTTGAGCGCGGCTTAAACCCAGCTTAAACCCAGCTCTCACCCATCACCTGGGCCTGCTGCAACACCAGTTCTACGGCAGCGTCTTGCAAGTCAGGCGGGTATTTGTATTTGCGCAGAATGCGCTTGACCAGCAAGCGCAGCTTGGCCCGCACACTCTCACGCGCCGACCAGTCCACGCTCAGGCTCTTGCGCAGGCTCTCTGTCAATTCGTGCGCGATTTTCTTCAACGTCTCGTCGGAAAGCTCGCGCACGGCAGACTCGTTGTTCGCCAGTGCATCGTAGAAGCGAACTTCGTCCTCCGTCAGCCCCAGCGTTTCGCCACGCGCCGCCGCGTCGCGGAATTTTTTGGCCATGTCCACCAGTTCTTCCATCACCTGAGCGGTCTCAATGGAGCGGTTTTGGTAACGCGCGATCACGTTCGTCAGCAGCTCTGAAAACTTTCGGTTTTGCACCACATTGCCGGCGAAGCGGCTTTTGATTTCGCCTTCGAGCAGGCGCTCCAGCAACTCCACCGCCAGGTTTTTCTCGGGCAGGCTGCGCACCTGGGCCAGAAACGCATCGTCCAGCAGGCCAATATTGGGTTTGTCCAGCCCCACGGCGTCAAAAATATCCACCACGCTCTCAGACACCACCGCCTGGTTGATGATCTGGCGGATGGCCAGCTCGCGGGCCTCGTCGGTGCGTTTCTTCGCGCCAATGTCTTTCTTGGTCAGAATGACTTTCACGCCCTGCATAAAGGCCACTTCTTCGCGCACGGCCTTGGCCTCGTCCAGCGTGCAACACAGGGTGAAGGCCTGGCTCATGGCCAGCGCGGCATCCGCAAAGCGCTTTTTGCCGTCGCGCAGTTTGCCGGTCTGCAATCCCAGAATGTGGTTGGCCGCACCGGCCAGCGTCTTGTGGCCGCCCGTCAAAAAGCCGCTGTAGTCAAACCCGTGCAGCATGGCGCGCAACACGTCGATCTTTTCCATCAGCAGGCTGTAGGCCTCGTGAGCATCCACTGTTGGACGACCGCGCCCCTGGCTGGCCGTGTATTCCCGCATGGCCAATTTCAGCTCATTGCCAATGCCGATGTAGTCCACCACCAGGCCGCCCTGCTTGTCTTTGAAGACGCGGTTCACGCGGGCAATGGCCTGCATCAGGTTGTGGCCCTTCATGGGTTTGTCCACATACAGGGTGTGCACGCAAGGGGCGTCAAAGCCGGTGAGCCACATGTCGCGCACTACAACCAAGCGCAGCGGGTCGGCCGGGTCTTTGAAACGTTTCTCCAGCCGCTTTTTGGTTTGCGCGCTGTAGATGTGGGGTCGCAGCAGCGCCCTGTCGCTGGCCGAGCCCGTCATGACAATTTTGATCGCCCCCTTCTCAGGGTCAGCGTCATGCCAATCGGGGCGCAATCGGGTGATCTCGTTGTACAGGTGCACGCAGATGTCGCGGCTCATGGCTACCACCATGGCCTTGCCCGTCTGCGCCTTGTTGCGTTCTTCAAAATGCGCCACCAGGTCTGCCGCCACACTGGCCACACGCGGCTCGGCGCCCACCACTTTTTCCAGCGCGGCCCAGCGGCTCTTAAGCAGCGCTTGCTGGCTGTCTTCCTCGTCTTCGGCAAGCTCGTCCACCTCTTCATCGAGCATGGGCAAGTCTTCTGACTTGAGTCGCAGCTTGGCCAGCCGCGACTCGTAATAAATCGCCACCGTCGCGCCATCCTCTTTGGACTGCTGCATGTCATA
>JANOYE010000105.1:0-4189 GCA_031428695.1 Rhodoferax sp. | reverse complement strand
TTGGATATACAATTGGGTGCATGAACACGTGGGACGGCAAGAAGCAGGAGGCAAACCTCAAAGTTCACGGCATCGATTTCACTGACCTCGAAGGTTTTTTTGACGGTGATTTGCTCACCCGCGAAGACACACGGCAAGCGTATTCAGAGCAACGGTTTCAGAGTGTGGGTGTGTTCAACGGCGTTGCCTTGTTCGTGGTGTGGACTCCACGCGGCGACGAGGGCGACACCCCGCATTTGATTTCAGCACGAAAGGCGGAAAATCATGAGTACAAAACATGGCAGTCAAGGTATCAAAAGCGTTAAAGGCAAAACGGATTGGGCTGCGTTGAAGAAAATGCCCGACCCGAAGATTAAGTTCACTGCGGATGCTCCGCAAACGTCGCCCGGAGATTGGACCGATGCTGTGGCGCATCGTGGGCTGCCTCTGCCAGTCAAAAAAGAGCAAATCGCCTTGCGTGTGGACGCTGATGTCATTGAGTGGTTTCGTTCGCAAGGTGCCGGTTGGCAAACACGGATGAACGCGGTGCTTAAAGCGTATTACAAGGCACTGGCCTGATTTGATTCGGCCCGTCAAGTCATCTTTGCGTCAACGAAAAAGGCTCCCTCGGGAGCCTTTTTTCTTTCAACCTCGAACCTTTTTGACGGGCTCAAAGTAAGCGACAGGGATATTCAAACGCGCTTGCGGTATTCCCCCGTGCGCGTATCAATCTCAACCTTGTCGCCTTGAGCCACAAAAATTGGCACGCCGATCTCGAAACCGGTGGCGATTTTGGCGGGCTTCAAGACTTTGCCGGAGGTGTCGCCTTTGACGGCGGGCTCGGTCCAGGTGATCTCGCGCTCGACGCTGGTGGGCAGCTCGACGGAGATGGCTTTGCCGTCGTAGAACACCACTTCAACACTCATGCCGTCTTCGAGGTAATTGAGCGCGTCGCCCATGTTTTCGGACTCGACTTCGTACTGGTTGAACTCTTCGTCCATGCACACGTACATGGGGTCGGCGAAGTAGCTGTAGGTGCAGTCTTTCTTGTCGAGGATGACCTGGTCCATCTTGTCGTCGGCCTTGAAGACGACTTCGGTGCCGAAGTTGGCGATCAGGCTTTTGAGCTTCATGCGCACGGTGGCCGAGTTGCGGCCGCCGCGGCTGTATTCGGTCTTGAGCACAACCATCGGGTCTTTGCCGTGCATGATGACGTTGCCGGCGCGGATTTCTTGAGCGATTTTCATAAGTATTGAGAGGCTGGATTGCGAAGCTAAAAAGGGGCAGTGAATGTGCAGTGAATCGGGGGTTTAGGTTGCGCCGCGATTTTGACTCGCCGCTTTGCGCAAAGCCTTGCATTTTAACGGTTTTTTGGCGCTTGTTTTGCTACGAACGCCAGCAGTTGGGCGGTGAGATCGGTGTGGCTGAGCCAGCGGTCGCGCGCTTGGGTGGCAATGTCGCCCCAGGCTGCCAGGTTTATCGTGGGCAGGGCGGCGGGTGCCGTGTGGGCCGTCATGCCGTTCCAGGCGTGGTGAAACGAAGCAAGTGACGCGTCAGCACCTAGCACCTGCAAGAAGGCGTTGAGCTTAGCGTGGTGGGCGTTGTCGTCTTGCGGGTAGATCTGCCACACAAAGGGTTTACCGGCCCAAATGGCGCGCACCAGCGAGTCTTCACCGCGCACAAAATTGAGGTCACAAGTCCACAGCAACCCGTCGTAGGCCAATTGGGTGAGTTTGGGAAGGTGCACAAATGACAACTGCCCACGCACCATTGGCGAGCTTGAACGGCCCATGCGATTTGCAAACCAGGCGTCAACCGCAGCCCGTGCGCGCCCCGCAGTGATGAGCAATTTGACAGGCCCTGGCCCATTGGCCAATTGATCCAGCAACGCGCCCAGGGCCCGAGGCTCGTAACAAAACAGCGACACCAGCAGCTCGCCGTGCCAGCGGATGCCCTGCGTTTGCAGCCACAGTGCGCGGTCGAATTCGGCTTGGCGTTGCAGCATATCGGGCTCGCGCAACAAGCCGCCGGTGCGTGGCGTGAACCCCGGGTAATAGAAGTATTTGGCCAGGCCTTTGCCGGGGCCGCTCTGCACAGGGGAAGGCAGAGTGTGGTGGGTTTCGGCGTAGGGCTCTGCGGTTATGTATTCTAGATTAATCCATTGAAGATATGATTCTGCCTCAAGTCTCGAATAATTTACATATTTAGCTATGTATTCAGGATTAATTTCGCATCCAAAAGACTCAATAAATACATTAAAATGTGAAAAAAACGGGAATTTTGAGGGATCTTCGAAATGCGATTTTTGGAAGAATTTCGGCCACAGTCGGATGTCAACACCCTTAGCGCGTTCAGTGCCTGCTGCGCTTTCTGACGCTGCCGGCGCCATCCACGCCAGCGCCGAAGGGTCGTCCACCCACAGCCGCACCTGTTCGCCGCGCGCGGCGAGGTCGCACGCCAGCCGCCAGCAGACGCCGATGTCGCCGTAGTTGTCAATGACTTTGCAGAAAATGTGCCAAAGCATGGGAGCATTGTCCGCAATGCAGCGGGCGGCGGGTCGGCGCGTTGTAATATTGCTTGCCGGATGGTATTATCCAACCCATGCACACCTTGACCCTCAAAGTCCCGTCCAGCCTTGAAACCGCCCTGGAGCGCATGGCTGAAGTCGCGCACCTGAGCAAGTCTGAGGTGGCTCGGCGCGCCATCGCGGCCTATGTGGGGCAGGCCACGGCGTCGGCCGAGTTCGTGTCCGCGTTGGACCAAGCGGGCGACTTGGTCGGCTGCTTTGAAGGTGGCCCCAAAGACCTGTCGCATAACCCCAAACACATGAGCGGTTTTGGCAAAGTCTGATTTTTCCCGCTCTGTGAATTCGCCTGCGCGGCCATGGCCAGCCACCTGATTTTGGACACTGGCCCTTGGGTGGCCCTGCACTGCAAAGGCGACCGTTACCACGGCTGGGCAAAAAGCCAGTTTGCCCAGCATGCTGGCCCCTTTTTGACCTGCGAAGCCGTGGTTGCTGAAACCTGCTTTCTGCTTGCGCGCGCAGGGTTTGATCCGAGCAAAGCCTTGGCCTTGGTGGAGCGTGGCGTGGTCAAGCTGGGCATGTCCTTGGCCGACCAGGCAAGTTCGGTGCGGGCCCTGTTCGAGCGCTACGACAATGTGCCGGCCTCGCTGGCGGATGCCTGCCTGATCCGCCTGTCGGAGCTGCACGATCCTTGCCGGGTGATGACGCTGGACAGCGATTTCACCGTCTACCGCCGCCATGGCCGCCGGGTGATTCCGGTGTTGTCGCCGCCTTAGCGGCTCGAAGCGAAGGCGGCCCATGGGCAAAGCTGATTTGGATTCCGAAAGCGCGGTTGCCAGCCACCCTGAGCAACTGCTCACCGACGTGGCCGGCCTGCCGCCGCTGCCGGGCGTCTACCGTTATTTCGACGCCAACAACGAAGTCTTGTACGTCGGCAAAGCCATCAACCTGAAGAAGCGCGTCTCCAGCTATTTCCAGAAGGCCCATGGCGGCACGCGCATCGGCCACATGGTCAACAAAATCGTGCGGATGGAGACGACGGTGGTGCGCTCTGAAGCCGAAGCGCTGCTCTTGGAAAACAACCTCATCAAGACGCTGAACCCGAAGTACAACATCTTGTTTCGGGACGACAAGAGTTACCCCTATTTGAAGATTTCGGGCGAACCCGTCGGCAAGGCGGCCCTGGACGCGCCGAAGTCGGCCTTCTTTCCGCGCGTCTCGTATTACCGGGGGGCGGTGGAGAAGAAGCACCATTATTTTGGGCCATACCCGAACGCCTGGTCGGTGAAAGAGGCGATTTTGCTGATGCAAAAAGTCTTCAAGCTGCGCACCTGTGAAGACGCGATGTTCCAGAACCGCACGCGGCCGTGCCTGCTGTACCAGATTAAACGCTGCTCAGCGCCGTGTGTCGGCCACATCGGTGCGGAGGATTACGCGCACGACCTGGACAACGCGGAGAAATTCCTCAAAGGCGATTCGCAGCAGGTGATGGTGGCGCTTGAAAAACGCATGATGGCGCATGCCGATAAGCTGGAGTTTGAGCAGGCGGCCGAGCTGCGCAACCAGGTCTCGGCGTTGTCCAACGTGTTGCACCAGCAGTCGGTGGACAACGTGGCAGATCGCGACGTGGACATTCTCGCCGTGAAGGTGCACGGCGGGCGCGCCTGTGTGAACCTGGCGATGGTG
>JANOYE010000104.1:0-9082 GCA_031428695.1 Rhodoferax sp. | reverse complement strand
GGAGTCGCAATACAGGCGCACCAAGGCGGCCAAAATACAGGAGATGGTGGCTGTGACACACCACAACATGAGTTGCACTTGGCCGTCTGGCGCGCGCCTGCCAAACAGTGTGGGTTTGGTGACGTTAAAGCCATCTGAGCCGCCCAGCGCTTCGGTTTTGACCAGCACGCCATACAGCACCATCGATAACGCCAACGTGAGCATCGCAAAGAAGATGCCCCGGTAACGCGCGAGCATGGGCGCGAAGGGCGCGGCAAGCAAGATGGCACAGGCGCCGCCCAAGGCGCTTAGGCCCAGCACGTCGGTGAACCCCAGCCGATTGAAAGCCAACGCCGCCGCATAACCGCCTGCCGCAAACACCAGGCCTTGCCCAAACGGCACCACGCCGCTGCGCATCATGATCAAGATGCCCAACGACACCAGGCCGTTGGCCAGCGCGATGGTGCCGAGCGAGACCAGCCATTTGGGCGCGAGGAATCCGCCCGCCAGCAAGGCCGCCAGCGCCAAAGCGGTGATCACAACCAGCTTTCGGGAGGAGTAACTGGAGACGGGTGAATGGGAGATAGAACTGGCCGCTTGCATGTTCATGCGTTTAAATCTTGCGCGCTTGAACGCGCTGAAACAGACCTTCGGGTTTGAACACCAAAATCGCCGCCATGACAACATAAATGCTGAAAAGCTCGGCCGGTGGCCAGATATGCACCGAGGCGGCGCGGGCTAAACCGACCACCAGCGCGCCAATCGCCGCGCCTTCAATGCTGCCCAGGCCGCCAATGATGACCACGGCGAAACTGACGATGATCACACCCACGCTCAAACCCGGTTGCACCGAAATCATCGGCGCGGTGAGCGCGCCGCCCAGCGCCGCGAAAAACACGCCGACCATGAAAGCGATGGTGTAAATGCGCGAGACGTTCACACCCATGCTAGCGGCAACTTCGGCGCTGTGGATGACACTGGTGACGATTTTTCCGTAACGGGTGCGGTTCAAACCCCACCAGGTGGCCAGGCCACAGACGATGGCGACCACCACCAGCATCAGGTCGTACCCCACGTAACTGAGGCCGCCCAGATTCAGGTTGCCAAACGCCTGGTAAGTGTCAGACACGTAATACGGGTTGACGCCCCACACCAGTTTGGTCACGTCTTCCAGCATCAAGAAGAGCGCGTAGGTGACCAGCACCAGCAGCACTTCGTCACGGCCATAAAACATGCGCAGCAGGCCGCGCTCAACCAAGGGTGCGAGCAGCGCCGCCACGCCCACGGCGGCCAGCATCAAGGCAACGATGCTCAAAGCCGGTGACACCTTCATGGACAGCAGCCACGCCACCAGGCTGGCGCCGGCATAAGCGCCCACGGCATAAAAGCTGCCATGCGCGATGTTCAGGATCTTCAAGACCCCGAACACCAGCGTCAACCCCAATGCAACGATGAACAGCCAAGAAGCGTAGGTGATCCCGTCAATCAGGATCGTCGCCAACAGATTCATGCCGTTGAAGACGGAATCAACATTTCGCGCCGGGGAATCCGGCTTTCATCCAGTCTTCGCTTTTCATGTTGGCCGGTGGGTTCACACACTCGGCCGGGAAACGCAAGATGTCGTCCAGCACCACCATTTTTTTGGCGGCGTCCCAGCGGGTTTTGCCGATGGCGGTGTCTTGGATGGCCTGGTGGCCATCACCCAGCGCCATGCGGATCATGCCGGCGGGTGACTCCCAACTGCTGCCTCTGAGCGCAGCGGCGAGTTGCTCGTGCGTCGGTTTTTTGCCACCGTTGGCGGCCATGGCTTTTTCAGCGGCGAGTTTCAAGCCCAACAGCGCCTGCGCCATGCGGTAGGGGGCTTGCACGGGGTAGACGTTTTGGGACTTCTGATACAGGTCAAACCACCAGTCGTTCAACGCCGACTTGGGCGACATCAGGCCATACGCGCCGCGCGCGCCGAGGATCACGCCATTGGGCATTTTTTCGCCCAAGCCCGGCAACACGTGGTCGGCAGCGGAGAAGACGGCGTTTTGTTTTTGGAACAGGCCGCGCGCGTTGCCTTGCAAAATGAAGGCTTGCAAATCGCCGCCCCACAAGCTGGAATGCAAGATGTCAGCCGGTTTGGTTAACAGCGCGGAAATCTCGGTGCCGTATTGGCCCGCGCCAAATTTGGGCAACAAATCAGCGTCTGATTTGGCGTTCTTGTAGATTTGGCCCATGCTCAGCATGAAGTCTTTTTTGCTGTCTTGCCCCCAGGCGTAGTCCTGGTGAATCATGTTGTAGGTGTCTACCTTGACGCCTTTGGCCTTCAAGTAAAGCGCCAGCGATACGTTGTCCATCGCGGCATGGGCGGCTGTGCGGAACACGTAGTTGTATTTGCCGTCTTCGAAGATGCGCGGCGTGCCGCAGTCGTACAGGATGAGGAATTTCTTCATCTCTTCCGCCACTGGCGCCACCGCCAGGCAGTCGCCTGAGCCGACGTAGCCGACTATGGCGTCTACCTTCTCGCGGTCATACAGGTTGCGCATTTCCTGCACCTGTTTGGTGGCGCCGCCGTTTTCGTCGACGTACACCGGCTCGATCTTCATGCCGCCAAAGCCGACCTTGTTGTAGGGCGCAGGCGCAGCGCCTTTGTTGAATGCCTCCACCAGCAGCTTGGCGCCATTGATGGCTGGCACGCCAAAACTCTCGGCCGCCTGGCCCGACAAGAAACTCACGATGCCGATCTTGAAGGTCTCTTGGGCCAGCGCAGGCAGCGCCGCTAAGGTGAACGCTGCGGCAAACCCGGCGGCGCGCCAAGCGCCCATCCTCTTTGTGTGGTTTTTTGGTGGAATGGTCATTGTGGTCTCCTGGGATTTGAATCAGTTGAATGCCACTAACTGTCGCACACCGGAAGAAGCGTTTTTATTCGGGTTTTCTCGTAGACAAAATTTTCCCCTATCTCCATGCGCAGCGACTTTTCGCAACCCGCCTATGGCCGTAACAAAACGTAAAGGATTCCACCGCCGTTTCGGTCGCTGATAAATTGTTTGTACGGCCCCGCCAAAATCAGGGTCGTTTCTCGTTTCTAACTTCCAGCAAACCCACGACAAACCGGAGACCATGAATGAAAAAAACTGTGATGTTTCGCCACCTGCTGCTAAGCGCCGCAATCGGCTTTGGCGCTGCCAGCGCCGCTTGGGCGCAAGCCGATTGGTGCAAATCAAAATGGGGGCCCAACGATGAAATCGGAGCGGCAAACTTGCTCACGCCCGCGCTGGCGGCCGAGGCGGCGAAATTGGTGAAGACGGGGAAAACCTATGCGCTGGGTTTTGAAACCAACTCAGGCACCGCAGCCTACGCGCCTCGCACCTGGAGCGTGGTCATCGTGCAGCCGGGGCAGGCGGGCGGCGTGAGTTTGGGCGGCACCAAAACGACGTACAACGACGACATTTACACCGGCTGGGTGGGCACCGGCTCGCAGATCGACGGCCTGGGCCACATTGGCATTGACAACGTCTACTACAACTGCAACAAGAACTCCGAGTTCGTGCAGGCCAACGGCCTCAAGAAGCTGGGCATTGAGAAAGTGCCGCCGTTTGTCACGCGCGGTGTGGTGCTAGACATGACTGCCTACTACAACACTGCCATGGTGCCCGAAGGCACCGCCTTCAACCGCAAGGAAATCGACGAGCAGGCGCAGCGCCAGGGCATCACGATCAAGAAAGGTGATGTGGTGTTGTTCCACACCGGCTGGCAGGCGCTTGAAGGCAAAGACAACAAGCGTTTCCTCGCGGGCGAGCCAGGCTTGGGCAAGGAAGGGGCGCTGTACCTGGTTTCCAAGGAAGTGATTGCAATTGGCGCCGACACCTGGGCGCTGGAGGCGATTCCTTTCGAGAAGGATGTGGGTGTCTTTGAAATCCACCAGATTCTGCTGGCCCGCAACGGCGTGTACATCCTGGAAAACATGAACACCGGCCCGTTGGTGGCTGACAAGGCTTACGAGTTCATGTTCGTTCTGGGCGCGTCACGCATCACTGGCGGCGTGCAGGCCATCGTCAATCCGGTGGCGATTCGATGATTGCGTCGATTTCGCTCGGGTGAGCAAGCCATGCGTTTGAAGCCCGGTCTGGCTTTGCTGGCGGCGCTGATCGGGTTCGGCCTCGGCTTGGCCGGCCCGGCGCTCGCGCACCCGCATGGTGTCATGCAATGCGCGTTGTCTGTGGCCTATGAAAATGGGCAACCGACATCGCTGCAAGCCCGGCTGACACTGGACGCGCCGCATTCCGAGCAGATGACGGCGATGCTGCGCGACCCCGCCACCGGGCAGATTGATGCAGGCCGGCAACAGCGCCTGCTGTTTTCCCTCAAGGCGCAGTTGGCGCGGCACAACTGGCTGCTGCAGGCGCAGCGGCAGGAGCAGATTGCTGACTTGACGCAGCGCGATGAACCGCGTCTGCTGCTTGCGCCAGACGGTCGCTTGGCGGTGGAATTGGCCTTGAACGTGGCGGCGCTGGAAACCAAGCGTGGTTCCGATGGCGTGCCAGACGGAGCGCCTGGGGTGGCGTGGCAGTTCTCCTGCGCCGACCCGTCACTCTATTGGGTGGCAGAGTTTGAACCAGTTCAAGACCCGGTGAAGGTCGCTGGTTGTGCCAAGGCCCGGATGTCTGCCTCGCCCAAAGTGCTCACCGGCGCCCATGCAGGCAGTGCGCGCGCCGAGGTGCGGTGTGAGCCTTGACACACCGCGCCTTGTATTGCGCGGCTTTGTGCTACATTCCAGCCATGACCCGGTTCGGCTATTTTTTTGGCTACTTTTGGATCTCACGCACACAGGCGGTAGAGAGAATTGAGCGCAGCTGAAAAAGCCCGCCCAGTCTCCCGAACAAACCGCCCGATGCAAGGCGGTTTTTTTTTGCCCTTTTGTTTTTCGTTCTTTTCGCTGACTGTTTTTCAACCCCTTTTCAACCCCTTTTCAACCTTTAGGAGCCGCTCCATGACCTCTGAATCTTCTTCCTCCTCATCCGAAGGTGGCTGGTATGGGAACCCGGTGGAGCGGCGGCGCCAGGCCGCGCCGAGCGACCGCACCAGCCGCACTGACGACGAACGCATCAAGGAGATCACCGTGCTGCCGCCGCCCGAGCATTTGATCCGCTTCTTCCCCATCAGCGGCACGCCGGTGGAGTCGCTCATCACGGAGACGCGGCACAACATCCAGGACATCATGGCAGGCTCTGACGACCGCATGTTGGTGGTGATCGGCCCGTGTTCCATCCACGACCCAGCGGCGGCGATGGACTATGCGCGCAAGCTCAAAGTGCAGCGCGACAAATACAAAGATTCGCTAGAGATTGTGATGCGCGTCTACTTCGAGAAACCGCGCACCACGGTGGGCTGGAAAGGCCTCATCAACGACCCCTACCTGGATGAGACCTTCCGCATCGACGAAGGCCTGCGCATCGCCAGGCAACTGCTGATCGAGATCAACCGCATCGGGCTGCCTGCGGGGAGTGAATTTCTGGACGTGATCTCGCCGCAGTACCTGGGCGACTTGATCGCTTGGGGCGCGATTGGCGCGCGCACCACCGAAAGCCAGGTGCACCGCGAGCTGGCCTCGGGCCTCTCGGCGCCGATCGGCTTCAAAAACGGCACCGATGGCAACATCAAGATCGCCACCGACGCGATTCAGGCGGCTGCGGGCGGCCACCACTTTTTGTCCGTCCACAAAAACGGCCAGGTGGCGATTGTGCAAACCAACGGCAACAAAGACTGCCACGTCATTTTGCGCGGCGGCAAAACACCGAATTACGACGCTGCCAACGTCGCAGCCGCCTGCGCCGATCTGGAAAAAGCCAAATTGCCTGCGACTTTGATGGTCGATTGCAGCCACGCCAATTCATCCAAGCAACACGAGAAGCAACTTGAGGTGGCGCGGGACATTGCCGCGCAGGTTCAAGGCGGCTCCAAACGCGTCTTCGGCGTGATGGTCGAGAGCCATTTGCAAGACGGCGCGCAGAAGTTCACGCCCGGCAAAGACGATGCGGCCAAGCTGACGTATGGCCAAAGCATCACCGACGCCTGCCTCGGCTGGGACGATTCACGCAAGGTTTTGGACGTGCTCTCTGAGGCTGTGAAAGCGCGGCGGGCACGTTAAACTGGCTCGGTTTGTTGCATAAATTTATAACAAACTAAGCTGTAGGTCACGAAAAACAAAAGTAACAAGCTACTGAAAAAGGAGCAAATATGTTGCACCCCCAAGCCCGCGCCTTGATCAATTTGATCGAAGAAAAAGGTTTCCCGCCGACCCACACGCTCACGCCCGTGGAGGCGCGGCGCGTGTACCTGGAGCGGCGCGTGTATTCACAACCGGCCCCGCCGCCCGTGGTTGAGATTCGCGATCTGCAGGCCAGCGGGCCGCATGGGGCCATTGCGCTGCGGCTGTACAAACCCAGCGCTGCGGCGAACTTGCCCGTGCTGGTTTATTTTCACGGTGGCGGCTGGGTGATTGGCGACCTGGAAACCCATGACGTGTTGTGCCGCGAGTTGGCCAACCTCTCCGGCTCGGCCGTGGTGGCGGTGGATTACCGCATGGGACCCGAGAATCGTTTTCCAGCGGCTGTGGACGACTGTTTCGCCGCCACGGTTTGGGTGCGCAACCACGCGGCCGCGCTCGGGCTGGATGCGAGCCGGATCGCCGTGGGCGGCGACAGCGCCGGCGGCAACTTGGCGGCGGTGGTGGCATTGATGGCACGTGACAGTGTGGACGAGGCGGGCCCGTTGGCCATCAACTACCAACTCTTGATCTACCCCGCCACCGACATGCGCCAACTCACGCCCTCGATCCAAGCCAACGGCCAAGGCTATTTGTTGACCAAAGACACGATGGATTATTTCCAAGGCCACTACACCGGGCGCAACGAAGCCGTGTACGCCGACTGGCGGGCCTCACCGCTGCTGGCCGCGAGCCACGCCAATTTGCCGCCTGCCCTGGTGCTCACCGCTGGTTTTGACCCGCTACGGGACGAAGGCCTGGCCTACGCCCAGAAGCTCAGCGACGCCGGCGTGAGGTCAACCCACATTTCATTCGAGCGGCAGATTCACGGCTTCATCACCATGGGCCGCGTGATTGACGAGGCGAATGTGGCGGTGCGGCTGTGCGCCGCTGAATTGCGCACGGCCATGGCGGTTTGAGAATTTCCCGTGAAGCCGAATAATTAACACGGTTATCAATTATTTGGCCTCGCCGGGTGGTTTTTTGAAAACTCTGAATAAAAATTGACCCTAAGTCACGTATTAATTCAATAGTTTGCTATCTATTTTTAAGCGGGTGCAGGCTGTTCCTGGTTGGTGATGAAGTTCTCGGGCAAGGCCGGGCCCCACACGTACATCGAGTCTTCCGGCGGGTGGTCGGCGGCGGGCCAATCCAGGTCTGCCGGGATGAAGTCGATGCCAGCGGAGTATTCGCAAAAACTGCCCCAAGGGTCTTCCACGTAGTTGAAAAAGTTGGAGCCCAACACGTGGCGGCCCACGCCCCAGCCTTTGCCCCAACCCGCGTTGCGCATCTGCTCCATGCCGCTGCCCACTTCGTCGGCGCTGCCCACGTCCCAACTGCTGTGGTGCAGGCCGGGTGCGTGTGATTTGGCAAAGGCCACGAGGTGGTGGTCGCTGCCATGCGGCGTGTGCATGAAGGCGATGAGATCGGCCGTGCAGTCGCTCATGCGCAGGCCCAACACGTTTTTGCAAAACGCCGTCATGGCCAGCACGTCCGGCGTGAACTGCAAAATGTGCGAGAGGTTGCGCGGCTGCACCGGTTTGACTTTGCTGCGGCTGGGCGCAGCGCCCTGGCCGGGCGGCACAGGCGGCGCCACGCTGGGCAGCGTTGGGGCTGAGGGCGAGACCTTTTTCGCGACGATCAACTGGATCGCCGTGCCATCCGGGTCGCGCAGCCAAATGCCCTGGTTGCCATCCATGCCGCTAGCCAGCGGGTGCGCCGCGATGCCGATGCCCGCCGTCGCAACGCGCTCGCGAAACACCGCCTCGTCGTCGGCAAAAATGCCGTAACGCACGAACTGCAGTTGTTTGCGGTCTCCCGCTTTGAACACCGAGGCCCAGCAATGCGGGTTGCCGAAGGTGTAAAGATCGAGCCGATTGCCGCTCGGACCCGCGCTTTGGCGCACGTCAAGGCCAAACGTGGCGTAAAACTTCTGCGCCACGGCCAAATCTGGCACGGCGAAGACGAAACGGTCCGCTGAATGCACGGCCACCGTGCCGGGGCGGCGCGAAGCAGTGGGTGTTGCTGTGGTCACGGCTTGTCTCCGGCTGAGTTGAATAACAAGGATCTGGATAAATTGTTGATATGGGTATTAATTATTCAGGCGAAAACAGCAAAACCCAAGTTTATTAGATAGATTGAGGTCTTAAGTCACGTAAAACCTGAGTAACATGCTATTAAAACAATAGTAATTTTAAGGCGAATCTTTCTGCCGATTTCGCCTCTTGTGCAGTTCTTGAAGTTTTTGAAGTTCTTGAAGTTTTTGAGGTTCTCGAACTTCTTGAACTTCTTGAACTTCCTAAGGTTCCTCAAGCGCCCGACCGAGCCGAAAGGGCTTCCAGCAGTTTGGCATGAATGCCGCCAAACCCGCCATTGCTCATGCACACAATGTGGTCGCCCGGCTGCGCGGCGGTGGTCACTTGCGCGACCAGGGTGTCGATGGAATCCGCCACGTTCGCCCGCGCGCCCATGGGCGCCAGCGCCTCGCGGGCGTCCCAGCCCAGCCCGCCGCCGTGGCAAAACGCCCGGTCGGCAGATTCCAGGCTCCAGGGCAGTTGCGCTTTCATGGCACCCAGTTTCATGGTGTTGGAGCGCGGCTCGAAGACGGCCAGGATGCGCCCGCCGGAGGCCGACGCCGCGCCAATCTTTCGCCGCAAACCGTCCACCGTGGTGCGAATGGCGGTGGGGTGGTGGGCGAAATCGTCGTACACGGTCACGGGTCGTTGGGTGGTGTCGCCGCGCAGAAAAATCTCGCCGTGAACCTCCATGCGGCGCTTCACGTTTTGGAAGGTCTCCAGCGCTTTGCAGGCCACCTCGACGGACACACCCACGTGGTCTGCCGCCGCAATCGCC
>JANOYE010000103.1:0-5213 GCA_031428695.1 Rhodoferax sp. | reverse complement strand
CAAAAACTCTGGCCGCAATGGCGCCAACAGGGCGACGACTTGGTGCAGGCCAAACGCGACGCCACGCTGTTGTGGATCAAAACGCAGGAAGACGCGGGGCTGGACATCATTGGCGACGGTGAGCAGGCCCGCCAGCACTTTGTGCATGGCTTCCTGGAGCAGGTGGACGGCATCGACTTTGAACACAAAGTCACCATGGGCATCCGCGACAACCGCTACGACGCGCAGGTGCCGCAGGTCATCTCCCAGCTCAAGCTCAAAGGCCGCGTCCACGCCTTCGAGGCGCAACTGGCGCGCGCCCACACGAAGAAAAAACTCAAGTTCACCTTGCCCGGCCCGATGACCATTGTGGACACCGTGGCCGACCGCTTTTACGGTGACAAAGTGAAAATGGCGTTTGCTTTTGCCGAGTTGTTGAACCAGGAAGCGCTGGCCTTGCAGGCCGACGGTGTGGACATCATCCAGTTTGACGAGCCGGCCTTCAACGTCTACATGAAAGACGCCGCCGACTGGGGCGTCAAAGCGCTGGAGCGCGCCGCGCAGGGCCTCACCTGCACCACCGCAGTGCATATCTGTTACGGCTACGGCATCAAGGCCAACAACGACTGGAAAGAAAAACTCGGCGAAGAGTGGCGGCAGTACGAAACGGTGTTTCCGGCCTTGGCCAAAAGCTCGATCCAGCAAGTGAGCCTGGAGTGTTACCACTCGCACGTGCCGATGGATTTGATCAAACTGCTTGACGGCAAAGACGTGATGATCGGCGTGATCGACGTGGCCAGCGATGAGATCGAAACCGCCGAACAAGTGGCCGACACGATTGGCCAGGCGATGCAGTTCGTGCCGATAAACCGAATTTTCCCTTGCACCAACTGCGGCATGGCCCCCATGAGCCGCGAAGTGGCCGAGGGCAAACTTCGCGCCTTAGTGGCCGGCGCGGCGTTGGCACGCACACGTTACGGAAGTTGAGCCGCTTATGCCGCCAAATATGTCGAACAGTTTGAAGATGGGTTCAGCCCAAGAGGCCGGGCTGATGCCCGAGCGCCTTGAGCGGCTGATGGCCGTGCTGCAAGAAGAAATCGACCGCAAGCGCCTTCCGGGCGCAGTGGCGCTGGTGTCGCGGCACGGCAAAGTTGCCCTGTTTGAAAGCCTGGGTTGGCAAGACCCGGCGGCGCAAACACCGATGGCGACTGACTCGATCTTTCGCATCTACTCGATGACCAAACCGATCACCTCGGTCGCGATCATGATGTTGCACGAACAAGGCAAGTTGCTGCTGACAGACGCGGTGGGCAAGTTCATTCCCGAGTTTGCCAAGCCGCAAGTGCTGGTTGTTGCCAATGGCAGCGAGAGCGCTCGCGCCGCCAGCCGCGCGGCAACGGTGCATGACCTGTTGCGCCACACGGCGGGCTTGAGTTACGAGTTCCTGGGCGCAGGCCCGGTGCAGCGCCAGTATGCGCAGGCCCGCCTGGGCGCGCGCGACCGCAACAACGCCGACTACATGCCGGCGTTGGCGTCCATGCCCTTGATCAACGACCCCGGCGCGGTGTGGGAATACAGCCGCGCCACCGATGTGCTGGGGCGCATCGTCGAAGTGTGCAGCGGGCAGCCGCTCGGTGAATTTTTCCAGCAGCACATTTTCAAACCACTGGGCATGACCCACACCGCGTTCAGCGTAGCGGCGGCGATGCATGGCAAAGTGGCCGAGCCGTTTGCCAAAGACCCCGACGGTGGCCTGCAAATGAAGGTGTTTGATGTCAAGCAGCCCGCCACTTTTGAGTCGGGCGGCGGCGGCCTGGCCTCTACGGCGATGGACTACGCGCGCTTTATGCAGTTCATGCTCAATCGCGGCGAGTTGGACGGCGTGCGTCTTCTGGGGCCGCGCACCGTGGACTACATGACCGCCGACCACTTGGGCGACATCCCCATCAACAGCGGTGGCTCTTTTGGCCTGGTGTTGCCGGGTTACGGCTTCGGCCTGGGTTTCGCTGTGCGCAAGGCGGCTGGCGTGGCGCCCGTGCCCGGTTCCGTCGGCATGTATTACTGGGGCGGGCTGGCCGGCACCACCTTCTTCATCGACCCCGCGTTGAACCTCTTCGCCACGCTGATGATCCAGGCGCCGAACCAGCGAGAGTATTACCGGCACCTGTTCCGCGACATGGTTTATGCGGCGGTGGCAGATTGAATTGGGTAGATTTTTAAAATAAATTATTCTTTTGTAAATAAAGATATTTTATTTGATATTAAGTCACGAATTTATTAGATTTATTGCTATTAATTTATGACTAAAATCTATTAAATTTAGGTAATTATAAACGTAAAAATCTACTATACACGAGTCTTTAAAAGCAATCATACCCAATATGGGGTCGAGTTTTCTCACTCTTGGCGCAGCTGGCAATTTTGCAATTTTGGCCGAGTCAGCGATCACCAATTTACCGACTTCCGCAATCACTGGCGATGTCGGCTTGAGCCCGGCGACGGGGGCGGGCATTGGTTTAACCTGCGCACAAGTCACTGGCATCACTTACGACGTCAACAATACGGGGCCGCTTCCCTGCACCGTGGTTGATCCTGTTCGGCTCACAGCATCCGTAGGCGCCAAGGCAACCGCTTACACCGATGCCAACTCCCGCGCACCTGACTACACCGAACTGGGCGGCGGAAATATTGGCGGCCTCACACTGGGCCCAGCCACCTACAAATGGGGCACTGGCGTATTGATTCCAACCAGCGTCACGCTGTCAGGCGGCCCCAACGATGTTTGGATATTCCAGATCGCGCAGGGTCTGACGGTCAGCTCGGGCGCACAGGTCATCTTGGCCGGTGGTGCCTTGCCCAAGAACATTTACTGGGCTACCTTTGCCGCAGCGGATCTTGGAACAACGTCTAAATTCAAAGGAATCATCCTGTCGCAAACCTCCATCACCATGAAAACTGGCGCAACCATCGACGGCAGGTTAATGGCAGGAACAGCGGTAAATCTGGATCAAAACACGGCCACGCAGCCAGCGCCGCAATCGCTTCAGTCAATGGTGTCGTATTTTGGGCGGCGGGTTCACGCTGGTTCGCTGCCGCTTTGACCGCCGAGCCGCCTAACTGGTGGCGGCGCGGCGCCAGCGCGAAGTGGGTTATTGAGGGTTTCTATCGGGGAGCTGCCCTTGCTCGTCGGCGACTTGCAGCACCAACTTGCCGAAATTCTCGCCGTTGAATAGTTTCAACAGTGTCTCGGGAAAAGTGTCCAGGCCCTTGACCACGTCTTCTTTGCTCTTCATGCGGCCGTCTTTCAAGTAGCCGGCCATTTCAGCGATGGCGACGGGGAAACGTTCGGTGTAGTCGAACACCACCATGCCCTTCATCATGCCTCGGTTGACCAGCAGGCTGAGGTAGTTCTTCGGGCCCTGGATGGGCGTGGTGTTGTTGTATTGGCTGATCGCGCCGCAAATGATGATGCGGGCGTTGCGCCGAATTTTGGCCAGCACGTGGTCGAGAATGTCGCCGCCGACGTTGTCGAAGTAAATGTCTACGCCATCCGGGCAATGGGCCTTGAGGCCGTCTCGCACAGACGATGGCGAGGCCTTGTAGTCGATGCAGGCGTCAAAGCCGAGTTCTTTCACGACCCAGCCGCATTTGGCCGCGCCACCCGCAATGCCGACCACCTTGCAGCCCTTGATCTTGGCCAATTGCCCCACGGTTTGCCCGACGGCGCCCGCTGCGCCAGAGACCACCACCGTCTCACCGGCTTGGGGCTGGCCGATGTCCATCAGGCCGAAATAACCCGTCATGCCCGGCATGCCCAGCACATTGAGCCACTGGTTGGGGCTGCCCACGCGTGCGTCGATTTTGGCCAGCCCGGCGCGTTTGGCACCGGCTGCGTCGAGCGTGATGTATTCCTGCGCGCCCATCGTCGCCATGACCACGTCACCCACGGCGAAGGCCGGATTTTTGGACGCCGCAATCCGCGCCACGCCAATCGCCCGCATCACCTCGTTGATGCCGACCGGCGGAATGTAGCTTTTCGCATCGTTCATCCAGCCGCGCATGGCTGGGTCAAGCGACAAGGCCAGTGTTTTCAAAGTGACCCCGCCGTCTGCGGGCTCCGCTACTGGCTCCTGCGTGAAGCTCCAGTTGGCGCGGGTGGGCAGGCCCACCGGGCGGCTGGCCAGGCGGACTTGGTGGTTGGTGAGAGTGGCAAGGGTTGACATGATGAATCTCCTGAAATAAGCGCCTGGGGGTCGTTTCACCGGCCGCTGTCGGGCGAGCGGCGAGATTAACCGATTTGTGGAACCGAAGAGGTTAAATGGCGTCCTACTGCGTTGCAAACACAGAGGCTAACATCTGCACATGAAACTTTCCGAGTTACCGACAAACGCCACCTTCCCCACTGAGGGCACCGCTTCCGCACTGGCCGCGAATCCCTTTGCCATGGACATGCTGGCCGCCTTGTCTGGCAGGCCTAAAACCATCGCGCCCAAGTACTTTTACGATGTTGCCGGCTCGCGCCTGTTTGACCAAATCTGTGAGCTGCCGGAGTATTACCCCACACGCACCGAGACCGCGTTGCTGCGTGAACGCGCCGCCGAGATCGCCCGCCACATCGGGCCGCAGGCCGACCTGGTGGAGTTCGGCGCCGGCTCAATGACCAAGGTGAGGTTGCTGCTGGACGCGATGGATAAACCCGCGCGTTACCTGCCGATCGACATTTCAGGCGACTACCTCGCCGAAGCAGCGAAGGGGTTGCGCGCGCAGTACCCGCAACTGAAGGTCGAGCCTTTGGCGGCAGACTATGGCCAAGGCTTGACGCTGCCCGCATCACCCGCAGGCGCGCGCCAACGCGTCGGTTTCTTCCCCGGCTCCACCATCGGCAATTACACGCCCGGTGAAGCCGTTGAGTTCTTCCGCATGGCCGCCGGTGTGCTGCGTGGCGGGGCGCTGCTGGTGGGCGCCGATCTCATCAAGGAGCCGTCTGCATTGCATGCCGCCTACAGCGATGCCCAAGGCGTCACCGCGGCCTTCAACCTCAACCTGCTGGCCCGTGCAAACACCGAGCTTGGCGCGGATTTTGACCTTGCCCAGTTCGCCCACAGCGCCTTCTACAACGCGCCTTTGCAGCGCATTGAAATGCACTTGATGAGCCGCGTGCACCAGCAAGTGCGCCTGTGCGGGCAAACCTTCAGTTTCGAAGAAGGCGAGACGCTGCACACCGAGAATTCCTA
>JANOYE010000102.1:0-19881 GCA_031428695.1 Rhodoferax sp. | reverse complement strand
AAAGACGGGTTGCCGTGTTTGAGCCAGTCCAACGCGGCGGCTTTGTCCTCAAACACCTCCACCGCGCGCTCCACCACCTGCGCCAAGCGCACCAGCTTGCCCGATTCTTCACGGCTCAAGACACCTTCTTTTTTGCGGCGAGTCAAGGTGCGCTCCGGAATGTCCAGCGCTTTCGCAAACTCGGCCTGCCCGAGCCCCAGGGCGGCCAACACGTTGTCCAGCGCCTTGACGGGCACACCATGACGTACCAGGTCGATCCATTCCAGGTTTGACGCCGGCTGCGTTTTCACCGTGCGTTTGCCGCCCAGCAGGCTGAGGGCGGCAAAGGCTGGGAACGGATTGGCCAGGGCTCGGGATTGCAGGGCTGCGGCGGTCATGGCTGGACTTGTTGATTTGGTTGGTGCCAAATGGCCGTTTGATTATGACATTTTGGCGTCGAAAAGGCAAATACTTGGGCGGATCGCGTCTTAATTGGCGGCGCCATGCCCATGCGTCAGCAGGGCATCGCGAAAGCGCAATTGGGGTGGAAAGCCTCAAGCCTGAATGCTCACCCGATGCGGGTAACGTCGCCGTTTGATGGGGTGGCAGATTCGTGGAATAGATCGGCCAAATATTGGCACAACTCTTCCTCCTCCAGGAAGTCTGGAACGACAAATCCGGCTGGGCTGCGCTTGCCTTCTGAACCCACAGAATAAGCAGTCCATCCGCCTTGGCTTCCTGCGATCATGATCAGGCGGCCAAATACGTTGAATCTATGCTCGTTCATTTGTCAGGCTACCGCTGCTCAACCAACCGCCCCTCGACATACTTGTGCAGCAAGCTCGCGATCAGGGTTTGGTAGGGCAAGCCTTCAATCAGGGCGCGTTTTTGCAGCGAGCGCAAGTCCCTGGACGAAATGCGGATGTTGATCCGGCTGTCTTTCTGAAATGTCGCAACGGCCGCATCGCGGTGCTTTTTCATCAGGGCTTTGGCATCAGCCAGCGGTTTCAGGGCGCCGGATTCAAAAGCCTCCAGAATTTCAAGCTCTTCGGGGTCAAGTTTTGGTTTCACGGGGATTGCCTCCATACGCCTTGGTTGCTTTGCGGCTGGGAATGATGGTCTTCAAGAATAATTCGGTCTCGGTTTCCACAAATGGAACCAGATAGACGTAACCTTCGATCAAAACGGCGGAAACCTTTTGATCGGGATACTGCTCCTGATTCGGGTGTGGATAAACATTCAGCTCGTCTCCCGCCTCAATGTGAAACACCACATCCTCAAAGCAGACGCCTCGCTCTGCTTTTAACCAGTCATTTTTGGCAGGATCCCAAGCGTAGGTTTTCACGTGCACTCATTCTAGCATACATTGTGTGCCTCGTGTGTGCCTTGCTTCGGATACAAAACCTCACCCCCCAATCTGCTCCACACACTTCTCCAGCTCATCAAAGGCCTCATCCACATACCCGCCCAGACGCTGCAAGTTCGGCAGCGCATCTGACGCGATCAGCCCGAAGTTCAGCGAGCCGGCGTAGCTGAAGAGGGTGATGTTCAACAGGTGCGTCGGCGGCAGGGTGCTCACCGGGTGCATCTCTTCAATGCGTGCGCCTTTGACGTAAAGGTGCTCCTTGGGACCCGGCACGTTGCTCACAGTCGTGTTGCCCATCGGGGCAAGGGTTTTGCTGAGCTTCAGCATCTCGGCGATCTGGCCGAAGACGCCCGTGAGGATGGTGTAGGTCTCGATGGCTTCGGGGGCGACGCTGTCGATCATTTGGCGCACGTTGCGCAAGGAATAGCCGATGTTGCGCAGGCGCACGTAGGGGTCGTCGGTGGGCGCGGAAAGATCGACCAGGATGATGCCGATCTTGTTGCCCGCCGCTTTTTCGCCCTCTTTGCGCAGGTTCACCGGCATCTGGATGGTGATGGGTTTGGAGAGCGTGATGCCCTCTTCCTTCAAGTAGCGGTGGATGGCGCCATCCAGGCAGGTCAGGGCGATGTGGTTCACCGTGGAACGTGTCTTTTTGCCCAGCGCGGTGATGCGCTGCATCGACACCGCCGCAGTAGCCAATTGGCGCCCGGGCGAAGCCATGCCGGTGAGCGGCGTGTGGCGCGGCGCCATGAAGGGCAGGCTGATGGCGTTTTTGGTGAGCTTCACGCCTTCGAGCGCCATCATCGCCACCAGGCGGCTCACGCCGAACACGCGTTTGCTGTTGGCGGTGACCTGCGCCCACAGCGACATCGCCAGCTCCTGGTTGCCCTTTTTGCGTTTTAGCCCTGAGCGCGTGTGGTCTTTGGTCCAGACGGGCGATAAATCCAAATCATCCGCCGAGTTCTGGTAACTCTCGGCGCCCCAGCGCGACATCGTCACACCGTCGGCGTAAGCGTGGTGCATCTTTTGGCAGAGCGCGAAGCGGCCCGCGCCCAAGTCGCCACCCAAGCCATCGATCACATGCACTTCCCACAGCGGGCGGCCGCGCGCGAGCACTGGCGCGTGAATGCTGGAGATCAACTCGTAAAGGGCGGTGCGGCCGTTCTTCTTGCCGGTTTTGTCTGCAGGCAGTTTGTGAAAGAAGATGTGGTCGGCCAAGTTGACAGAATCGACCGTCTTCCAGCTCGGCATGGCGGTGAGCGTGAAATTGATGACGCGGTTGAAGGGCGGCGCGACATCGGTGAACGTCAAATAGTCGTCGTAAAGGGATTTGACGAAATTCGCCTTCGCGCCCTTCGGTTTGATGCAGATTTGCAGCCCGGCAACGTGTTTGGGGCTGGCGTCGGATTCGGCGATGAAAAATGCCAAATCCATCAGGGAAAGCGTGCTCATGGGGCTCCGTTCATGCGGTAAAAAGCATCGAGGATGACCGCCTCATTTTGCGGCAAGCTTTGCCCAGAGGGTAGCCTCAACGCGTGGGGGTTTCCACGGGGCAAGACTGGAGACAGGCGCCCAGGCACCCAGGTGCCCAGCCGTCTACAAGCCGCCGCGCCCCTCTTTGGCGTGGAAGGCTTGTGCCGTCTCCCAGGCCACGTTTTGCAGGTGTGCGGCCGCGTCGGCGCTCAGGCCAGCGGTGTAACTCAGGCCGACCGGGCTCTTTTTGTACACCGAGGCCAGCACGGTGCAGGCGGCCAGGTACGTGCCGGCCAAGCTGGGGTGGCGCTTGTCGGCAATATACAGGTTCAAATCCGGGCGCTTGGCGACGGATGCGGCAAAGGCCAGCCCGGCAGGCACCACCAGTGCGTTGTTTTGCTTGCCCGCCTTCACGTATTCAGCAGCCAGTTGCGCCGTCATGTCAGGCTTGTCTTGGTAGGCCCAGGACATGAACAGAATCGGCGCTGCGCCGTATTTGCGGGCGGTTGCGCCCTGTTTGGCCGCTTGTTCGTAAAAGATGGCCTGCAATTTCGGGTGGACGGGGCATTGGCTGCAATCCATCATCATGACGGCGTCAAACAGCTTGTCGCCGGGTTTGTCGAAGCTGTTGAAGCGCACTTCGTTGTCGCCCACAAACGAATAACTGCCCACGCCCCCGGGCTTGAAATGCGCCTCGAGGTCATGCCAGTTGATGCCCGAACCGCTGATGGTGGCCGAGGTCGCCCGCGTGCCGCGCACGCCCGCCGCAGTCAGCAGTTGGCCCACATGGCCATGCATGGAGTTGTTGTAATAAAAGAAGCTGTTGCCCACCCACAGCAGGTTTTTCACCTCGGTCGATACCGGCACCGAGGGCTGCATGGCACCGCAGGCGGCAAGCAAGGTGGTGGCTAAAACAAGCAGGCTGGCACGCAAAGTCATGGGGTTTCCTGGACGGATGGGGTTGGGCAATTTGAAGGCTCCAACCACCATAACACAGGGCCCACACCGGGCCTGTCAACGCCCGCCGCCAACCCCAGCCCACTCGCCGGGTGCAATACGCGCCACGATGGTCTTGAAGTCGCCCGGCCGCAACACCAGGGCATGGCCTTCGCCGATGGCAAAACCGGTGAGGGTGCGCAGCGTCATGCCGTGCGCCACGATGAGGGTGTTTTTGCCGGGCGCTGGGCGCTGGCTGAAGAGTTGTTCCAGCTGCGCCGAGCGCCCATCGGTTTGCGGAAAACCAGCCAATAACGGCAACTCTTGCACTCGGGGGCCCCTGGCCGCAGCGTCAGCCGCACCCACACCCGAAGGCGCGCCAGCCACCAATAACGCTGCGGTTTCCTTGGTGCGGCAATACGGGCTGGCGTAGGTTTTGTCCAGCGGAATGGCGGCCTGGCGGAAGGCCTCACCGGCGGCCTTGAGTTCGGCGCGGCCCTCGTCACTCAAGTTGCGCTGGGTGTCGCAGCGTGCGAAGTTGATCTTGCCCTCGGCGCGGTTGCCGGTCTCCAAGCCCACCTGATCCAACTGGGTGCGGCCGTGGCGGAAATAGATGATGTAGCCGCCCTTTTGCAGCGCCTCGCGCACTGCTTTGCCGCCTCCGAGAAGCGGCGCCGGGTTGTGAATGGGCCCGGCGGCATAACCAAAACTCTGCGGCGCAACGGCTTGAGGCTCAGGCGTGGCGGACTGGGCCAACGCGGCGGGCGCCATCAAACCCAGGCCAGCCGCCAGGGCGACAGACCAAAAACTGCGCTGATGATTCAACCGCGGTACAAACCTCTTCATCCTGATGCCTCCCTTCAAGGTTAGGGGCTGGTCAAGCGTGCTTGAGCGACTGTGCCCCACTCCTGTGGGCCAATGCGCGCGACGATCACCTTCGGGTTGGTCGGATCCAGCACCACGGTGTGGCCTTCCTGGATCTGGAAGCCGGTGGCCAGCCAGAAGATGCCGCCGTGCGCCATCATGAAGTGGTTCTTGCCCGGGGCAGGGCGCTGCTTGAAGAAATCTTGCACGCGGCCCTTGATGCTTGGGTCAATGCCGAAATCACCTTCGCCGCTTAAGGATTGCGTGGCCTGTGCCCCATCGACAAAAAACGCCGCCGACTCGGTGGCGCGGCAATACCGGCTGCTCCACACTTGGTCTAGCGGCAGGCGCGCGTGGCGGAACTGCTCGCCCGCGACTTTCATTTCCGCCCGGCCTTCGTTGGACAACTGGCGCTGCGTTTCACATTTGGCCAGGTCAAACGTGCCCGCCTTGCGGTTGTCACGCTCGCGCTCCAGCTGGTCGTATTGCGTTTTGCCATGGCGCAGGTAAATGATGTAGCCGCCTTTGGCCAGCGTCTCGGCAATCGCCTTGGGGCCGCTGACCAGCGGCTCCGGGTTGGTCGCAACCGGTGGCGGCGCGAAGTTGATTTGCTGCTGCAGGCTGACGTTGCCTTCGGTGGCGCAACCGGCGAGCAAACTGAGAAACATTAAAGTTAAATAAATTATTGCTTTCATATAAATGAAGTTATACTGGCAGTTAAGTCACGAAAAACATGCAGAACACGCTATTAAAACATATGTAAAACAGTTATAAAAAACAACAATCAAACAAGTGTTTTTATTTTTACACGAGATTATGAGGTTGCCGCAAGCAGATCCGACCCGGTCAAATCAAACCTTAAACCGACTGCTCGGCACTTCCAGCGCAACCAACGTCTGCTCAATTTCCCCAAACACCGACTGCCCATCGCGCCCTTTGGCTTCGATGCGAATGGTGTCGCCAAAGTTCATGTAGTCGGTTTTCGGCGCTGCGACCATTGCAAAGTTACCGAATCGGGCAAAAACAATTTAGTTTCAGCCGGGGGATACCCCCTAAGACGCGAGCCATTGCAGCCAATTGGCGAAGCGGGGACATTCCGCCCGCAAACGGTCAATTCCAATGCGTTGGGTGACCAAGGAGCCGGTAATTGGTTTGCTGTAACGTCCAAGCGCGGCCGTTAAGCGCTTTGATGGCGCCAGTGTCGGGTCAAGATTGATGTCTTCGACTGTCTCAAACTGACTGCGTTGCTTCAGCAAAGCCGCTGCTTGGTTTGGCTTGCGTGCCACATCGGCAGTAATTTGTGGGTCGACGAACAAAAAGGCTTCAAATTCATGGCGTTGCAGGCAAGTCTTGAAACGTGCATTGGCAACGGCGTTGTCAATAGCTTGGGTCAGCAGCTCAATGTCGCGGTAAATCTTGTCGGCCGCATTGGGCAAATTTGACGGAAACCCATAGAAGTCGAACAGCGTTGTCACAGCCACAGCGTTCGTGTCGCCCAACAAGCGGCGAACGTCAGCCAGGATCTTTTGCGCATCCCCGCCGCCTTTGATATTTGCGCCGCCAATGACGCGTTTGGTCGTCACGATCTTCGGCTCCAGGCTGACACCGTGTTGCCACAAGTGGGGCTGAAGCACCCGCTTGATGAATGCTTCCTCGGTTTGACCTTCCGTCAAAACCAGGACACGTCTCAAGGCCGACCACCCAATACGTTCTTCTCCCACAATTCGCCCAGCGCGTAGGCGCCAGTCCACTCGCTCAAGTCTTCCTTGCCCAAATTCCTGAAAACCGTCGCGCCGTCGGCTCGATCTGCCACAAAAACATCTTCGGGGTCGAGCTGGTTGACAAGGGTGACCGACTGGGTCGCTATCAGCAGCTGGCTTCGCTGTGAGGTTTGTTTCAACAACTCTGCGAGTAAAACAATGCCGGCTGGATGAAGTCCCAACTCAGGCTCATCGAGCAGTACCAGGCGCGGCACATCTGGCTGAAGCAGCAAAGTCACGAGGCAAATGAAACGTAACGTCCCATCCGAGAGTTGATGGGCGTTGAAATAGGACTCGCTGCCCTGCTCGCGCCATTCCAGACGAATTTTGTCTTCGTTGTTGCGCGAAGGGGTTAGCTCAAAGCGATCAAAAAAAGGAGCAATCTGCCGGACAACCTCTTCGATCATGCGCAGATGGTCTGGCCGCTTGAGTTTCATCCAATACAAAAAAGCCGCCAGATTGCGGGCGTCGGTTTGCAGGAACTGGTTGTCGTTGACATCACCCGTTTGTTTGACGAGGGCGCCACTGCTGGTGTCGTGGAAGTGGTAGACGCGGTAGCTGGCCAGATCGTCCAAGAGATCATTTTGAGTGCTACTCGCCGTTTGTTTAAATGTAGATTCTGCTCGACTACTTAACTCATCCCAGGCACGCAATCCAGTCTCGGGATCATGTGTCCCCACACTTTCCAGCTCAAAGGTGAATTGGTCTTGATCATTGGGTGTCAAATCTATGCGATAAATGTGACTCTTCGCTTCGCCTTCATTTTGGAAAGTGCATTTCAGCCGTAGCCGTTTTGTAGATTTGCGTCCGAAATGCAGCAAAGCGTTTGCGCCGCCAGCTATCCCCACGGTAGTTTGAAGGTCTCGGTCGTAAATTGACCGCAAGAATTTGAATACGCCTATCAGATTCGACTTGCCAACGCCGTTGCCGCCAATCAAGACGTTCAAGCGCCCAAGGTCAAGCGTCTGGTCTTTGATCGACTTATAGCCTTGAACAGTGATTTGGGTCAGGCGGCGCATGGTGTACTTTTCAATCCCAAAGGGTACCTCAGTTGAAACGGGGCCTATCTGGCGGCTGAAACGCTCTGCGGCTTATTGCAATGGAACGACCTTCTGGTCGATGGCCCCGAACACGCTCTGCCCATCCCGCCCCTTGGCTTCGATGCGAATGGTGTCGCCAAAGTTCATGTAGTCGGTTTTCGGCGCGCCGTCCAAAATCGTCTCGATGGCGCGTTTCTCGGCGATGCAGCTGTACCCTTTGGGCCAGTCTTTTTTGCCATCGACTTCCACGCCTTTGTTGCTCACGGTGCCGCTGCCGATGATGCTGCCGGCGCGCACGTTGCGGGTTTTACACACATGCGCGATGAGCTGGCCGAAGTGGAAGGTCATGTCCGCGCTGGCGTCACACAGGCCGACGGTGCGGCCATTCCACTGGCTTTGCACGGTGACGCCGAGGCGGCCGCCGTTCCAGGCGCTGGTGTCGCCGGAACCATTGCTGCCATTGCCGCCCGCCACGCTGAATTCATCCAGCGTCACCGCCACGGGGCTGAACGCCGTGGCCGGTTTGCTTTGCAAAAAGCCGAAGTTTTTAGCCAGTTCGTCGGGCACCAGGTGGCGCAGGCTCCAGTCGTTGGCGAGCATGAGCAGGCGAATGCCGTCGAGCGCGCGCTCGGGGGAACATTGCATCGGCACGTCGCCAGTGATGCACACCACCTCGGCCTCGAAGTCGATGCCCCAGGCCTCGCTGGCAAAGGGCGCGTCTTGGCAGGGGCCCAGAAAGTCGTCGCTGCCGCCTTGGTACATCAGCGGCTCGGTGTAATAGTTAGCCGGCACCGGCGCGTGGCGGGCCAGGCGCACCAGCTCGACATGGTTGAGGTAGGCCGAGCCATCGACCCACTGGCAGGCGCGCGGCAGGGGCGCCATGCACATCGCCGGGTCAAACGGGAAGGCGTGGCGGGCTTTGCCAGTGGCCGCGTTGGCGTCACCGGCGCCTGCGGCGACGCGGTTCAGCGCCTGGTACAGGTCTTGTAGCTGGGGCGAGAGGAAGTTCCAGTCGTCCAGCACCTGTTGCAGCCGGTCGGCGATGCCAGTCGCATAATGGGCGATGGACAAATCGCGCGAGACGACAAGCAATTGGCCGTCACGCGATCCGTCCCGGTAAGTGGCCAGTTTCATTGGAGAATTCCTTCGATTGTGTGAATTAATCAGCCTGCGCCGTCGGTTGGCGGTCTGCCAGCTGTCCGCCGATAAAGCGACTTGAGCGTTGAAGTCTAAGTGAAAGCCCTTGCATCCACCCCAAACAGCCCGCTGCCCGGCTTCGGCATTCCGAAGAAGGTGCTGGGCGGCCTGGTGGGCGTTGCGGTGCTGGCGCACGCGCTGGTGTTGCAACTGGCAAGCGACGCCATCGAGGTCGGCAGCAAGTCCATCACCCGGCCTTTTGTAACACGTGCCGTGGCGGTGAGTGTGGCCGAGCCGGTAGCGGCGCCTGCGGCTGCTACGGCGGTGCCGCCAACACGCGCGGCCACTCTGGTTCCATCCATTCCCAAGCCGGCGGTGCCGCGCAAGCGCCTGACCGCGCCACCGGCCTCGACCACGATTGACAGCGTAATCTCTGAAGAAAAACAGGCGGTAAGTCACGCAGAACCAGTGCAATATGCTCCTGAAACAGTAGCAATTGCAGAGCCTGAAAAAGCGGCCCCGCCTGCCGCAGCGCCGCCACCTCAGCCCGCTGCCACGCCGCCAGCCGCCGCCGAGCCGCTTGCCCCTGTAGCTGCGCCCTCGCCACCCAAACCCCCTGTCGCCGCTGTGGCGTTGACACTGCCTGGCTCGGTGCGGCTCCTGTACAAAACCGTGGCGCATGTTAAAGGCATCCACTGGAACGTCAGCGGTGAACTGCTGTGGCTGCAAGACGGCGAAAGTTACGACGCGCGCATCGAATACAGCCTGTTCAACCTGCGCAAAGTGTTGGCCAGCAAGGGCCGCATTGGCAGCGACGGCCTCCTGCCCACGCGTTACAGCGACAAGTTCAGGTCGTCCGAAGTGGCGGCCCATTTCGAGCGCGACAAGCAAAAAGTGGTTTTCAGCGCCAACACGCCCGAGGTGCCGCTCTTGCCCGGCATGCAAGACGAAGTCAGCGTATTTGTGCAACTCGGCGCCATGTTTGCTGGCGCGCCCGGCAAATACCCGGCTGGCACGCGGCTGAGTTTTGAGACCATCGGCTCGCGCCACCCGGACACCTGGGTGTTTGAGGTGCAAGGCGAAGAAATGCTCAGTTTGCCCGGCGGCGAGCTGGCCACCGTCAAGCTGGTGCGCCCGGCGCGGCGCGAATTCGACCGCACCGACGAACTCTGGCTGGCGCCCAGTTTGGGCTATTTACCCGTCAGGATCAAACTAACTGAACGAAATGGCGACTTTATTGACCAACAGTGGCGCGCCACCGAGACACCCTGATTGTTTTTCACCCTGAAACCCTGTTACCCTTGAAATATTGAAATTTGCTATCAAATTTAATCAATGAACACACTCTACGACTCAGAAACCTATTCGGTAACGCACATGCTGGCCAATTCGGGCCTGGGCGAGCTTGAGTCTGCGGTGGTGAATGACGATGGCCCAGCGCACAAACCGCCGCCCATGCTGGCCCGCCACGGCTTCGAGATTGTCGACAAACGCAGCGGCAAAGAGGTCTACCTTGACGGCTCCTGGGCCGAATTGTTCCAGCAGCACATTTCCGCCTGGCAACTCAAAACGCCGACGCAAGAAGAAGTTGAAGACACGCTGGAACAATATGCCGAGCTGGCGCAAAACCCGGTGGTGGTGCACTGAATTAATTGGGGTCAGATTCCAATTGCCACGATGCGGAATATCAGCCGCTCGCGGCACATCACAGCGTAATCGGCAACACAGGTGGTTCAGGGATTCTGGGTCGCTTGCGCAGCAGAAGTTAACTTCCATATTAACAATTTCCAAAAATCCCTGGTTTTTTGCAGATTTAGTGTTTAAATTGCCATCTAAGTCACGAATTATATGGATTGTATGCTATATAATGTGTAGCATATTTGTCGTATCTGGCTGCGCCACTGCCGAGCGCCCGGTTCAAAACGCCGATATTCCCGCCCGCCTGCAGGCCCTGCTGCCCGCCGACGTGATCCTGCTCGGTGAGCAACACGACAACCCTGACCACCATCGCATCCACCACCAAGTGGTTGAAACGCTCGCCACGCGAGGGGCGCTGGCGGCGCTGGTGATCGAGATGGCAACGCAGGGCAACACCACCACCGGCCTGGCCAAAACCGCCTCCGAAATCGAGGTGAAATCGACCTTGATCTGGGACGACAACGCCTGGCGCTGGGGCGCCTACGCGCCGGCCATCATGGCGGCGGTGCGGGCCGGCGTGGTGGTGGCGGGCGCCAACTTCCCGCGCGGCCAAATGCGCCAAGCGGCGGCCACCGCATCCTGGGACGAGCGGCTCGACAAAGCCGCGTTGGCGCGCCAAAACCAGTTGATCCGCGAAGGCCATTGCGACATGCTCCCGGCCAGCCAGATCACCCCGATGACACGCATCCAGATCGCCCGCGACGTGGCCATGGCCTCCACGCTGGGCAAGGCTTCTGAGGCCGCACCCGGCAAGACCGTGGTGCTGATCGCCGGCAGCGTCCACGTCGACAAAACCCTGGGCGTGCCGCGCCATTTGCCAGTGACGGCGAAGGCGAAGTCAGTGCTGCTCCAGGCTGTTTCTGCGGCTTCTGCGGCTTCCCATAACACTGACAGCGGCTTCGATGCCGTCTGGCAAACGCTTGATGCGCCCGAAAAAGACTACTGCGCCCAGATGAAGGGCAGCTTGGGTAAGTAGCGTAACTCTCCATAAAATGGCCCGATGGACCGTGCCGAGACACCCGCAATCACCCCGCCCGACGGTGCCACCCGCGTTTACTACATCGCAGGCGACCCCATCGCCCAGGTGAAGTCGCCTGCCGGTGTGAGCCAGGCTTTCCACGCGCTGGGGCACAACGCTTACGTGATGCCTGCGCATGTGGCGCCGGCCGATTTGGCCGGCTGGGTGGCAGGCGTCTCCTTGGCGAAAAATGTGGACGGCATCATCATCACCATTCCGCACAAATTCGCAGCGTTTGGTTTGTGCGCGACCACCTCCGAGCGCGCGGCGTTTTTGGGCGCGGTCAACACCTTGCGCCGCAACGCAGACGGCGCCTGGCATGGCGACATGTTTGACGGCCTGGGTTTTGTCGCAGCGATGCAAGCGAACGGCTGCGATCCAACCGGCAAACGCGCCTTGCTGGTCGGCGCGGGCGGCGCAGGGTCGGCGATTGCCCACGCGTTGGTGATGGCCGGTGTGCGTGAACTGGCGGTGCATGACGACGACCTCGCACGGCGAACCACCTTGATGGGGCGCCTGGCCAGTTTGGATCAATGCCCTGTTCAGCCGGGTTCCCCCGACCCCACGGGTTTTGACATCGTCGTCAACGCGACTCCGGCGGGCATGAAAGACACCGACGTTTTGCCCATTCGGATGGACGCCATCACATCCGCTACGTTTGTCGGCTGCGCCATCACTGCGCCCGCAATCACGCCGCTGATCGCTTTGGCGCGGGCCCAAGGCTGCAACACCGTGACGGGTGGCCAGATGTTCACCAAAGTGCGTGACTTGATGGCCGATTTTCTGCTGAAGGCCTGACATGCGCCACGACCCCACCGCGCTCCAAGAAGGCGACACGTTCGATGTGGTTGTGGTCGGCGCCGGTGGCGCGGGCCTGGGCGCGGCGCTGTTTGCGGCGCTCGACGGCGCCCGCGTGTTGATTGTTGAAAGCACGCCGTATGTCGGTGGCACCACGGCGTTGTCAGCCGGCACCACCTGGATTCCTGGCACCCAGCATAACGCCGCAGTTAACCCCGAAGATACGCTGGCCGACGCGGCGCGTTATTTGAGCAACGCCATCGGCGACCACAGCCCGGCTGAACTGCGCCAGGCCTTTCTCGACCACGGCGGCCCAGCCGTTGAGCGCCTGGAAGCGCACACCGAGGTCAAGTTCCGCGCCTACCCCCAACACCCTGATTATTTGTCTGACCTGGGCGGCGCATCGCTCAATGGCCGCGCGCTGGAGCCTCTGCCGTTCGACGGGCGCTTGCTCGGGCCCTTGCTGGCCCTGTTGCGCCCGCCCATCCCCGAATTCACCGTGTTGGGCGGCATGATGGTCGACCGCACCGACATCAACCACCTGCTGGCGCTCACGAAGTCGTGGGCCTCGTTCCGCCATGCCGTCAAAATAGTGAGCCGCCATGCGCTGGACCGACTGCGCGGCCCGCGCGGCACACGCCTGGTGATGGGCAATGCGCTGGTCGGGCGTTTGCTGCATTCATTGTCGAAACACGCCAACGTCACCTTGCAACTGAATTCCCGCCTGGCGGATTTGAATTCAGCGGGGGCCAACGCGGCAGCGGCGCAAGCCGTCACGCTTGAGCGTGCAGGCCAGGCGATCACTGTGTACGCCAAGGGCGGCGTCATCTTGGCCAGTGGCGGCTTCAACCGGCATGCGACTTGGCGCAGCGAGCTGTTGCCGCTGGCCCATCTTGATTGGTGCCCCGGCGCGCCAGGCCACACCGGCGCTGCAATGGAGGCCGCCCGCAGGGCAGGCGCACGCTTCGGTGAAGGCAATGCGAGCCACGCCTTCTGGGCGCCAGTGTCCATTCGACGCCGGCCCGATGGCAGCCAAGCGGTTTTCCCGCACTTTGTGATGGACCGGGCCAAGCCGGGCATGATTACCGTCAACCAGGCCGGCCAGCGCTTTGTCAACGAAAGCACCACCTACCAGCTGTTCGCGCTGGCCATGCAGCAACAACCGCCAGCGATTCCCGCCTTTCTGATTTGCGACGCGGCAGCTCTGAAAAAATACGGCCTCGGCATGGTTCGGCCCGGTGGTGGCGGGCTCAAGGCCTTCCTGGCCGATGGTTACCTGACTGAAGGCAACTCAATTGCCGAACTCGCACAAAAGCTGGGCATTGACGCGGCCAATTTTGAAGCCGCCGTGGCGCGATTCAACGGCCACGCGGCCAACGGCGTTGACCCGGATTTCCTCCGAGGCGAAACCGCTTACCAACACAACATTGGCGACGCCACCGCAGGCCGCCAAAATCCCAACCTCGGGCCCCTGACGCAATCGCCGTTTTATGCCGTGCGCCTCTACCCCGGCGACATCGGCGCGGCCACCGGCCTCGTCACCGACACCCACGCCCGCGTGCTCGACGCGCACAACCAGCCCATCGCCGGCCTCTACGCCGTCGGCAACGACATGAATTCGGTGATGGGCGGCATCTACACCGCGCCCGGCATCACCATCGGGCCGGGGCTGGTGTTTGCGTCGCTCGCCGCGAAAGATGCTGTCATTCGGGCGAACCTGGGGGCAACATCCTAGTCACCTGTCCAAACTGGTTTACGCTTCTCCCGAAACGCCAATTGCCCTTCCTTGGCGTCATTGGTCAAGGTGAAAAGCGCAATCTGGCTCTCAGTGAATGACATCGACTCCTCAAACGCCATCTGCTCCACCTTTTTCATGGTGTACAGGCCGCGGCGCAAAGCGGCGGGAGATTTGTCGAGCAGGCGCTCCAGCAGCCACTGCAGTTTGGCGTCCACGTCGTCATCGACGTAATTCACCAAGTGGCATTCCAACGCCTGTTGCGAAGTGATCGGCTCGCCGGTGAGGCACATCTCGGCCAAAATGCGCCGGGGGATCAGGTGTTGCAGCACCGTGAGCACCTGCGCCGGAAACACGCCCACTTTGACTTCGGGCAGCCCAAAGATCGCATGGCGCGCGGCCACCGCCATGTCGCACATCGACAACAACCCGAAGCCGCCCGCCATACAAGCGCCATTGACCCGCGCAATCAGCGGCACATTGCTGGCGCGCGCCACCCGCAGCAGTTGCGCCAAGTGCCCCAGCGGTTCCGAATAGTCGGTCGTAAACGCTTTGGCAGACTGCAAATCAGCCCCCGCGCAGAACGCCTTGGTGCCGACGCCTGTGACGACGATGGCGCGCACGCCGCGATCCGTCTGCGCCGCCGATATTGCTTGCGCCATGCCAGCCAACACACCGTGGCTCATGGAATTGCGGCGCTCTTCGCGGTCGATGGTGAGCCACAACACCGGGCCGCGCTGCTCCACCAATAGTTCCGAAGGGGCGCTTGAAAGAGGACTCTGGCTGCTCATGGTGCTCCTGTGGGGCGGTCAAAAATCCCATTGTGCACGTTGCAAGGTAGCATTCACCCCAATTACTCCCCTATGGCAGAACCCACCCACAGTCCAACAGAAGACGCACCGCCAAGCGTCGCCGTGCAAACCACCGGCACCGGGCGGCAGACTGTGTTGTTGGGGCGCTGGAGCGGCGCGCGTTTGGGGGATGGCCAGGGTTTCGCACACCTGGCCAGCGAGCTTGCCAAGTCGTGCGTGGGCGGCGCCAACGCCTGCAGTTGGGACTTGCGCCAGCTTGCCGCGTTAGACCACACCGGCGCGCAAATGCTGTGGAACGCTTGGGGCAAACAGTGGCCGCAGGCCGTAAACCTCTTGCCCGACCAACGCGTGATGCTGGAACGCGTGGCGCGTTTCACTGCCAAGACACCCCCCGTGACCGCACGCACCAACCTGCAGGCGCTGGGCGACGCGGCCCTGCGGCAATTTCTGGGGCTGGGCGAGGGCTTGCTGCTGCTGCTGGGGCATGCGCGCGAGCTGATCCGCCTGGTTGGCCAACTCGCGCTGGATCTGCTTCGCCTGGCCCGCGCCCCGCACGAAGGCCCGTGGCGCGATGTCTCGGGCCACCTCTACCGCATTGGCGCCACCGCCATGCCCATCACCGCGCTGGTGGGGTTTTTGATCGGCGTGGTGCTGGCTTATTTGATGTCGCAGCAGTTGCGCCAGTTTGGCGCCGACGCTTTCATCGTCGATGTGCTGGGCATTTCACTCATCCGCGAACTCGGCCCGGCGCTGGCCGCCATCTTGCTGGCTGGGCGCTCGGGTTCGGCCATCACGGCGCAAATCGGCGTGATGCAGGTCACCGAAGAGCTAGACGCCATGAAGGTCATGGGCATCTCCCTGGGTTACCGCCTGGTGATGCCGCGCGCCATCGCCATGGCCATCGCCATGCCGCTGATTGCGGTGTGGACGACGGTGGCAGCGCTGTTGGGCGGCATGTTGGCGGCAGATTTGGTGATGGGCGTCACGCCGGCCTTTTTTCTGATGGCGCTGCCCGACGCCGTGCAGGCCTCGAATTTGACGCTGGCCGTGGGCAAATCAGTGGTGTTTGGCCTGTTGATCGCGCTCATCGGCTGCCACTACGGCCTGCGCATCAAACCCAATACCGAAAGCCTGGGCCAAGGCACCACCGCGTCGGTGGTCACCTCCATCACCATGGTGATTTTGGTCGACGCTTTGTTTGCCGTGATCTTCAAGGATGTGGGCATATGAACGCGCCGGACATGACAACCCCGGCTCTGACAACCCCCGCTCCAACAGCCCCTGTTGTGGACATCAGCGGCCTGTGGTCGATTTTCCGCACCGCCGGTGTTGATGCGGTGGTTCACAAAGACCTGAACCTGCGCATTGAGGCCGGTGAGCTGTTGTCCATCGTCGGCGGCTCGGGCTCCGGCAAAACCGTGCTGCTGCGCAAAATTCTCGGGCTCGATTTGCCTTCGCGCGGCAGCGTCACGGTGCTGGGCAAACCAGCCGCGCAACTCGGCGAGAAGGGCGCGGCCAGCCGGGTCGGCATGTTGTTCCAGCACGGCGCGCTGTTTTCCGCCTTCAGCGTGCTGGACAACATCGCCTTCCCCTTGCGCGAGCTCAAAACCCTGCCAGACCGCTTGATCAAAGACGCCGCCCTGGTCAAATTGCAAATGGTCGGGCTGGACCGCTCCCACGCCGACAAAAAGCCGGCTGATCTTTCGGGCGGCATGATCAAACGCGTGGCCCTGGCGCGCGCCCTCATCATGGACCCGCCCTTGCTGCTGCTCGACGAGCCCACCGCCGGGCTGGACCCGGACAGCGCCGACGCCTTTTGCGCGCTGCTGCGCTCCTTGCACCGCGAGCTGGACCTCACCGTCGTGATGGTCACACACGACCTGGACACGCTGTTTGAGCTCAGCACCCGAATTGCCGTGCTGGCCGACAAACAAGTCATCACCAGTGGCGCGCCGAAAGACGTGATCGCCTTTGCGCACCCCTTCGTCCAGCATTTCTTTTTGGGCGAACGCGGCCAACGCGCCATGGAGTTATTGCGTGAATACCCCTTCGCGGTTTGATGGGGTCTGATAACGTGGTGTAAAAAGGCGACCTGAGCATTCAAATTATGGAAAACAAATCACATGCGATGACCGCAGGCGCCTTCGTCTTGGCGCTGGTCGCTTTGGTGGTGGCGTTGGGCTTGTGGCTCACGCGCGACACCGCCACGCACCGGACGTTTGAGCTCAGCAGCCGCGACCCGGTGACCGGTCTTCAGGAGCAAGCCCGCGTGCGTTTTCGCGGGGTCAGTGTGGGCAAGGTGGTCGCCATCGGTTTTGACCCAGCCGCCCCAGGCAATGTGCTGATCCGCATCTCCACCAATGACGATGCCCCCATTACCAAATCCACCTTCGCTACGCTCGGGTTTCAGGGCGTCACTGGCCTGGCGTTTGTGCAATTGGACGACACCGGCGAATCCAAAGTGCCGTTGGCTTCCAGCGAAGCCGCGCCCGCGCGGATTCCGATGCGCCCCAGTTTGCTCTCGAAGCTCGCTGACCAAGGCACCGGCATCTTGATCCAGCTTGAGGAAACCAGCCGCCGCGTCAACCAATTGCTGGCCCCGGAAAACCAGAAAAACCTGTTTGCCGCAGTGGAAGGCATCGGCGTCACTGCCAAAGATGTGAGCCAATCGGCCAAAACCTTTGGCGAGGCGGCCAGCAGCCTGCAGAAGTTTTCAAGCAACGCCGACCGCGTGCTTGATTTTCAGTTCGGCCCGCAAAAAATGAATCTGCCTAAATTGGTGGAGGAGATGTCGGCCACACTCAAAACCTTGCAAGGCACGAGTGAACGCATTGGCGCCACGGCAGACGAAGCCAAAGCCGCCGCCAGTAGTTTCAGCCAGGCCGCCAAAACCCTGAGCCAACCCGGCGGCGCGTTCGACAAACTCGGCCAAGGGGCCGACAGCCTGACCCAGCTTGGCCAGAACGTCACCACCAACACGCTGCCGCGCCTGAACCGAACCACCGATGACACCGCCCGCGCGGTGCGCCAAGTTGGAAAAAGCGCCGCCGCATTGAACGACAACCCGCAAGCGCTGCTCTACGGCAACGGCGCTGTGGCCCCCGGCCCCGGCGAGGCTGGGTTTACCGCGCCCGCCATAAAACCTTGAGAGTTGCCTTGAGATTTGCCCTGAATTTTTGCCCTGAGATTCCACCGGAACGCGAATGAAAAATGCTACACAATTAATAGCTGTTTGCGCACATTATTCGAGACTTGGATGGCTGTTTCTTTCAATGGTTCTGCTGACAACAGGCTGCGCCTTGCCCGACAAGCCCCGCACTGCCACGGCGTACGACTTCGGCCCTGGAAGCTCGGTGGCCGCCGCCTCGTCTGCAGCCAGCCCGGTGCCATCGCTCCCGGCCATCGTGCTGCTGGAGGTCGAAGCCACCCCCGCTCTGGACGGCCAGGCCTTGCTTTACCGCCTGGCTTACGCCGACGCCCAGGCGCTGCTGCCCTACGCACAAGCGCGCTGGAGCATGCCGCCCGCGCAGTTGTTGAAGAAGGAGGCGCGGGCGCGTTTGGGCGCAGTCCGGCCCATTCTTTCGGTGGGTGAAAGTGTGGCGGGCAACCCCGCGCCGTGGCAACTGCGTCTGGAGCTGGAAGAGTTCAGCCAGGTGTTTGAGGCGCCGGCCAGCAGCAGCGGATGGGTGCGCCTGCGCGTGAGCGTCACCCAGCTTTCCGCCCAAGGCGAGCGCCTGATTGGCCAGCGCTGGGTCACGGCCCAGCGCCCGGCGGCCACGGCAGACGCGCCCGGCGGCGTGCGCGCCCTCTCAGCCGCCACCCAGGCCGCGCTCGACGAGATTGACGCATGGTTGCGGCAATTGCGCTGACCTGCCACCGGCAAACGCATGAGCGTCAAGGCGGATTTGACCGTGAACCCCAAAGCGACTCCCGTCTCTGACACCGGTTTGCAAGCCGCCGGTTTTTGCGACGACCTGGCCGAGCGCGCCAGCCGCTGGCACGAAGGCGCCGCCCTGGTGGAAGACCTCACGCCCGATGAAATCACCACCTTGGGCGCGTTGATGCCCAAAGTGCGCGCCCAAGCCGGCCAGGCGTTGATCCGCGAAGGCGAAACCGGCGACTGGATGCTGCTGCTCTTGAGCGGCACGATCGACGTGACCAAAGCCGCCGAAACCGGCGCGCCGTCTCGCCTGGCGGTGATCAAGGGCGGCCGGGCGGTCGGCGAGATGTCGATGCTCGACGGCTCGCCCCGTTACGCCACCTGCACTGCCCTGGAAGATGTCGAAGCCGCCGTGTTGACCCGCGCCACCATCTCGGCGCTGATCCGCGAGCACCCCGGCATCGGCGCCAAACTGCTGGTGCAACTCACCCAGCTCCTGGCCCGGCGCCTGCGCAACACCAGCAACCAGGTGGTGCGGCTGCTGCAAAAACAAGGTGACGGCGGCTTGGACGGCAAACTGCGGCGGTGGACGGACAAAGCGACCGACCTGCCAACTTCTGGATGACTTTTCTGGGGGGCGGGCTGGCGTGTCACTTTGTCGGCGGGATCAGGCCGACGGGGCGCTCAGCTACGCGGCTGTCACCCGAGGCGGCCTAGGGCCGCCATCTCCTTCTTTATGCCGCTACGCCGAACGCCCCATCGACCTGATCTTGGTTGATGTGCGGGTGATCAGCGGCTGAAAGTCAAGGTGCCGAAGGCAAAGGGACTGGGTCTTTTTCAAATTGATCTTCGTAATAAATGCTATTTTATATGTAGCATACAACCAAATAAATACGTGACTTGGCTGCCAATTATTCTTCAAAGTTGGCATAAAACAGATAATCTTCGCTCAATCAACCCCAATTTGGGTATGATTACTTGATGACGCGGCAACGAAAAACCCGGTCCGCAGCCTGAACCTCGTGCACACCCATCTCGCGCCGATGGTGCATGCCACCCGGCTGTTGCGCCTGCCAGCGGATGAAAAATTTCACCCAATGCAGATTGACCTTTTCCGTGCTCAGGCTATAGTGCAAGTAACGGATGCGCTCCCGAACCTGGTCCAGAAGGCGGATTGACTTCAGCGGGGCATTGCCGGGTTTCATGGTTTAAATTATAACTGTATAAATAAACAGTTAAATGAGTTTAAACCCTTACTGGATAACGCTTTTGGAAGATTTTTATGGACGAATTACATTGCAACAGGTGTTTTAATTTGCAGGTTTTGCGGTGTACATTACGTTAGCCGTCACTGAAATGCAGCGATTCGCGCCCCGAGAATTACG
>JANOYE010000101.1:0-2619 GCA_031428695.1 Rhodoferax sp. | reverse complement strand
TAGATTGGATTTGACCCGTTTTCACGGTCACTTTTTGGATTCTCGACTTCCCGTTTATACCGGCGGCTCGGCTTCGCTGATGGCCCACCAACCAACCCTTCAGCCGCCAGCCATGCGCCCCGCCGTCCCGACGATTTGTGGCGCCAGTGGAGCGATAGCGGAACGCCTGCGACTTATGAGGAGCGGCGGCGGGGCGCTTGGCTGGTGGCCGACGGCTTGTGAAGCATCGCGCAACCCAATCGGCCAGTGACTTTTGACTCAACCACCATCAGCACAAAAGCCAATGGAGGCCAAAGCACGTCAGCCCCTCACATCTCCCCCCGCAACCTCTCAAACACCCTCCAAAACCCCGCCTCCTGCGTCGTCGCAAAATTGATGCGCATCAGCGTGCTGGGCTGGCGCTCGGCGTGAAACAACGCTCCGGGCGCGAGCAGATAACCTTCATCGAGCGCGCGCTGCGACAGCGCATCGGTGTCAACCCCCGTATCAACCCAGCCAAACAGCCCGGCCGGTGGCGCGGCGAAGGTGCACCCCGCTTTCATCGCCAGTTTCACGCTGCGCGTGCGGGCCTCGTCCAGGCGTGCGCGGATGCGGGCGGCGTGGCGGCGCAACTGGCCTTGGTCGATGCACCAGGCCAAAGCCTTTTCCAGCAGGGCGGGCGTGGTGAGTGTGGCCAGCAGTTTGGTGTCGGTGAAGCGCTCGACCAAATTTTGCGGCGCGGCGAGGTAACCCACACGCCAGCCGGGGGCGAGAATTTTGGCGAAACCGCTCACGTAGATGGTGCGCTGCAGGCCATCGAGCGCGCACAGGCGGGTGGCGTGCTCGGGTGCGAGGTGGCTGTAGGTGTCGTCTTCGACGATGTGGAAATTGTGCTGGTTGGCCAGTTGCAAAACGCGGTGCGCCGCGCCGGGCGAGAGGCAATACCCGGTGGGGTTGTGCAACACGCTAACACTCACAAAAAGTTTGGGCTGGTGCAGCGCGCAGTATTGGGCCATTACCGCCAAGTCTGGCCCTTCGGGGCCGCGCGGTACCGGCAAGATGCGCAGGCCCAGCGCGGCCAATCGCGCGAATTCAATGGCCCAGCCGGGCTCTTCGACCATCACACAGTCGCCCGCGCGCAGCAAAGTGCGGCTGACAATGTCCAGCGCGTGGGTGGCGCCAACGGTGGTGATGATCTGGCCAGGTGCGGCTTGCACATTGATGGCGGCGAGTTTTTTTGACAGCGACTGGCGCAGGCCACCATCACCCGCCGGTTCGCCGTATTGCAGCGAATAAGCATCCAGCGCGGCACCGCTGGTGACCTTGCGCACGGCCGCCCCCAGGAAGGCGGTTTGCAACCAGTCTGGCGGGAACACACCCATGCCGGGCTGGGGTTTGCTGTTGTTGCCTTGGAACATGCCTCTAATCAACGCGGTCGCATTAACAGGAACGTGTTTTTGCGTTTTTGTGAATTTTATCGACGATTTTTGAATCGATTTTGCTTCATAATAAGTAGCTTTAAATCCATTTAATTCGTGACTTAATTCGGAATTATTATGAACGTATATTTTATCCCTGACATAAAACCCCCGGTGGGGCCGCGCCTCGACCAAACCCTGCGCCAGCAACTGGTCGTAAGCGGCCACCACGGTGGACGGGCTCACGCTTTGCTGTTGGGCGCATTGGCGCACAGAAGGCAGGCGCGCGCCGGGCGCCAACAGGCCCGTTTGAATGCGTTCAGCGAAGCGGTTGCAAAGCTGCTCGGCGAGCGTGACGGAAGCGGTTTTCATTAACATGGCTGATTCCTTTTCATCACATTTCGAACCGAGGGTGCGCATGGGCGGCCATGCAGGCTGCGCCGAGGTTCAACTTGTGCGGTCAAAACGGGCAGTACAGTTCATTTAAATGTTTCCAATACTGTACTGCTAGTGTGCTGATTCTAGCGATAAAGTGCTGCCATGATGACTGCCGTATTCACCGCCTCCGAGTTCACCGCGCTGTTGCTGCTGTGCACCGCCGCCAGCTTCACGCCGGGACCCAACACCACACTCTCGACCGCGCTGGCGGCCAATTTCGGCTTCAGGCGCGCGCTGCGTTTTGTCGTCGCGGTGCCGCTGGGCTGGGGGATTTTGTTCACACTGTGTGTGTTTGGCGCAGGCGCGGCGGTAGTGGCAGTGCCGGGCTTGCGCGTAGGCATCCAAGGCGTGGGCATCGCCTACCTGCTGTGGCTGGCCTACAAACTCAGCCAGACGGGCCACTTGAGCGAGGCCAACGCGGCGCAGTTCAACGTGACCTTCTGGCAGGGCGTGGCCTTGCAATTCCTGAACATCACAGCCTGGCTGCTGGCGCTCACCGTCGCCGCCGGCTGGCTGGCTGGGCGCGCTGACTTGATGGCCCGGTTTGCCGTCATCTTGCCGCTGATGATCGCTTTTGGCCTGGCCAGCAATTTGAGTTACGCCGCCATGGGCTCACTCTTGCGTCAATGGCTGGCGCAAGGCACGCGCCTGTTGTGGTTCAACCGCGCGATGGCGGCGGTCTTGGTTGCAACCGCCGTCTGGATGACCCGCCTGTGAGCGCCGCAACCGTCAGTGCTTCCGCCCAGAGCGCGCAGGTCACGCGCGGCCTGTGGCTGGGCCTCGT
>JANOYE010000100.1:0-17955 GCA_031428695.1 Rhodoferax sp. | reverse complement strand
GTTCATCGAGTCTGACCCCAAGGCCAAAGGCTTCTCGCGCCCTGAATACTGGCGCTGAATACTGACGCTGATGGCTGCCAAACCAGTCAGTCCGTCCAGCAGCGTAGACGCTGCCTGCGCGGCCATTCGCGAGGCCATCCGCAGCGGCCAGTACAAAGGGGGCAGCCGCGTGCGCGAGGTGGAGGTGTGCGCGCTGGCGAATGTGTCACGCACCTCGGTTCGCCAAGCGCTGACCCTGCTTGCGGCAGAAGGCTTTGTGGAACTTCGTCCGAACCGGGGCGCGGTGGTGATCGACTGGACCGACACCAACCTGCTCGAAGTGTTTGACCTGCGCGCCCTGTTGGAGGCTTACGCCGCCTCGCTGGCCGCCCAGCGCGCCACGCCCGCTGACGTGCAGCAGATGCGGCAGGAGGCTGCCGTGTTCTCCGAGCTCACCCATGCCGCCCGGGGCAAGCTTGACCTGCGCTTGATCGCCGAGTCCAACAACCGCTTTCACCGCCTGATTCTGGACGCCAGCAAGAACCCGCGCCTGGCCTCAATGCTGGTGGCAGTGGTGCATGTGCCGCTGGTGAAACAAACCTTTGCGAAATACACGCCGGAGTCGCTGCAGCGAAGTGCCACGCAGCACCTGGAACTGGTGGATGCCATCGCCTCGGGCGATGGGGTGTGGGCTGAATCGTCGATGCGGGCGCACATTCTCGCGGCCAAAAAAACCATTTTTGGTTGAGCACGGCCATGCACAAGGAAATCGATACCGGCATCCACCTGGACCACGTCGGCTTTATCGTGCCAGACCTTGTTGCGACCAGCGCCTTGATGGCGCAATTGGGCTTCACGCAAACCGCCCGCGCTGACCATACGCGAACCAACGAACAGGGGCAATTGGTGTCGGCCGGCAGCGCGCAACATTCGATCATGCTGGAGAACGGCTACATCGAGTTGATGCAGATCACCGACCCGAGCCAGGGCCACCAGTTGGCGTCGGCCACGTCGGTGCGGTTTGGCTTGCATGTGCTGGCGTTTGGCACCTCGGATGCCGCCGCCTGCCACCCACTGTGCCAGAGCCGGGGTGTGGCCGTGGGCCCGCTGCTGCACTGGGCGCGGCCAGTGAACGAAGCGGGGGCCAGCGGCCTGGCCCGGTTCGCCTACTTTGGCTCCGCCTGGACGCCGCATGACCCGAGTTACCTGTGTTGGGTGCAACACCTCACGCCCGAGCTGATCCGGCCGCCCCAGCTTTTGCGCCACCGCAACCATGCCGTCTCGCTGGTGGGGCTTGAATACAGCGGGTCTAAGCATTTGGCGCTGCAGTGGCGCGATCAACTGGTGGCGGGCGGGGCCACATCGACCACCGAGACTACCGCGACCGCTGCCGCGCCGGGTAACGACCACGCCGAGCTGCAACTGCCCAACGCCTCGATCACCATCACCTTTGAAGACACGCGGACTGCCGTGGTGCCCACCGCCTTGGTGCTTGAGTTTTCGGATTGCGCCACGCTTGCTGCCGACTGCGAGAAGTTGGGCCTGGCGGTTCAACAACTGGTGGGCGGCGCTTTTTCCATTGACCTAACCGCCGCGCTGGGTTTGCGCTGGATTTGCAGGCCCGCCCCATTGCAAGGAGTGACACCATGAGTGTTTTGACCGTTGAAACCGACGCGCAAAAAGCCATGAACGTGATGCAGGCCGGCGGCATCGCCATCTTGCCCAATGACGTGGGGTATTCGCTGATCGCCGCCGCACCGCAAGCATTGAAGAAGATTTTCGACACCAAAAAACGCGCCCCCGCCAAACTCAACGCCATGCTGGGCAACGCCGATTTGCACCGCGAGCTGCACCTGCTGAGCGCACGAGGCCGGGCGATTGTGGATGCCATCACGCAAGATTACGATTTGCCCCTGGGCTTGATTGCGCCTTGCAACATCGACCACCCGCTGTTGCGCAAGCTCGACGCCGACACCTTTGAGCGCAGCACCAAACACAACACGCTGTTGATGTTGCTCAACGCCGGGCCGTTTCACCGTGAGATCACGCGCCTGAGCCTGGCGCGTGAAACTCTGTTGTTTGGCTCCTCGGCGAACTTGTCGATGCACGGCACCAAGTTCCGCGTGGAAGACATGGAGCCCGAGATCACCGCGATTGCCGACATCACCATCAACTACGGCCTGATGAAGTACCACCTGTGGGCCGCGTCTTCGACCCTGTTCAATTGCGAGACGCTGGAAGTGGTGCGGCAGCGCTCGTGTTTTGAAAACATCGCCGACATTTTGAACCGCCACTTTGGCGTTGTGCTGCCGCCCCGCCCTTCGGCGGCTCCAGCGGGTTGATGGCAGTCTGGCAAACACCAGTCATGTGAGCCAGTTCACCGCCAGTGAGATGGTCAAGAAAGACGCGGCGGTTGTCACCAGAATGATGCGCGCGATGCGGCCGCTGTCGGCCTCAAACCGCTCCGCCAACATGGCGACATTGCTGGCGCTGGGCAAGGCGGCCACCAGCACCATCACCGTCAAGGGAAATTTCCCCAGCGGCAGGCCCAGATGAATCGCCGTTGCGCCGACGAGCAACACCAAGAGCGGGTGAAGTATGAGTTTGACCAAGGCAATCGGCAAATAGTCAGCCCATCGCAGCGGCTCGGCGTGCCCCTGCTTGGTGAGGATTTGAGAGCGGGCCAACACCGCGCCAATAGTGAACAAAGCCACCGGGGAGGCGGCGTCGGCCAGCATGCCCACAGTTTGCGCCACGGCTTTCGGCATCTCAAAGGCGATGGCGGAACTGAGCGCCCCCAGCAGAATCGCCCACGGCATGGGATTGACCACCACGCCCTTGAGGGCATTCTTCAGCGCCCTCAAGGTTCCATGTTCATCTGCCGTATCCAGCGTTGAAAGCGCCAGGCACAAGGAACTGGTGACAAACAGATCGGCCAGGATCGTGACAATCGCCGGGCCTGCGGCTTGAGCGCCAAGCAGCGCCACCAGCAGCGGCACACCCATATAACCGGTATTTGGGAATGCCGCCACCAGGGCGCCCAACGACGCGTCTTTCCACCGTATGCGTGCGTTGAAGCTGATTGCCAGTGCGAAGCCAACCGTTACGAGCGCGCAAAACAAATAAGTGATGAACGCGCTGGCGTCCAGGAGTTGGGCCACGGGCATGCTGGCGCCGAAGCGGTACAACATACAGGGCAGCGCGAAGTACAAGACAAACCCGTTCAAGCCCGGAATCGCCTCCAGCGGCAACCAGGCGCGCTTGCCGGCGACGAAACCGGCGAGCACCAGGGCGAAGAAGGGGAAGGTGATGAGGAGGATTTGCTGCACGGGGAGATTGTGGCCGAGCCATCGACAATGGCGGTTTGCGCATATTCAATGTCATGACATCAAATATGCATAAAACCGCATTTTCACTAATCCAATCAACATGTTGCAACCACCCGCAGGCCTCGGCCTGAACACCGCCCAACAAGAAGCAGTGAATTTCATGCACGGCCCCTGCCTGGTGCTGGCCGGTGCAGGCTCGGGCAAAACACGCGTCATCACGCACAAGATCGGGCGGCTGATCCAGGCGGGGCTGGAGCCGAAACGCATTTACGCCATCACCTTCACCAACAAAGCAGCGGCAGAGATGCGCGAACGCGCCAAGGCGCTGATAGGCCGCCCGGCCAAAGAGGTGGTGATCTGCACCTTTCACGCGCTGGGCGTGCGCATGTTGCGCGCGGATGGCGCGGCGCTGGGCCTCAAGCCGGCGTTTTCGATTCTGGACAGCGACGATGTCACCAGCATTTTGAAAGACGCGGGCGGCACCACCGACGCCAAGGTCGCACGCAGCTGGCAGTGGACGATCTCGCTGTGGAAAAACATGGGCCTGAACGCCGCTGCCGCCGAGGCTCAGGCCAAGGACAATGACGAGCGCCAGATCGCCCGCATCATGGCGCGTTATGAAGAACGCCTCACCGCCTACCAAAGCGTGGACTTTGACGACCTCATTTCCTTGCCACTCAAGTTGCTACAAAATAATGAGCTTATTGCGCACAGATGGCATGACCTGGTGGGCCATTTGCTGGTAGACGAATACCAAGACACCAATGCCACACAATATGAACTGTTGAAGCTGCTGGTCAGCGGCAAATCGGCTAAAGAGGCGAAGTTCACCGCCGTGGGCGACGACGACCAGAGCATTTACGGCTGGCGCGGCGCGACGCTGGACAACCTCAAAAAACTACCGTTGGACTTCCCCACGCTCAAAGTGATCAAGCTGGAGCAAAACTACCGCTCCACCGGCGCGATTTTGCAAGCCGCCAACAACGTGATCGCGCCCAACCCGAAACTGTTTCCGAAAAATTTGTGGAGCGATTTGGGTGCGGGCGAGCCGGTTCGTGTGGTCGATGCCGACAACGAAGAGCACGAAGCCGAACGCACCGTGGCGCGCATACAGGGCTTGATTGCGGGCACGCAGGTGCTGGCCGAGTCGCGCAACGCCAGAGACATCACTGGCGCGCCGCAGATGCACCACAAGGAGTTTCGCGACTTCGCCGTGTTGTACCGCGCCAACCACATGGCCAAACCCTTCGAGAAGGCGCTGCGCAAGGCGCAAATCCCCTACAAAGTCTCGGGCGGAACCAGTTTTTTTGACCGCGCTGAGATCAAAGACCTGTGCGCCTGGTTCCGCCTGTGGATCAACAACGATGACGACCCGGCCTTCCTGCGCGCTGTGACCACGCCCAAACGCGGCATTGGCCACCAGACGCTGGAGCAGCTCGGCACGTTCGCGTCGTCGTACAAAGTCAGCCTGTTTGAAGCGCTGTTTTCACCCTCGCTGGGCAGTGTGGTCAACAAGAAGGCGCTGGGCAGTCTGCACGAGTTTGGGCGTTACGTGAACGATTTGGAGTTCCGCGCGCGACAGACCATCGGCGCCGAGGCTGCCGCAGATTTTTTGAAGGAATGGCTCAAGGAAATCGGCTACGAGCAATTCTTGCAAGACGGCGAAGAGACTGAAAAACTCGCTGCTGCGCGCTGGAGCAACGTGCTCGATTTTTGCGAATGGATGTCGGCGCGTTGTGGCGGGCAGATTGATGACATGTCGGGTGCGAATGAATCCGTCGAAGTGAAGTCGCTGCTCGACGTGGCACAAACCGTTTCACTCTTGTCGACGATTTCCGAGCGGCAGACCGATCAAAATGTCGTCACCTTAAGCACATTGCATGCCGCCAAAGGGCTGGAGTGGCCACACGTTCTGCTGGTCGGCGTGAACGAAGGCCTGTTGCCGTTCCGGCTGGACGATGCTGATTTTGAAAGCCGCCTGGAGGAAGAACGCCGCCTGATGTACGTCGGCATCACCCGCGCGCAGCGCAGTTTGGCGGTGAGCTGGACTAAGCGGCGCAAGAAAGGCCGCGAGAGTGTGCCCAGCAAGCCGAGCCGCTTCATCGCCGAGATGGCGCTGGACAAAACCACCACGCGGGAAGACCCGCGTGAAAAACTCAAGGCGTTGCGGGCCGAGTTTGCCAAGAAGGCGCTGGACACCGCGTTGATGGAAGTCAAATGAATCGACCGTTGAGCCGCCCAAGGCGTTCAAAAATGAAAAAAGCCTTCGCCGTATTTTTAGTTGCGTCGAGTTCACTGCTTTCGTTGGCGCAGGGCCAGCCCTCGTCAACAGATTCGAAGCCCCCACAGAACACGGCGAGCACAGCGGTGGCCGACTGCAAGAGCCACCAGCGCAGCAAGCTTTCGCGCTTCTGGGAGTTGGAGGTCGGCAGCGACTGCGGCGCGCTGGGCATTCGCGGTTACCACCCGACCAGCCTGTCGTTGATCGGCTCCGATGGCGCGAACCTGCAGCCCGCCTCTTCGGCACCCGGTCACAGCGCCCTGGCCAGCACCGCCTTCAGCCCTACTGAAACCCGCATCCAGCTCTCGGTGCGCACAAAAATCGCGCAAGGTTTGCTCACGCAGGGCCACCCGAGCGCGCGAGATTCACTTTGGTTTGGTTACACCCAGCAGTCGTATTGGCAACTCTTCAACAGCGACCTCTCGCGCCCGTTTCGCACCACCGACCACGAGCCCGAGATCACCTACATCTACCCGACTGACGCGGCCCTGCCCGGCGGCTGGCGCCTGCGGTACAGCGGCCTCTCGCTGGTACACCAGTCCAACGGCCAAGCCTTGCCGCTGTCACGCAGCTGGAACCGCACGGTGCTGATGGCAGGCATGGAAAAGGGCAACGACTTGCGCGTGACAGCGAGACTCTGGCAACGCCTGCCCGAGCCTGCGGGCGAAGACGACAACACCGGCATCGACAACCTGATCGGCCGCGCCGAACTCGCCACCTTTTGGGACGTGAACCCGTTCAACACCGTGGGTGTCACACTGCGGCACGGCCTGAGCAGCGGCGACAGCGGCTCAATCCGCCTCGAATGGCTCAAGAGTTTTGGCGATGCACCGCCCTCCAGTGCAAACCCGAACTCACGAACCGGCCTGCGTTTTCATGTGCAGCTGTTCAGCGGTTACGGCGATTCGCTGGTGGACTTCAACCGCAAGCGCAATTTGCTCAGTGTGGGGTTGAGTTTGGTGGATTGGTAGCGGCTCCCTGCCGAATTTGGCAAGAATTTACAGGTTTTCAGCCCCAAAGTCACGAATAATATGCGTCATTAGCTGCTATATTAATAGCAACACAAGTGCACCCAGAAATTGATTTCGGCGTGCGCTTCAACGGCTCGCAGCCAAGCCGCGCGAACGCAACTCGACCACGGCCGTGCCTTTTGCCGTGGTTTCGCCGAGTTGGTTGTCAACCCAAACTTCGAGGTCTGCCAAGTGGGCGCCGTCTGCGATCCGTTTGTCGACAACCCTGGCTTTGCACCACGATACGTCGCCGAATATGTTGGGCCGCCGCACCGAAACGTTGAGGCGCCGCAGGAAGCCGTCGTCGCCCATCCAGTTCGTCATAAGTTGGCCCATCCAGGAAATGCGTTGCGGCCCCACGTCGTAACTTCCCGGCATGCCGACTTCGCGCGCCATCTTCGCTTCAGCGTGCCCGCGCGCGGCGCTGTCCTGAGCGCCGGTTTTGGCGTCTACGTAGGAATCTGCCGGATGGCGCTTGCGGTGCATCGTCGCGCGGCGGTGGGCCTGGTAGCTGTGGCCGCCGCCCGCGTACCAGCAGATCATGTCGGTGATGTTGAGCGGCCCCTTGAGCATCGGCTGAACGCTGGCGCCCACTTCGACATCTTCCCAGAAGCGTGGCGTGGTGCCACGCAACTCCTCAGTCTCGATGGCATGGGCCATGGATTCGAGCTCTTCGGGCGTATAGCGGTGTGTCTCGCGGGCCTCGTATTTGAGGCCATCTTTCGCCTTGGCGCGTGGTGTGCGGGCGGTATGTCCGAGTGCGCGGCACACCAGCTCGCCGTGCTGGTTGGTGTACAGGACTTCCCCGGTCTGGATGATGAAGCTCTTCGCCTTGCCGCCTTGCTTTTCAACCGCCTCGAGCAGCCGTGCCCGCACCGTAAAGCTGTCGCGGTGGCGGATGGGTTGGTACCATTCCCAGTCGGTTCCGCCGTAAAGCCACTGGATTCCGCGCAGTTTCGGCGCGACCACGGTGGTGTCGATGGTGTAGAGAAAACATCCTGGCGCCAAGCCTGATTTCCAGCGGCTGGCAGTGCCGTGGGCCGGGTCGCAGAACAGGGGATTTTCATCGCCGATGCCCCAACAAAAGTGGCGCACGGCATCGGGCGTGGCCTCTGTGTTCCAGGTCTGTCCAGTGCGGCGCAAGTCCACGCCAATCAGGCTGCGCGCCTCTTCAAGCGCGCCTTCCCACAAAGCCGGTGCCTGTGACGGGGACAGCGGCGCTGGCTGCGCGCCCGGTTGCTCATTCATGCGATTGTCTCTTTCATGGCCAGGGTGTCAGGCGATCACGCCGCGCTGTTTCAAGTCGGTTATTTCAGTTGGCGACAGGCCGAGCAGCTCGCCAAAGACCCTGTCGTTATGCTCACCCATTTGTGGCCCAGAGCGGCTGACTTTTGGCGAGAAGTCGCTGAATCGCCATGGTGCCTTGAACATGGGGGCGGCGCCGAAATACGGTATCTCAACGTCCTGTGTGATCTTGCGTGCAGCGAAATGCGGGTCACGCCATTGCTCTTGCACTGACAACACAGCAGTGGCGGCAATGCCCGCTGTGCGAAGCCTGGCAACCAGCGCGTCGCGCGGCTGCGTTGCGGTCCACTGGGCCAGCGCAGCGTCAAGAGCCACGCGGTTCGCGATCCGGTCGCCGAGCGCAGCAAAGCGCGCGTCCTTTGTCCACCCCGCGTTGTCCGCCAACTTGCACAGCGCCTGCCATTGCCGATCATCCGTCGTCGCGAGGGTGAGCCATGCATCGGAACCGGCTGCGGGATAAATGCCATGCGGCGCGACGTCCGGATGGCTGTTGCCCATCGGCGGCGATTGCGCGCCTCGAAGTTGGGAGTCGATCAGGTACGGCCGCAACGTACCCAGCAGCCCCTCGATTTGGGACAAGTCTATGTAGCAACCTGTACCGGTGGAATGCGCCCGGCGCAAGGCTGCAAACACCGCCACGAGCGCATGGACCGAGCCATTCGGGTCGCCCAGACCGAAGTTGAGCGCACCGATCGGCGCTTGCCCAGCGTAGCCGACCATCGACTCCATGCCGACGAAACTGGACATGGTCGGCGCATAGGCGCGCATATTGGCAAGTTTGCCGAATTGTCCGGCAGCCGACATCGACAACATCACGATCCGTGGGTTGACGGCCCGCATGGCCTCGTAGCCGAGCCCGCTGCGCTCCATCGAGCCGGGCGACATGTTCTCGACCACGAGATCACTCATGCCGGCCAGTTGCTTGAGGAGTTCCACCGCACGCGGCTCTTTGGCGTTGAGGGTGATGCCGAGCTTGCCGTGGTTGATCTGGTGGTACATCGGCGACATTTCCTTTGACGGACCTTCGATCGGCTTTCCATCGCGAATGACCCGGCCCGACAGGCGCAGGTTGTCTGGACGCAAGGCATGTTCGACCTTGATCACCTGGGCACCGAGCTCACCCAGCATGGTGCCCACCCACGGCGCCGACCAGACCCAGCCAAAGTCCAATACACGCATGCCCGCCAGCGGGCTGGCAAGGTCGAAGTGCACCTCTTTCGCCGGGGTTGGTGGCGCGACACGCAGCAAGGTTGACGCCAAATTGGGTGCGGTTTCCGAACGTGTTTCGAGAATTTTGAACGGCAGCCCGGGCACTTTGACCTTTTGTCCGGCAACCGAGCGCTCTGACAAGAACCCGCGCTCTGTGAAATGCCGTGTTTGCACCACATCTGAGAAACCACGGATCGGTGAAACGATGAGATTGTTTTGCAACGCGATCGCCTCGAGTTCTGCCATGGTGTGCCGGGCAAACCATGGCATGACAAGCTGATCGACTTCGTCGGGATACTGCTTACCCATCGCCCGCAAGTCTTGGTAGCGCGGCAAAGAAGCCCACTCCGGGTTGCCCATGACCTGAACCAGGCGATTCCACTCGTCGCGCGTGCGGCCGCTGATGCAAACCTGTCCATCCTTGCACGGAAGTGTCATGTAGGGGTAGGCGCCGCCCGAGCCCGATGCGCGGCGGCCGCTGCGCTGCCATTGCAAACCGTGGTGCACATACAAGGGGCTGTTGCCGGCCACATAACTGGCCAGCACATCGGCCAGCGCGATGTCGACGACGCGACCGCGGCCACATGCGTCACGCACGGCCAATGCCAGCAGCGAACCGGCAGCCAACATCGCCCCAGACTGATGCTCCAGCACGCCAGGCGGGAATGACAGCGGTTCACGGCCGCTTTCCCCCAAGACCCAGGCCACTGCGCTCAATGCCTGCGCGTCGAGGCTGATGGCGTTATGCGAGGCATAGGGGCCTTCGATACCGAAAATGGTTGCAATGCCGATGACCAGCCTGGGCCAGCGCTCATTGATCGCCTGCAGCGGGCCGGCCAGGGCCTCCAGCTTTGCCGGCGAATCGCACAAAACGATGTCGCTACTGCCCAGCAGCGCATCAAGTTCAACCCCGTTTTGGGGGTGAGGAGCGTGGGCTTTGCCGTCGGACAGGGCTTCGAGCGCATGCTGGATCGGGCTCGCGCTGGCAGGCGCAGCGGGCAGCGAGCTGACCAGCCTGGTGACCTGGGCGCCCAGGCGTGCCAGCAGCCAGGCCGCGTACGCAGCGGCGATGCCAGCTTGCGCGCATTCGACAACGCGAACGCCGGCAAAGACCGGCGCGGTCGAATTCACCGGACTGCTCATTCAGGCACGATCCCGGCGGCGCGTGACAACTCCCGCCACTTGTTGGTTTCGGAGAGGACCCAGTCACGCAACTGCTCAGGCGACGTTGGCGCAGCGTCCACCCCGGCCGCTGTTAAACTGTCCACGAATTCCTTATCGCGCAGGATGCGTCCGATCTCTTCGTTGAGGCGCTGCACAATCGCCTGCGGCGTCTTGGCAGGCGCAAACGCGGCAATGAACCCCACCAGTTCATAACCCGCAACGCCAGCTTCGGCCAGCGTCGGCAATTCGGGCATCGTGGCGGAACGCCGCGCACTCGATACCGCGAATCCCTTCACCGCTCCGGAGCGGATGTGCGGCAACATCAAAGCGATGTCTCCCATCAGCACCTGGATTTGCCCGCCGCGAAGATCGGTCAGCGCGGGTGCATTCGATTTGTAAGGAACGCTGAGCATGTCAATGCCGGCCTTGGCCTTGAGCATCTCCGAGGCCAGGCGGGCTGAGCCAGTCCCTGCGCCAAAGGCCAGTTTGCCCGGATTGGCCTTGGCGTAAGCGATGAACTCGGGAACGTTGTTGACTGGCACGGCATTGTTCACCCCTAGCACCAGCGCAGCGATGCCCAGCCGCGAGATCGGTTCGAAGTCGTTGATGGGATCGTACGGAATGCTTTTGAGGAAGCTGGCATTGCCGGCGTGGGTGGTGTTGGTGCCGATCAACAGGGTGTAGCCGTCCGGCGCCGCCTTGGCGACCGTGGTGGCAGCGATGACGCCGCTGCCGGTTGGCTGGTTCTCAACGATGATCGGCGTGTTCATCGACTTGGACAGCCGATCGGCCAACCGCCGCGTCAACGCGTCCGTGGCGCCACCGGCGCCGACAGAAACAATCATGCGGATCGGTTTGTTCGGGTAGGCTCCTTGCGCGAACGCGGGCAGGCTGCCCCAAGCGCATGCCGCAGCCAGCGCGCCAATGGCCCATCTTCTGCCCGCCAAGCGGGTAGCGCTCTGGGAAAAAACTTTGTCAAACATGGGATGTCTCCTTAAATGGGAAGGGTACAGGGGCGAGAAAGCGTCTTGAGTTGTGCACGGGTCTTGTCAGGTGGCACTGGCGTCGAAACATGTTTGTCCATTTTCATCCTCTGCCCACAGGCGCCATGTGTTGCCGTCGTTGAGCGCCCGCAGTTGCAACGGTCGGTCGCAGAACATGGGCGCCAGGTTGCGCGAGCTGAACGTTGCCGGCTCGCGCCGCGCGGCGGATCTGAACAATTCGAGCAGAAAAATCGACGGAATGCTTCCGTTGACAACCAGTCCCGGATAACCCTCTGCCTGGGTAGCATAGGCAAGGTCGTAGTGGATTCGGTGCGGGTTGTCGGTGATGCTGGAATAACGAAAGAGCAGCGGCGCATCGGGGACCAGCGTACGTGACGCATCGGCTTGCGCAAGACGTCCTGGCGCGACCACAGTTGCTGGCGCATGTGCCTTTGCAGACGGTGACGCTGCCTCGGCATCGACCGCCTCGCGCAGCACGTAATCAATGTGCTCAACCACAGCGGGCTCTTCTTGGTCTTCAACGAATATTCTGTGCTCGACCTTGATCAGGGCAAAGCGGCCGGATCGGCCATGCTTGAGCTGAACCTCGCCCGGGCGCGACTCGCGACGGACACACGCGCCAATGGGAATTTCGCCGGTGAACCGGCATTGCCGCCCGCCCATCATGAGCCGGGGCAGTCCGATGTCGGGCAAACTGACGGCCAAGGCAGCGGCGCCATCTGCACGCAGCATGGACTGCGGTGTTGGCACATTGAACAGGATCACATGCCAACCGTGGGGCAAAAAGTCGCCGTTTCGCCAGGCGAAAGGATCATGGTCGAGCATGGCGGCGAGGCGGCGCACCAGTGGCAACGCGCAAACGTCGTCAAGGGTTTCAACAACAGGGTTGCGGGGGGCGCTGTTCATCGCAACAAGTGGTTGTTCTGGACCAGCACAACACGGCCGACGAATTCTTCCTGCTGCATGCGCGCGACCATTTCCGTGTCTTCGGTGGTCGCCATCGCCCGCTGGCCCTGCGTGGTGTCGACCAAAGCCACGCCGCGCGGTTGTTGACCTCGGCCATGAAGAACGGTGTAACCGGCGACCGAGGCAGGGCCGCTGAACTCTTCCACCACTTCCAGAGCAGGCATTTCGCGCGCGACGGCGTCGCTGACGTCCTCGTGCACGAATCCCTGCGGTGGCGCATTGACCGACCAAATACCAAAGCCCTGTTTGGTAAGCACGCCCGAAACGCAAGACACCAGAGCGGTCTGGCCTTTGCCCTGGCGCAGCAGTTCGGCAGCGCGGCAGGTGGCCTGAAACAGGTAATTGTTGTAGGGGCCGCCAGCGAACGGCATGCCGCCGGTTAAGGTTGGAGGCCGTTCAAGCGAGAGGCCAAGGGCCTCTGCGTAAGCCTGCACCGCCAGGGGAAAACAGCTGTAAAGGTCTATCAGGTCGATGTCCTGCGCGGCAAGCCCGGCATTGGCGAGCGCTGCGATGCCGGCGATGCGGGCTCCTGGGCAAGCAGCGAGATGCGCGCGCGCGGATACTGCCACCATGTGGTTGGACTCCGTGCTGGCAAGTGGAAATATCCAACGCGAGCGCTCGATGCCGAGTTCTTTGGCACGTGCAGCCGAGCACAACAGCAACGCCGCCGCCTGGTCAACGTTCCAGGTCGAACAGTGCGCCCGTGTATAGGGCATTGCCTGCATCGGGTTGTGATCCGACGGTTCGCGGATGAACGCAGCATCGGCAGGCGTGCGTTGCCAGGCATGTGGATTGGCGGCAGCGACTTGGCTGAAACGCTCGAGCAGCTCAGCCAGAAGCTGACGATGCCGCGCAAGGCTCCAGCCATGGCTGGCGCGAAACGCGCTTTCCATGATCGCGTAGAGACCCACCGGCAGGTGAAGCCCGGCGCGTTTCTCGACCACGTGCCGCAATTCGTCCTTGGGCGCCATGAAAATATCAGGTGAATCGCCTTGGGCCCGTTCTGGCGCTTGGCGCCCCGCCATCTGCGCGCGAAGGAGCCGGTAACCTGCGTCTGCCCCGGTCACCAGTGCGGTGTGCACTTCGCCACGCGCGATCCGCGCACATGCAGCGCCGATCAAGGTTTGTTGCAAGACGCCAACCGTCGATAGAACCGTAGTGGCACCAACGGCGCCGACAACGCGGGCGATTTCACCCGCTGGGTTGCTGTAGTTCCATCGTCCGCGCGGCACGGCGATGAACTGGGCGCTGCTGAGTGCCACAGGAGAGCCGCTGTCCTGGCCCGCCGCCTGCACGGCTTCAAGCATCAAGTCCATGGGTTCAAGCGCCCGTTCGAAGTCCGCCTCCCGCCGTGAAGCGACGCCTATGCCGACGAGGACCGGCGTGTGATCAGGCAGCATGGGGGGTTTCTTTTTCCAGACGAACGTCGTCTTCGCTGCTTGGCGCACGCATCTGCAGGCCGGTTGCCTTGACCGCCAGTTCGAGGTGTTTGGCATAGGCCTGCACATCGCGCTCGGCCCGGCGGCGCGCGGCGGCGCAATCTTGCGCCTCGATCGCCTGCAAGATCCGCCGGTGGGCTTGCGACACCAGTTGGCGCACGTCCTCTGAAGCAAAGTTCTCGATGCGGGACGCGTCGAGCATTTGCCCCGAGATGGACGAGGTGAATGCGCGCAACAGATCGTTGTGGCTCGCTGCCGCAAGCGCTGAATGCCAGTTGGCGTTCTCTTCGAGGAACAAAGGCACGTCCGACTGTGCCGCGGCGTCCAACCTTGCGGCAATTGCCTGCAAGGCCGCCAGATCTTCTTCGCTGCGGTTGCGTGCGGCCAGGTACGCAACCATGGGTTCGAGCGCCTGCCGTGCCTCGACCAATGCGTCAAGCGGCACGCTCAGGCCCTTGGCGAACAGGTTGATGTGGCTTGCCAGCAGCGCGTCTGTAGGGCGGGAAACGACCGAGCCGCCATAGCGGCCAGCCCGTGTGCGAACCAATCCCTGGGCTTCGAGGATTCGCAACGCCTCACGCACTGAACCGCGGCTCAAGCCGGTGCCGGCGACCAGTTCACGCTCGGTCGGCAACGCCGAACCCGCAGGATGAAAACCGCTCAAGATTTGCGCCTGCAGTTTTTCAGCCAACACTTCGCAAGATCGGGGGATGTTGATCACGCCCAAGTGTCCGAGCAGGGCGGGCGCTTGGTTCGGGGCATTCATCGAGATGACTGGTGACATAAGCGGCAAATATAGTGCTAATATTTGCTACAGTCAATTGTTAGACCATAGAAAACCACAGAAAAGGCAAACATGCAGACCTCTGGCGCCAAGACGCTGTTTACCCCCTTGGACGGCGTGCGTGTGCTTGATTTCTCCAAAATTCTGGCCGGCCCGCTGTGTACCCAATACTTGGGGGACTTGGGTGCAGACGTCGTCAAAATCGAGCCGTGCAAAGGCGGCGACGATACCCGCCTGTGGCCCCCATTTGAGGATGGCACTGGCACCATCTTCCTGGCGGTCAACCGCAACAAGCGCAGTCTCGCGCTGGACCTGAAATCCGCTGAAGGTCTGGCAATCTGCAAGCGTTTGGCACAACAGGCCGACGTGGTCGTGGAAAGCTTCGGGCCGGGTGTGGCGGACCGGCTGGGAATTGGTTATGAAGCGCTCAAGGCCCTCAATGCCGGGCTGGTGTATTGCAGCATTTCAGGCTACGGAACCCGTGGACCGATGAAGGAAGGCAAAGGATACGACCTCATCGCGCAGGCTTTTACGGGCATGTTGTCCATGACCGGCGAGCCTGAAGGCCCTCCTGTGCGTAGCCCGTTTTCTCCGGTTGACCAAGGCACTGGCCTGCACTCAGTGGTGGCGATCATGGGAGCGCTGATGCTACGCACCCGCACCGGCAGCGGCATGAAGCTGGAGACCTCGCTGTTCGATTCGGCCGTCGGATTTCTAGGCTATTTCTTGCAGGGCTACTGGCAACGTGGCACAGAACCGGCGCGGCCAGGTTCCGGCCATGAGTCGCTGTGTCCCTATCAGGCCTTCGAAACGAGCGACAAGCCGCTCATCCTGGGCATAGCAAATGACACCCTTTGGCGTTCCTTCTGCGCCGTGGCGAATGCGCCCGAACTGGCGGCTGACGCCCGGTTCGCCACGGGCGCGCTGCGCGTCAGCAACCGTCAGGACACCGTTGCAGCAGTCGCCCGGATCATGAAGCGCAAAACCCGGGCAGAGTGGACAGCGCTGCTGGAAGCGAGCGGCATACCCTGCTCGCCTGTGCACACCTTGGGCGAACTGGCGCAGCACCCCCATACGCTGGCCTCCGACATGATCCTGCACTACAGCAACGAACAAGGACGGCCGCTCAAGGCGGTCGCCTCGCCGGTGCGCGCCGACGGCCAGCGCCCAGCCATGCGAATCAGGCCGCCGCGACTGGGGCAAGACACCCGAGCCGTCCTTCAGGAGCTGGGGCACAGCCCGGACGAGGTCGAAAAATTTATCCAGCAAGGCGTCGCCTTTGGCACTTGAGAAAGACGGGCTTGAACCAGAGCGCCAGCGTTAACGCGACTCGCTGGTGGTAGGCAACCGACGGGGCGAGGCGCTGCGCATTGGATTGATGCTGGAGGATTGTTGGAGCAAAGGGGATGTGATCGTCGTGATCGATGCCTTTGATATTTGCGCAGCAATTAACAGGCTTGTTATTGGCCCAAATTTCGTGTTCGATGGTCAATTATGATCTAAATTGGCACCTAAGTCACGTAAAATGGCGTTTTTATGCTATTATTTATATAGCAAACAAATTTCTTTCCCGGTTCGATTTCCAAATCACTGATGAAGCTGGCACAACGACGACGGCAGTGTTACGGCATGGCCTGACGGCACACCGCCGTTTACCGATGACTAGGCAATGGCAGCCGCCAATCGAATGTGAATTCAGAGCCCGACACCCGTGAAAACGCCCCAGAACCTGTGAAAGCGCTGGGGCGTTAAATTTGGTGGCCTGGGGCGGAATCGAACCACCGACACAAGGATTTTCAATCCTCTGCTCTACCGACTGAGCTACCGGGCCAAAATCTGCATTTGAATGCAGATTTCAGCGAGAATTATAGCAGGGCGCGAATTTGCGATTTCGCGGCAATGCCCTCTGAAAACGCATCAAGCGGCGTTTCGTTTGCCGCGCGTCAAGTCCACGCCGAGCTGTTTGAGTTTGCGGTAAAGGTGGGTGCGCTCCAGGCCGGTTTTTTCAGCCACGCGGGTCATGGAGCCGTTTTCTTTGGCCAGGTGGTACTCGAAATAGGCCTTCTCGAATTCATCGCGCCCTTCGCGCAGCGGCTTGTCGAGCATGAAACTTTGCCACGATTGCTGGCCGCCTGCTGTCAGTTGCATGATTGGCTGCCCAATGGCGGCGGCGACTTCAACCAGGTGCGCCAGCGGCTGCACCATCATGGGCGGAGGCGCTTTGCGCGCGGCGCCTCGGGCCAGCCCTTGCTCGACCGCTTTGAGCAGCTTTTGCATGGTGATGGGTTTTTCAAGAAAGGCCAAAGCACCGATCTTGGTGGCTTCGACCGCAGTGTCAATGGTGGCATGGCCGCTCATCATGATGACTGGCATGGTGAGCACGCCGGCTGAGGACCATTCCTTGAGGAGCGTGACGCCGTCGGTGTCGGGCATCCAGATGTCGAGCAGCACGAGGTCAGGGCGCTCTTTTGCGCGGGCGGCGCGCGCCTGGGCGGCGTTTTCAGCCAGATCAACGGTATGGCCTTCATCGTTGAGGATTTCCCACAGCAGGTCGCGTATGCCCAGTTCGTCGTCCACCACCAGAATGTTTGCCATGATTGTTTCGATTTTCCTCGGCTGTAAGCGCGACGCGCGAATGAAGGTTTCAGATCAACGGGTCGGCGGCTGTTGCGAATGATAACGACACTTGGGCACCCTTCACTTTGCCGTCAACGATGCGGTTGACGATGTCAACGCGGCTGCCGTGTTCATCGGCGATTTTTTTCACCACCGCCAAGCCCAGGCCGGTGCCTTTGGTCTTGGTGGTGACATAGGGCTCGAAGGCGCGGGCGAGGATGTTGTCAGGGAAGCCGGCGCCGCAATCAAGCACGCTGAGGCGCACCCGCTTGGAGGTGTCGCTCCATTTGGTGCGAATCGTCACTGCGCCACCTTCACCGCCCGCCGCCAAAGTGGCGTCTTGCGCGTTTTGCAGCAGGTTGTGCACCACCTGGCGCAGCTGTTGGCTGTCGCCGAGTATCTCGGGGCACAGGGGGTCAAGCTCGGCATGCACCGGCACGCGGGCGTTTTCAGGGGCGTAGAGGTGCAACACGTCCTGGATCAAATGGTTCAGATCCAGCGGCTTGAGCTCGGCTGAAGGCAGGCGCGCGTAGTCGCGGAACTCGTTGACGAGGCGCTTCATGGCATCCACCTGGTCAACAATGGTTTTCACAGACTTATTGAGAATCGCCTGCTCCGGCGCTTCGAGCTTGCCGCCGAGTTTCATCGCCAGGCGCTCGGCGGAGAGTTGGATGGGTGTCAAGGGGTTCTTGATTTCATGCGCCAGGCGGCGCGCCACTTCGCCCCAGGCCTGCGAGCGTTGGGCCGAGACGATTTCTGAGATGTCATCAAAGACGAGCAAGCGGTTGGCACCCGGCAACTCGGCACCCCGCGCCACCAGGGTGACGGCATTTTGCGCGGCCTGGCCGACCATGCCGCTTTCGGGCGCG
>JANOYE010000099.1:0-6320 GCA_031428695.1 Rhodoferax sp. | reverse complement strand
TTCGGTTTTGCTTAAGACTTCGAGGTTGTCGTCCAGCGCGCCCATCCACGGGCCCATTTTTTCTTCTTCGGTGCCGGGCAGGAAACCGATGTCTTCGCCCACACTCACGGTCGCACGAGTGACGATGATTTCGGTGTAACGCCGGTCGTCCAGCACCTGCGTGAGCCCAGCGGCCAAGGCCATCAAGGTTTTGCCGGATCCTGCCGTGCCGGTGAGGGTGACAAAATCGACTTCCGGATCCATCAGCAGGTTCATCGCGAAGTTTTGTTCACGATTGCGCGTGGTCACGCCCCACACAGAATTCTTCAGGTGGTTGTAGTCTTTCAGCGTTTTGAACACCGCCGTTTTGCCGCGAATCTCAGTCACGCGCGCATAGAGCGAAGGCTCACCGGGCGACTCGAAATAAACAAACTGGTTGATCAGAAAACTGGGCACCAGCGGGCCGGTGACGCGGTAAAACGTGTGGGCGCCTTGTTGCCAGCTTTCCACGGTCTGACCGTGGGTGGCCCAAAAATCACTGGGCAGGGCCATCGAACCTGAATAAAGCAAGTCGCCGTCTTCGAGCGTTTTGTCGTTTTGATAGTCGTCAGTGGCCAGGCCCAGCGCGCGCGCTTTGACGCGCATGTTGATGTCTTTGGAGACCAGCACCACTTCACGCGGCGGCTGTTGCTTGGCGTATTGCTGGCGCAGGGCATCGACCACGCCGAGGATCTGGTTGTCTGACTTGCCTTGCGGCAGGCTTTGCGGCAAGGTGTAGTTGAGTGCCTGCGTCTGGAAGTACAACTTGCCTTTGGCCTCGCGGTGGCCTGTGGTGTCAAGCTGCAGGCCGGCGCCGATGTCGGCGCCATTGGCGGCGGCCAGGGCGTCCAGGCTGCGGCTGGTCTGGCGCGCGTTGCGGGCCACTTCCGTCATGCCCTTCTTGTGGCCATCAAGCTCTTCGAGCACGATCATCGGCAGGAAGATGTCGTGTTCTTCAAACCGGAACAGGCACATCGGGTCGTGCATCAACACATTGGTGTCGAGCACAAACAGTTTGGCGGCGCCGCTGGATCTGGCTTTGCGCGCGCTGCCGGCCGGTTTTATCGCTTTTGCAGGTGGCGTGGACGCGATTTCGGCGGCGTCGGAAATCGGGTCAGTCTCTGGCCTTTTGGCCCAGACTTTTGCGGGTTCGGCGGCTTGAAGCGGTGCGGGCGCCTGGGCAATGCGGGCTGGTTTTCGTGTGGGAGGCGAATGCAGATCGGGTTCGTTGGCGGGAGCCAGTCGGGCCAGGGGATGGTCGGCCAGCGGCTCTTCGGTTTTTCTTGCGGCCCGCGGTGGTGTACGCGTTGGCGTGTCAAACGCGGCCTGGGTCAGCAAGGCGGCACGTTTGGTCGGAGCAGGAGGCAGTGGCATGGTTTAGGGGGCTCTGGGTGATTGTCTGGATGGATTGGAGGACCTGGGCGCAGCGTATTCAGGCGCAAAAAAGAAAAAACCGCCTTGGCGCGTGTCGGCCAAGGCGGCATTCTTTAGCAATGTGTGTCCAAAATCGTCTTGCAAGATTGCCTGGTTCGGTTGCCTGGTTCAATGGCCTGGTTCAATGGCCCGGCTCAGGCAGCTTTCTTCAGTGCTTTGACCGCTTTGAGCACTTCATCAATATGGCCAGGCACTTTCAGACCGCGCCACTCGCCCTTGAGCAGGCCGTCCGCGCCGACCAAAAAGGTGCTGCGCTCAATGCCTTTGACTTTTTTGCCGTACATGATCTTGTTCTTGACAACACCAAACATGTGGCACATTTTTTCTTCTGTGTCGGCGATCAACTCAAACGGCAACTCAAGTTTGCCTTTGAATTCGTCGTGCGACTTCATGTTGTCGCGCGAGACGCCAAATACATTTGCGCCAGCCTTGACAAAGTCTTTGTACTTGTCGCGGAACTGCATCGCTTCGGTGGTGCAGCCTGGGGTGTTGTCTTTGGGGTAGAAGTAAAGCACCATGGCCTTGCCAAGGTGGGTGGTGTTGGTGACTTTGGTGCCGGAGGTGGCTTGGGCTTCGAATTCGGGGAGGGGTTTGTTGACAACTATCGCCATATAAATCGCTTTGGTCCTTCGTGGTTGTCTCGGATGCGGGCTCGCCTATCACAGGCCGCTATTTTACCCTGATTCGAACGGACGCTTTCGCCTGCCGAATGCGGCATCGGTCTGCCACAGGCGGCATTAACCGGGCCCCGGCTCAATTAAGAGCGCCAGCAGAACATCGCGACCTTCGCCCGCCAGGATGTTGTAGGTGCGGCAGGCCGCCGCGGTGTCCATGGTTTCGATGCCAATGCGCCGCGCATACAGGCTGGCCAGCCACAGCGGCTTAGGAAACCGGATGCGTGCGCCGCTGCCAAAAATCACCAGTTCCGGGCCTTGCTCGGCCAAGCTGCTGAAGTGCTCGGCCGACAAGTCTTCGTACTTGGTGCATTCCCATGCAAAACGTTGTCCTTTCGAGCCGATGACAACGCTGGTCAGGATTTTTTCACCATCCACGCTGACCCAACCCGGCCCATAGGCGTTGATGGCTTGCAAGTCGGATTTTTCAGGCTGGAATTTCATAAGGTTGCGGGTGTTGTGAGCCTGCCGAAAGATGCATGTTGCACTGCACTTAAAGCGGGCCTAACTGTGGTCAAATTATAGGTTTCCCCGAGCTGAAGCGGTCAGTTGGCAGTTGAATGGCCGTCGAAGTGGCGTTGAAATGCCGTTGAAGGGCTGCCAATGGGGTGTTTTGATTCAAGGTGTTTATGAAAACCATCATGAAATCGGCCAAACTGGCCAACGTTTTGTACGATATTCGCGGCCCGATCATGGACGCGGCGCGCAAGATGGAAGACGAAGGCCAAAAAATCATCAAGCTGAACCTGGGCAACCTGGCGGTGTTTGGCTTCGACGCGCCGGAAGAGATTCAGCAGGACATGATCCGCAACCTGCCCAATTCTGCCGGTTATTCCGACAGCAAAGGCATCTTCGCGGCACGCAAAGCGGTCATGCACGAAACGCAAAAACAAGGCATTGCCGGTGTGACGCTGGACGACATTTACCTGGGCAACGGCGCCAGCGAGCTCATCACCATGGCCACCAACGCGCTCTTGGACGACGGCGACGAGTTGCTGCTGCCGATGCCCGATTACCCGCTGTGGACAGCCGCCACCAGCCTCTCCGGCGGCAAGCCGGTGCATTACGTGTGTGACGAAGCCAACGGCTGGCAGCCCAGCCTGGCCGATATCCGCGCCAAGATCACGCCCAAAACCAAAGGCATTGTGGTCATCAACCCCAACAACCCGACGGGGGTGATGTACTCCAACGAGTTGCTGATGGCAATCGTCGAAATCGCGCGCGAGCATGGCCTGGTCATCCTCGCCGACGAGGTCTACGACAAAGTGCTCTACGACGGCATCCAACACACGGCGATTGCCAGCATGTCCAAAGACGTGCTCACACTCACCTTCAATTCGCTTTCAAAGAGTTACCGTTCCTGCGGCTACCGCGCGGGCTGGATGATTGTGTCGGGCGACAAAAAACACGCGGCCGACTACATCGAAGGCCTGAACATGCTCAGCAACATGAAGTTGTGCTCCAACGTGCCGGGGCAGTGGGCGATCCAGACCGCGCTGGGCGGCTACCAAAGCATCAATGATCTGGTGGGCGAGGGCGGGCGATTGCGCCGCCAGCGTGATTTGGCCTATGAGCTGATCACCGCCATCCCGGGTGTGAGCTGCGTCAAGCCCGCTGCGGCGCTGTACATGTTCCCGCGCCTTGACCCGAAGGTTTATCCCATTGATGACGACCGCCAGTTCTTCCTCGAACTGTTGCGCGAAACCCGCGTGATGCTGGTGCAAGGCACGGGCTTCAACTGGCCCGCGCCCGACCACTTCCGCATTGTTTTCCTGCCCCATGAAGATGACCTGCGCGAGGCGATTGGCCGCATCGCCAAGTTCCTGGGCAACTACCGGCGCCTGCATGGCACCGACACCAAGCCGGAAGCTGCTGGCAGCGGCCACGCCTTCGAAAAACCAGTCGCTATTAAATTAGTAGCTGCTCGCGCATAATTTCCGTGACCTAGACCCCTATTCTGTTTAAATATTGATGAAATCGATTCAAGTTGGCCTTTTGGGCATTGGCACCGTCGGCAGTGGCACGTTCAACGTGCTCAAGCGCAACCAGGAAGAAATCATGCGCCGCGCCGGTCGCGGCATTGAGATCACCATGGTGGCCGATCTTGACGTGGCGCGCGCCAAATCCGTTGTGGGCGAGGGCGTGCAGGTGGTCAGCGACGCGCGTGCGGTCATCGCCAACCCGGCCATCGACGTGGTGATCGAGCTGATTGGCGGCTACGGCATTGCCAAACAACTGGTGATGGAGGCGATTGCCGCCGGCAAACATGTCGTTACCGCCAACAAGGCTTTGCTCGCCGTGCATGGCAGCGAAATTTTCGCGGCGGCTCAGGCCAAAGGCGTGATGGTGGCCTTTGAAGCGGCCGTTGCTGGTGGCATTCCCATCATCAAGGCATTGCGCGAAGGGTTGACTGCCAACCGCATCCAGTGGGTGGCGGGCATCATCAACGGCACCACCAATTTCATCCTCTCAGAAATGCGCGACAAGGGCCTGGACTTCGCCGCTGTGCTCAAGCAAGCACAGGCCCTGGGTTACGCCGAGGCCGACCCCACCTTTGACATTGAAGGTGTGGACGCGGCGCACAAAATCACCCTGATGTCCGCCATCGCGTTTGGAATTCCGGTGCAGTTTGAGAAAGCCTACGTCGAAGGCATCACCAAGCTGGCTGCGCAAGACATCAAATACGCCGAGCAACTGGGTTACCGCATCAAATTGCTGGGGATAACGAAGCGAACGGCAGCCGGCATCGAACTGCGGGTGCACCCCAGCCTCATCCCGACCAAACGCCTGATTGCCAATGTCGAAGGCGCCATGAACGCTGTGGTGGTCAATGGCGATGCGGTGGGCACTACGCTGTATTACGGCAAAGGCGCGGGCAGCGAGCCCACCGCCAGCGCTGTGATTTCTGATCTGGTGGACATTGCCCGCCTGCATGGCGCAGCAGCCTCGCAGCGCGTGCCGCACCTGGCGTTCCAGCCGCACACCTTCGAGCAATCCAAAACCGATTCACCCATCATGCCGATGGCCGATGTGGTGACCAGTTATTACCTGCGCCTGAATGTGGCCGATGAAGCGGGTGTGCTTGCCAAGGTGACGGGCATCCTGGCCGAGGCTGGCATCAGCATTGACGCCGTCTTGCAGCGCGAGGCGGATGAAGTGGGCGGTGAAGGCGCCACCCAGACTGACCTGATCATTCTCACGCACGACACCGTGGAAGGCACCATGAACGCCGCCATCGCGAAGATGCAAGCCCTGCCCACCGTGCTGGCACCGATTGTGCGGATTCGCAAGGAAGAGTTGGCGTGACGGTTGCGTCGTGTTTTTGACTGATTCCGAGGTGTTTGGCCGGTGTTTTGCTGGCTTTACTTTCGTTCAATTTGTTTGCACAGAGCGCTGAATCACCCTCGGATTTTGATTCCACTCTTAGGCTCTACGTTAACGACAGATGGCTTTATGGTAACCCTCAGAGAATGTTTGAAGAGTTTGAGCGGTTTGTAGCAGAGGCTCCGATCAGGGGTGGCGAATGGACTCGACAAGTTAAGCTGGATGACCAAACCAGGAAGCAGGTTCGTGGTGCACTGGCCGAATTTCAAAAACCTTTGGGGGTGATACCTCCGACCGCATCCCAGATTCAAAACCAGCATCAGCTCTGGTCGGACTGCATCGTTGAAAGCTGCCGACTAAAAATGACGCCGGAAAAGAAAGTGGTTTTGCACCGCGCCAAGGCTTCTGGAATATTTCAAGTGTTTCCGCGCTTTGCCAAGGCCCTGGAAGACTGGCCGCTCGTTGCAATGGCGAATATTTCGAATGCAAGTGTGGCGAAAGCATCTGATGCCAACCTTGCCGATCTGAAGACCAAAGACAAGAACAGGTTTGATCGGTTGAATCGGTACCAAGGCATCTGTTTTACTGTTACGAATTCCTTTGGCAACCCACAGCAGGTGTAGTCAATCCTCGGCTATCGAGGATACCTAGCCTTGACGAGCGAACTATTTTTCATGTCGGAAGACCTGCCTGGCGTCGCAAGCAGGCTCGGCAACATTGAAAAACAATGGCTCGAAATTGAAGCTTACTCCTCAGACGCAGTCGCGTCGGAAGAGGACTACATTTATCGGCAGTGTGTTCACAGTGAGCGCTACTTAAGCGAGCCCTTGAAGGTGTGGATGTCAGGTGTTGGCGCGGCAATGAAGCATT
>JANOYE010000098.1:0-20128 GCA_031428695.1 Rhodoferax sp. | reverse complement strand
CATGGATTTGAGTAACAGTCAACGGCAACGCCGCCAAACCTTTGGCTTTGGCGAACAGTTGAACCTGCATGAACACGGTGTAAAGCGAGATTTCACATTTTTCCGCGTGGCTCTTCAACACATTGATTGCTTGCCCAGCCGCCAACCCTTGCGCCCGGGCATAGGCAACTTCCGCACACGCCTGCGGGAACAACAATGCCCCCGCAAAAGCATCGGCAAAATCTTCACCCTCTTCGGTGCCGGCTTGGTCTGGTGTGTACACATGGGCAAGTTCATGCGCCATCCAGAATTTGAAGTCTTCCAGATGGGTATCCAGATTCAAATACACAAAAGTCACCTTGTCCACTGGCAGCAGGATATGGAGCGCGTTCTTGTGGTTCTGCTTGACGCCCCACAACACCGGCACCAGCAAGGCGTCATTGTTTTTGAACTCGCTGATCAGATGCCCGTACCCAAGCACAGCCAGAGCACCCAAGCCAAGACGCGCGCGCACCTGTGTCACTGCGTTTTGCAGCAGAAAATATTCCGTGGATGGACTGGGCAACAGCGTGTGCAACGCGCGGCGTTGCGGCAGGTATGGCACCAACGTCTTGAGCAAACTGCCCATCACCATGGCACGCGCGACATGGTCGTCGGTGGTCTTGGCCCCCGCCTTTTTGCGAAACGCAATGACGGGCCGATTGGCCTCTGGCATCACCAACTGGTCAAAGCCAAGCTGGAGCACTTTGGCCAGTTTCAGCAGCTTGTCAGGGCGGGGGAAGTGCTTGCCCTGGAACCAGTTGGACACCACCTGAGGCGATTCACCGATTGTTTTGGCCAGTTGCTCCTGGCTCCATCCCCGTTTGGCCATCGCGGCCTTGATGGATGCGCTGTGGATAACTTTATGCATAGGCAGTGGATTATTGCATTTTCTGTGCCGAAAATCAAGTTTTATCAAGTTTCCATCGAGCCTCAGCGTTCAGACACGCAATCACTAAACACTCAATTTGCCACCTTCAATTTCCGCCAGTTTGGCCAGCACATCTTCTTTGGTACGGTAGCGGCCAAAGGCCTTTTCATCGTGCTCGCGCACGATGGGGAAGGTGTCCATGATGTAGGCAGCATCGTCGGCACCCAAACCGTAGAGGTGGAAAAACAGGCCATCCAGCGCGGCCATGCGCTGGCGGCGGTCTTCGTCGTTCCAGACGAACGGCGGCTTCACTTGGCCTTTGTTGGCACCTGCCTCATACACGTAACCCATGTCGCGAGCGAATGGCGCCATGTCGTGCGCGGTATAAGTCAGGGCCAGCACCTGTTGGCGGATGAAGTCGGCGATTTTGATACTGCCGATGCTTTGCTCGAAGTGGTCGGGGGCGATGAGAGGAAGCTGTTCAAGCATGAACAATGTCAGGTGCTGCGTCTGCAGTTTCTGACGCAAGAAAAAATCACAGGCAAACGCATTCAGATTAGCCAGCAGCAACGCCGCACAACGCAGGTAGTCAAGGTTGGTGGTCCCTGCCTTGGGAAGCAGCAGTGGAAATGTGTGACCTGCGCCACTCGCCGGTATGAATGCCGCAATAGCCGAGCGGACATTGGTGGGAGAAGTCACGTCTTTGAAGCCCAGCACGGCGCTGGGCATTTCACCAAACCTGAAATCGCTGGTGCAAACCCAATACTGGGCGTCTGGAAGGAAAGTCGGGTTTGCTTTGCGGACATCTGCAACCGGAACTTCTTGCGCCGGCCTGTGCAAATTGGCGGGGTTGATCACAATCTCTGCCGCACGATGGTCATAGAGTTGAACCATCTTGCCTTCATAGAGGGGAACGGCGGCCCCCAACTCCGGATGTGACCACACGCGGAGTTGCCCCTCTACCCAACCTCTTTCCTTCAATTCAGACTTGCGTTTAAACAGCTTCGAGTCTCCCGACATGTGAAATAGATTTGAATACTTCACAGGCCAGAGATTTTTAATCAGGTCGCCGGTACGCTTCACCAAAATCTCCTGGCTGGTATATACCTTAGCCGCCAATTTGGCATCTTTCGCAGTGCGGAACATGGCGGCACCGCCGCTGTTTGCGTTGGGCGCAGTAAGTTCCTTGCCGGTCATTTCAAACGTGCCACCCCGCCGATTCATTTCAGTCGCGTCTGCCAAATAGAAGCCGCAATGAATTTTGGGCCAGTGGCGCTTTTCAGCACCGATCAAAAAGACACAAAATTTCTGACGCCGATCAACATCGGGAAAATAAGGTTTGCGGTTCTCAAAATCGAATATGGCGCCCACGCGCCTGTCTTCCACCAACCCCTTGAAGAATTTGGCGCTTGTCCTGCCCGTCGTGATGTCCGAAGGCACCAACAACGCGGCAAGACCGTCGGCATGCAACAAGGCGCATGAACGCTCGACAAACACCCGGTACAAATTGACATCACCACCGGAGAGAAGAGGGAAGTCGCCACAGTTGCGCAATACCCGCGAGGCGGTTTCAGCGCTTTGCTGCGCCTCAATAAATTCGTTGAAAAGCGGCTTTCCGTCTGATTTGAGCTTGGCTATCAATTGGTCCCGATCTGAAGTGTTGGTGGCAAATGCGATAGCCACATCACGCTGCGAAAACCATTTGATTTCTTCCAGTTTGGCCACGTCCCAAGGTGGGTTGCCAATCACGGCGTCAAAACCACCCGTCCCGTCCGGCTTCCAAACATTCGGGAACGCCGTCCACCAGTGGAAGAAGGTTTCACGACGAGCGAGCGCCTCAGTCTGGGCAAGCAGTGCGTTCGCAGCGTCAATTGCATGCCCGCGGCCGGAAATCTTGCCTTCAGCGAGTATGCCGACGAGATTTCGATCAAGGGAAAGAATTTCAGCCAATGCCAATCGACTGTTTTCATCGCCCAATTTGGCCAATTTTTTCGGCGAATCAACTGGCCAGTTCGGCACGATCCATCGCAGCGCTCGCCAAAAGTCAAGGAGTGCATTGATAGGTTGAATTTGGGCCAACGCCTCGGTGGCCAATTTTTTTGACAATTCGGCTTCTGCCAAATCAACGTCTGTCAAGTCTGCAACTTTGCTCAAACTACGGGCCGCATGATCCAGGCGCACCAAATCCGCTTGTTGAAACAGCATTCCCAAGTCATTCAGATTGCGCTGCACGCTAGGTAGCCGCTCCCCATGCAAGCTATCACCAATTTTCAGGTGATGGTCCAGGAATGAAAGAGGCGCACCCACGGTAAACGTGTGCAGCCACAGTGCTGTTTTGGCAAGCTCCACGGCCAAGGGGTTCTTGTCAACGCCAAAGATGCATTTCTTCAGGATCATGCGCCGCACGATGTGGCGGTCGTCCAGTTGGGCATCCGTCACAGCCCAGCCATGTGCGTTGGCCGTGGTCTTGATGCTCCGGCGAATATCGGAAATCCTGGCTACTAGCGGGCTCAGCCATGGCCGCCCTATCTCAACAAGATGCGCCGCCCAGGGCTGTTCCGCAACGTCATGCGTCGCCGTGTTAATGGCTTCAAGAACCCGGTCTGCCAGGTCGTCAACCAGTGCCACCAAAAAGTGGCCACTGCCCATGGCAGGGTCGCAAATCTTGAGTTCCAGTATCTGGCTGGCGGGGTCTTTGGCGTCCAGCGCTTCCCAATCCGCCGGGTTGAGTGAGGCTTTTTTCTTCAGCTTTTTCAGATGCGTGCCGAACGCGTCCACGCGCTCACGCACCAGCAGGCCTACGGACTCGCGCAGGATCAGTCGAACCAGGTCATCATGGGTGTAATAACTGCCAGACACCTTGCGGGCAAAGCTGGCCGGCTTGGCCACAATGCGATTGATTTCCGGTTTGTCTTTGTAGGTGTCGATGGCCTGGACTTCATGCTCTAACGTGTATTCCAGCAGACGCTCGTAAATGCCCCCCAGGTGTGAAACGGACAGGTCACGGTAGTTGATCCAGCCACGCAGCAGGTCTTCGGTGCGGCGCGACAGGGCGTCGATGATGGGTGCCATCACGGCGTCTGGCACCTTGGTGCGCACCAAGAGTGGCGCGCGGGCGCGGTCGAACAAGCCGCCGTTGTAGGCGGGCATGCCCACGGCGTCGTCGCCTTCGTCGATCAACTGGAAGGCACCCTGCAGGTCGCGCCAGATGTTGTCTAGTTTGGTGGAGAAGGTTTTACGGGCCTCAATGTCGTCGCGCACCCGTTCGCGCAGGCGGCGCACACTGTAAGGCGCATAACGCGCATCGCGCACCGGGAGCAGGTTGCGGTCTTCTGCATAGAAGAGAAACAGGAGGCGGTATAGCAGCACCAGCGCCGACTCGCGCACCTCGTCGAGGTACTCCCGCGTGTACTGGTTGCGCGTGGAGATGCCAATCCCCTTCTTTTGCGTCTTCGCGTGCAAATCCCCGCGCGCCAAGGCATCGGCCAACTGCGGGAAGACTTCCTCAAACACACGGGCACCCAGGTCTTGCGACACCTTTTCTTCATACAGCCGGGCTTCGTTGAGGGCGTATGCGTGAAAACTGCGCCCGGTTGAGTCCCAGGCTTGCGGCAAAAAAGCGTCGCGATGGAAAAACAGGTGAAACAGCTTGAGCGCATAGACGGGGTCCATCTCGTCCAGTTCATGCTGCACGCCGTGAACACTCAGCGCAAATGCCAAGTCAATTTCAAAAAATTCCTCGGCACGTGAGCGGGCGTCTTGCCAGTAGAGCCGCCACACAGCGCCGTTAGTAAGAATGCCCCATTTCACGGCGCGGTCTGAGGCGCCGTCCACACGGCTCAAATAACGCAGCATTTGGGACGACGGTGCATCGGGGTCGTAAACGTCCTGGCCGTCGCCCCGGTCGAGTGGACGCAACCAGCGCTTGGCCTCAAGAATCGCCAACCCGTGGCGATAACGCCGGTCGTCCTTGGGCTCCTGCAGTGCCAGCGCCTTCTGGGCCGTATTTGCAAACAGGAGCAGGTCGGGTACCGATTCGCGGCCTTTGGGGTCCGAGTTGACTTGAGGCAAAGTGTCATCGCCCCAACCGAGGGCGGCGAGAACTTTGTGGATCACCAACGATTCGGTCTGCGCCTCATTGATGGTTGACGCCGCATCCAGCGGCTGAAAAATGCCGCTCAGGCTGCTTCTGAAAGCTTCAAATCCGTCCCCTGCCAAGGCTTGGAACGGTGGGGTATCGGCGACTGCACGGCGCAAGAAATCCTGAGTAAAAAGTTGGCCCTGCATGAAAAATTTGATGTCTGTCCTGGGGACGCGTTGGAATAACGTGTGAAGCCATATCATGACACGATTGACCAAGCCTTTTTTCCAAGGAAGCCCCATGAAAATCCTCATCCTTCACGGCCCCAACCTCAACTTGTTTGGTCGGCGCGAGCCACACATTTACGGCTCGACAACATTGCCGCAGATTAATGAACGGCTGGTGGAACTGGCGACTTCACTGGGGGTGGAGATTGAGATTTTTCAGTCCAACCACGAGGGCGCGCTGATCGACAAGTTGCATGAACGCATCGACACGGTGCAAGGCGCTTTGTTGAACCCTGGCGGCCTCACCCAACACGGCATTTCGCTGCACGACGCGATCAAGGCGATGCCGTTTCCGGTGCTGGAGATTCACCTCTCGAACATCGCGGCGCGCGAGGAATGGCGGCACAAGTCGATCATTGCGCCTGCCGCGCGCGCGACGATTCAGGGGCTGGGTTGGCGCTCTTACACCACCGGGCTGCGCGCTTTGGTGGAGTTGTTGCGGGAAGCTTGAAGGGCACGGTACATCGCCGAAAATTGCCAGATCACCGTCACCAGTACACAAACCGCAGCCAGCCACACGGCGGGCGCGCCTTGTGGGTACTGTGGTTTTTTCATTGACAACCACAGGGCTGTCAGCAAAAGCAATTGGCCCACGACAAACCGACTAATGGTCGATTGCCAGAGTTTTGGATACCGCACCGCCGCCCACGCGCCACTCACGCCGGCGAGCCAACCGCACGCGGCGCCGGCCAACACGTCCACAGGCCAATGCGCGCCCACCGCAACACGGGAAAAGCCCACGACCACCGCAAATGCGACGATTGCCGACATACCTGCCAGGGTGCACAAGCCGCTGGAAGTGCGCCAGACGCGTCCGCTGGCGGCCGGGTGTGTGCGGGCCTGCACGAGCAGTGTTGCCGCCAGCGCAAGCGCGGCGGCAAATGCGCTGATGGTGTGGCCCGAGGGAAAACTGTCGTTGTTCAAAAGCGGGCCGATCACATTGAAGTGATCCGGGTTGATGAACGTGGCGGGCCGATGCGCCCGGAACGCCGCCTTGAGCGAGACCGACAACAAGCCGCCCAAAGGCACCGCCGCCAACACGGCAAACATCAACTGAGGCCGCCACACCAGCAGGGGCGACAACAGGCAAAACAACACACTGGCGTCGCCCAGCGTGGTGAACAGCGCCCACAGCATGGGTGGAAATTGCGCAGCCCAGTGGTTGAGTGTGAGGAAGAGTTCGCGTTGCGGAGCCTGTGCTTGCAACCAAAATGCCGCTGCAAACGCTATCAATGCAGGAGCAACCAGCGCCCAATTTGAAATGGCAAATTCGGTTTTTGTTTCAGAAGATGTCAACGCGGCGCGGCCAATGGTGTCGGTTGGTAACCCGGATTGCCGGTCTAGAGCTTCCCCTAAAGCCCCCCTTGAAGCATCCTTTGACGCCTGCTTATTTTCGCCGGTCAAGCGCGTTCTCCTTGGGGCCTTGCCAGTTTTTGCATAACTGGAAATTGAAGTGCGCCACCTGGCGGCCCAGGCGCATGACCGGCTGCTGCCCGATCAAATCACAACGCTCAAATTCCTTTGCACCCACAGGCGGCGCGAAACTCATTTGCGACCAGTCCACCACCAGCGCGTTTTCGCCTGGTTGCAACACGCCCCACCACAAGCCAAACTGGTCAAGGTGACGTTGCACCACCTTGGTCGGTGCTTTTGCGTACCAGGCGATTCGGCTGGCGAGGGTCCAGTTCATCACAGCGAGTGTGGGGTTGCCATTATTTTCGGCCAAAGTGCGGGCACGCACGGCAGCGGCGTCCCAGCCATACAGATCGGTGAACGGGTTGAACGACGCCGAGGTGGGAACTTTGCCCGGCAGACTTTGGGCCCCGTCGCCATCTTCGCGCTGCAAGCCACTCGCCACCATCAGCGCCAACAGGCCCGCCACACACAGCGCCTGAAACGCGCCCCAACCCGCCAGCCAGCGCCTGGCCACCGGTGTGCGCTGCTGCCACAAAGCAAGACAACCGGCAGCAGCCGCAGGCGTAAGCGCGAGCCAAGCTGAGACTGACCAATGCGGCAGGGTGGAGCCACGCCCCGAAAGAAACACCAACAGCAGCAGGGGCGGCACACCGAAGCACAAACACAGCGCCAGCGGCGACAAGGTACCCGGCGCACGCGCAACGCCCGATGCGGCCGCACTGCTTGCGGTTGCAGTAGGGACGGTTCGACGCATCCCTATGCACGCCACCATACCCACCACCAGCAAAGCCCCATACCCAAGCACCTGCACCAGCTTGTAGACGACGACGCGGCGCAGCAGCCACTCTTGCGAGCCCGCCGCATGGCCGCTTTGGTAGGCCAGCGAAATCCACTCGTGGGTGGCGTTCCAGGCGATCACCGGCGTAATCATCAAGCCGGCCACGGCGATGCCCAGCCAGGCGCCTGGCAGCGTCAGCACCCGCCCGCCATGCGCCAGCAGGAGCGCCAAGGCGGCGCCCAGGCCGATAAAAATTGCCGTGTATTTGGTCAAACCTGCTAGGCCCAGCACGAGGCCCAACAACATCCAACGCTGCCATTGGCGGACACGCGCCGGGTCACACAATCGCCAGGTCAGCAACATCACTACAAGCATCAGCGGCATGAGCAAGGTGTCGGGCACCAGTGCCAGGCCGAGCAAATGCGCCATGGGTGCCAGCCACAACAACAACAGCGCACCGCGCAACAGCGGCACATCGGCGGCGGTGGGTGCCATCGTGGCGCCATACAACACGAAGGTGAAGGCGGGTAACAGCCAGGCGGCGAGCAGCCAACACAGCATCGGCACGATGCGCATGGCCACGTCGCTGGCACCCACCAGCGGCAAATGTGAAAACGGCCACTGCACCCAACCGGACATGGGCGGGTGGTCAAAATAACTCCACGCTGGGTTGACCGAATACAGTGCGTAGTGGGTCTCGTCAGGCGAGAGGTGAAAGCTGAATGCCAGCAGCAGGTGCAAGGCCACACCCGCGATCAGCAGGCTGCGGCAAAAGCGGTCTTGCCACACGGCACGCAGAGCAAGCTGCAAGCTGGGTTCAGCGGATGCGGCTTCAGCAACCACGTCGGCCCATCACGAGGTTTTGCGCTTCGGTCGAATCCACACCAGCCAGGCAGTGGCGCCGTAGTTCCACACCGTGCCCACCACGATGCCGGCCAGCGCTGACAACACCCAGTTGAAGCCGCCGCCCTCGGCCCCATGGATGTAGGTGGCCACGCCGACATTGGCGAACGCGCCAATCGAACATGCCACCATGAACTTGATGAGGCCCGGCAAGATACCCCAGCCGCGCAACTGCTGGTCGCGGTAGGTGAGGGCGTTGTTGAGAAAGAAGTTGCCGACCATGGCCACCATCACCGCCATGGTCTGCGAGGCGGTGAAATCACCGCCAGTAGCAGCCAAGGCCGCACGCAACACCGCCAGATGCACCAACACGCCAAAGGAGCCGATGGCGGCGAACGACACCAGGCGGGTGGGCACCCAGCGGCCGATGGTTTTGTCGGCCAGCAGCATCAAGTAGTCCCAAGCCACACGGTTGTCGAGCTTGCTGTCGCCCGCATGCCGGTTGCGGAACTGGTAGGGCAACTCCTTCACCCGCAGTTTGGCCGGGGACGACACCACCAGGTCGACCAATATTTTGAAGCCAATGTTGGAGAGCCCATACACCGCGCCTTCAAAGGCCTGGCGGCGGACCATGAAAAAACCGCTCATCGGGTCGTTCAACTGCAGGCCCAAAATGCGCTGGCTCAAGGTGGTGGCCAGCGAGCTGATCTTCTGGCGCGAGGCGTCCCATTCACTGACGCCGCCACCTTCCATGTAACGTGTGCCGACGACCAGGTCAAAGGGCTCCTCGCGCAGGGCCTTGAGCATCAACGGCAGGATGGTTTCGTCGTGCTGCAAATCGGCGTCCATCACAGCGATGTGCGCGGCGCCGGTGGACAACATGCCTTCCACACAGGCGCTGGAGAGGCCGCGCCGGCCTACGCGGCGCAGGCAACGCACTTGCGGGTTTGCGGCAGACAAAGCGAGAAGCCGCGCCGAGGTGCCGTCGGGGGAGTCATCATCAACAAACACCGCCTCCCATTGCACACCGGCCAAGACGCGGCCCAGGCGGCTTATGAGCTCTTCGACATTGCCAATTTCATTGAAGGTCGGAATGACCACGGCCAGTTCAATCATGCGCAATTTCGATCATTCAGGGTTCCGGTCTTTAAATCAAGCGGCGGTGGCGCTTTTTGCCAGAGCGGGAATGGGAGCGTGAGTGGCTGGACTTTGTGGTGGGCACAGACGGTTTGTTTTTCACATACCCCAGCCACAGCGTGACGCCATAACCGAGAGCGACCACCACACCCGTCCCGATGGCCCAAGGCAGCAGCTCGTCGATCAACTCGCTGATCAGGTACTCTGACTGAAGCTTTTCAACACGGCGCCGCTCTTCAATCCTGCGCGGGGAGCCCGGCCCACCCGATACGTAGGACCCCTGAAACTGGCCTGACGTTGCGCCTTCTGCGACGGGTTTGGGTGAGCCGTCCGATGCCCCGGGCAGAAACTCCTGGTAGGGCTTGACGATATCGCGTAGGGTGTGCCGGACGTTGGTCGCCCAGTCTTCGTCGCCACCGGATTTGTCCACATCGGCAGGCGTTGCGCCAGCGAAAGGCCCCTTCGGGTCGCCCGGTTTTCTGGCTGCGGCTGAAGCGCCCGCCATTGGTGCCAAAGCCGCTGCCGACGCCGCGGCTGCGCCTTTGACCACAGGATCATTGTCAGAAAGATGGTCGATAAGCAACCGGGCGTCAACGGGCTCTTGCGCGACATCCGGCTTTTCCTTGCCAAATTTCTGGATTGCGGCTGACCAGTTCGGTGCCGTTGTCGTGGCCCCGCCCGAGGGCACCGTAGCGCCGGGCATGACTTCCGCAAGTGCCGGAAACACCACCAAAATGACGGAACAGAAGAATGCCAGTGAATTCATGTTGTGATGCAGCGAATTCTATGGCCTGGCCTGGCGCATTCCCTTACGGCCAGGCAGGCGCGTGGGTGCCAGGCGGGCTCGAAGGCCGCAAATAGAGGGCCGGCGTTCGGGACAAGCTGGCCGCGTGCCTGATTGCAGTGAGCTCCCCAAAACCGCTGGGCGAGGTTTCCAGAAACCCTTTTCGGCCGGGGAAACGCACGTCAAACCCATTCTGGATGCGGCCCAGATGGCGCAACCAGTGGCCCGTCCGGGCCAGCGACAGGCGCACGTGCCAGCTGCCGCCCTCTTGCTGCTGCTTCACCAGCGCGGCCGCTGCGCCAAACGCCATCAAATGGCCGGTGGCGCAATCGAGGATCTGCATTGGCAGAGGTTTGGGCGTTGCACTGCCTGCGGCCTGCATTTCCGCGACGTTAAAGCCCGTGGCGGTTTGCACCAGCGAGTCAAATCCACGCCGGCCGGCCCAGGGGCCCTCCTCGCCGTAGGCCGAGAGCGACACACACACAATGCCCGGGCGTTTTTTGGCAATTTCCGCAGCGCTTTGCCCCAGCGACGCCAGCGCACCTGGGCGGTACCCTTGCACAAACACATGGGCTTGCGCCACCAGCGTGTCCAGCGTGGCCTGCCCCCCAGGCGTGTGCAAATCGACATGGGTGGAGAGTTTGCCGCGGCTGGTCTCAGCAATCGCCTCGATGTTTGGCAGATTCGGGGAATTCACCAGCAACACGTCCGCGCCGTACGCAGCCAGCGCGCGCCCGCACACGGGGCCGGCCAGAATGCGCGTGAGGTCAAGCACACGCAGGCGGGCCAATGGGCGTTCATCCGCCAGCACAGACGGCAGTTTGAGCGGCGGCGCGTCGCCAATCTTTTCGATGTGCATCAGCGGCTGCGCCGCGGCCGCAGCCCTCTGCGGGTGCGCGTCCCATTCGTCAAACGACCGCAAAGCTGCCACCACCAGTCCGGCCTTGGCTGCGGCGTCCTCAAACGCCAGCGCCTGCCAATCGGCCATGCGCGCCTCGGCCTGTTCGCGCGTGGCGGTGTCCGGATCCAGGCCCAGCAAACGCAGGGCGCCGTCTCGGTGGTGGCGGAAATTGGCGTGTACGCGCACCCAGCCATCGCGGCAGGCATAGAGTCCAGAAAACTTGTCCCAGACTTCGGGCACGCGGCCGTCCACGCTGAACCAGTTGGTGCATTCAAGGGCGGCGTGGGCCATGTCCACGGAAACATTCTGGCGCGGCTGGCCCCGCACATGGCCCACTTCGCAAGCGGCCAGCGCCGCCGCCGCAATGCCGGTCTGAGCGGCCATGCCGACAGCGAATGACGACGGCATGACAGGGTCAACCCCGGTCAATGTGGCACACGCCAGCGCCTCGGCGGACAGGCCGCCCAGTTGCCAAATGTTCTCCAGTGCAGCCTGTGGGGTCAAACCGCTCTCCTTTGTGTCAGGCGTTGTAATTGAGGCGCAAGCCGGGAATCGGCCAGTCGTCCACCGCAATCAAGCGGCCCGTGCCCGAGAGTGTGATGAACGCCGTGCGCATGTCTTTGCCGCCAAAACAAATGTTCGTCACGTGGCGCTCGGGCATGGGCATGTGTGTGCACAAGCGGCCATCGGGCGAGACCACCGTGATGCCGCCATGCCCCAGGGTTGCCACGCAGACATTGCCCAACGCGTCCACGGCAATCGAGTCAAAACGCTGGAAGTGCCCGCCCGGCGCTGCCACCAACATGCGCGCGCCCTGCGGCGAAGGCCACGGCTCTTTGCGCACCTGGCCGGGCCCGGTAATGTCAAAGGCCCACAGGCGCGCCGCTTCGGTCTCGGCGTAATACAGCGTGTTGCCATCAGGTGACAGCGCCACGCCATTGGCAGTCAACGCCGGGCGCGCGATGGTGCGGCTGGAAGCGAATCCTGGCGCGGCGTAGAACACGCCGCCGCGATCCATCTCGGTCGGGCGGGCCTTGCCCAGGTCGGTGAAATACAGGCCGCCATGCGCGTCAAACACCAGATCATTCGGGCCGCGCAGGCCGTAACCTTCTACGGTGTCCAACAAACGTTCGATCTTCCCGGTGTTGAGGTTCACGCGTTCAATGCGGCCGCCCGAGTAGTCGTCGGCCTGGCCTGTTGGCAGGTAAAAGCCGCCTGGCATGGTGGCGAAATTGAAACCGCCGTTGTTGCAGACGTAGACCGCGCCGTCCGGGCCGATGGCCGCGCCGTTGGGGCCGCCGCCCATGTCCGCGAGGGTGGTTTTTTTGCCGTCTGGCGTGACACGCATCAAGGTGCGCCGGCCAATCTCGACGAAGATGACGGAGCCATCCTCCATCGCCACCGGGCCTTCGGGAAACATCAGGCCACTGGCCAATTCGCGGATTTTCATGGAACTCCTGAGACTTGGGGAAAAAGACGCTCCAATGACTTTACCGGACAATGGGCGACTATGCCGATGATCCCCTTTTCCGTTCTCGACCTCTCCCCCATCCTCGAAGGCAGCTCGCCTGCCCAGTCGTTTCGCAATTCCAGCGCTCTCGCGCAGCACGCTGAAAAATTGGGCTTCCGGCGTTACTGGCTGGCTGAGCACCATGGCATGCCGGGCATCGCCAGCGCTGCCACTGCCGTGCTGATCGGCCACGTGGCCGGCGCCACCTCGACCATCCGGGTCGGCGCGGGCGGCATCATGTTGCCCAACCATTCGCCCTTGGTGATCGCCGAGCAGTTTGGCACGCTCGAAGCGCTCTACCCTGGCCGCATCGACTTGGGGCTGGGCCGCGCGCCAGGCTCTGACCAACTCACCGCCCGCGCACTCAGACGCAACTTGAGCAGCGACTCCGACGAGTTCCCGCAAGACGTGGTGGAGCTGATGGATTTCATGTCGGATGAACCGCAACAAACCGTGCGCGCCGTGCCGGGGCGCGGCGCCAAGGTGCCCGTGTGGATTCTGGGCTCCAGCACTTTCGGCGCGCAACTGGCGGCGGCCCTGGGCCTGCCCTACGCCTTCGCCTCGCATTTCGCGCCGCAGCAGATGATGCAGGCCATCGCCATTTACCGGGCCTCGTTTCGCCCGTCCAAAACGCTGGCCAAACCTTATGTGATGCTCGGCTTCAACGTGTTCGCAGCGGATACCGACGAAGAAGCCCATTGGCGGGCTAGTTCGATGCAGCAGGCCTTTGTCGCGCTGCGCAGTGGCCGGCCGCGCCAGTTGCCGCCGCCGGTTGAGGGCTACGTCAGCACCCTAGGCCCGCATGAGCGCGCCTTGCTGGAGACGGTATTGCCCTGCTCGGCCATCGGCTCGCGCGCCACGGTGCGGGCAGCCTTGCTGGCCTTCATCGAACGCACCGGCGCAGACGAATTGATGCTGACCTCACAAATCTACGAGCACACCGCGCGCCTGCGTTCGTACGAGATCGCCGCGCAGGCGCGTGATGGCAGTTAATGCCTCTTCTTGCCCCTTGTGCGGCAAGGCCAACCTGTGCGGGATGGAACTTGAAAAAACCACGGAAGTTGTCCAGCCGCCCTGCTGGTGCGCAAGCCTGAAAATGGACGCCAGCCTGCTTGGGAAAATCCCCTTGAGTCAACGCGGCCTGGCCTGCATCTGCCAAGACTGCTCGACTCGCATTCAAACGCCCCGACCCACCTGAACGGAAGGAAAACTATGCCCACATACCACGTAGAAATGATGGAAGGCCGCACCCTGGCGCAAAAGAAAAAGCTGGTCGAAGAGATCACCCGCGTCACTGTAGAGGTGTTGGGCAGCCCGCCCGGATCGGTGGACATCATCATCGCCGATGTCAAACGCGAAAACTGGGCGACTGGCGGCAAATTGTGGTCAGAACCGCGCGATTGAGTCACTATTCAATTAATAGCTGCTTACGCACACAATCCCTGACTTGAAGTCTGATTTTTCATAAATTTATGGAAAATCCGGCTGTTTAGGCCAATATCGTACCTGTATTGGGTACGATTGCTCGGCAAACTGCCGAGGCAAAACGCTTGGGCTAATTCCGGTAACTGCCGTCAATTCGGTCCAGCTTGCGCATCAAGGCGTCGAATTCGATCACGCCCTCGCCGTCTGGATGCGAGCCCTGAAAGCTGTCCAGGTCTGCCGCCGACTGGGCGGCCAACGCTTCAGGCATGAGGTTCAGGGTGCCCGCCGCTGCGGCATCCACCTGCACCTGGCAGGCGCGCTCCAGGCGGTACAGGCGCAGAAAAGCTTCCGGCACGGTGCGCCCGACCACCAGCAAGCCATGGTTGCGCAAAATCATCGCCCGCGCGTTGCCGAGCGACTGAACCAGGCGTTCACGTTCGTCCAGGCGCAGGGCGGCGCCTTCGTAGTCGTGGTAGGCCAGGCGCTTGTGAAACGCGGTTGAGAACATAGAGATCGGCAGCAGGCCGTCTTTGAGCGCCGCGATGGCCATGCCTGCGCGGGTGTGGGTGTGCAAGGCCACGTGGTTGTCTTGCGAAGGCGCCATGTGCAACGCCGAGTGGATGACAAAACCAGCGTAGTTGACTTTGTTGCGCCCGCCCGAAATCACATTGCCGTTGACATCGATCTTCACCAAATTCGAGGCCGTGATCTCCTCGTAGTTCAAGCCATAGGGGTTGATGAGGAAGTGGTCCGGCGAGCCAGGCACACGCGCTGTGAGATGCGCGTAAATCTGCTCCGACCAGCCGTAATAGTCCACCAGGCGGTAGGCCGCTGCCAGTTGCACCCGCAGCGCCCACTCGGCCTCTGAGATGTCGCTTTTGAGTTGAAGCTCAAGCGCTTTGTTTCGATCATTCATGGTGAACCCTTCTCTGTTTAAAGGTCAATCAAGTCAATGCCATACGGCTCGCAAAGCCTATTTTGCGCCGTTTTCAAGCCGGTAGAACGTGCGCGCGCTGTCCCTGAACAACCAGGCTTTTTCCTCAGCAGAGGCGCCCGCTGAAATGCGCTTGAAGGCATTCCACAACACGCCGTAACTGCACATGCCCTTGTCCACCGGGAAATTGCTTTCGTACATGCAGCGCTGTACGCCAAACAGCTCAATGCAGGTGTGCATGTAAGGCGCCCAGGCGGCAGCGAGTTGCTGTGACGTGGGCGGCAGAGCCTGTTTGTGAAACTCAAACCCCATGATGGCCATGGCCAAACCACCCAGTTTGATGCTCACGTTCGGGCAGGTGGCGAGGTTCTTCATGGCCGCGCGCCAGTCGGCAAACACCTCGTCGCGTTTGCCCACATAAGGGCCCACGCCCAGCGGCGCGCCGAAGTGGTTGAGCATGATTGGCACCTCGGGCACGGCCCGCGCCAAGTCTGCTAGTTGGCCGATTTGTGTGTGGTAAAGCCAGGCGTCGAACGACAAACCGAAATGCGCCAAGCGCGCCAGGCCACGGCGGAATGACGCGCGCTGCATCAGGTCAGCAGGCGGCCTGCCCAACATGCTGGCATTGAAATCAGCATGCCAGGTGGTGATGTGGCGGATGCCGCGAAAACGCCCGTCACCGGCGTCAATATGGGCTTGCAAAACGGCATCCACGTCGTCACCCAGATCCAGGTTGGCGTGGCCCACGATGCCAGCGGCGACATTTGTTTTAAGCCCGCGCTGAACCGCCTGCCGAGCGATGGCGGCCACACGTTCGGTTTCGCCGACAGGGCGCAGCGCCACCGGGCCTTCGCTTCTGTAGGCATAGGCGCATTGCACGAAAACAGTCGCCAGCACCCTGTGCCCGTCGCCCAAGTCGGCCAGCAGATCGTCCAGCAAATAACCGCCCTCGTGATCCCAAAAATGGTGGTGGGGGTCGATGATGGCCAGCTCAGGCTCCAGCGCTTCCTCCTGCCATTTCGCCAACCAGGCATGATCCAGCGGCAAATTGCGGATGAAAGGCAATCCTTCGGCGTCATGGGACGCAGGCACAGGAGTTGGCGTTGAGGTTGGCGCGGATGGGTGCATGGTGGCCAAAATGTACACCGATTTGCTTAAACTAGGCCCATGTGCCAACTCCTCGGAATGAACAGCCGCCTGCCCGCGGCGCTGTCTTTGAGCTTCACCGGCTTCGCCCAACGCGGCGGTGGCACCGACCACCACGGCGACGGCTGGGGCATGGCTTTTTTCGAGAGCGACGGCGACGCGCCCGGCAAAGGCATCCGTTATTTCATCGACAAAGAAAGCGCGGCCACCTCGCAGATTGCCCAGATGTTGCGCAATTACCCGGTGAAGAGCCACAACGTGGTGGCGCATGTGCGCAAAGCCACGGTGGGTGCTGTGAAGCTGGAGAACAGCCACCCGTTTGTGCGCGAGCTCTGGGGCCGCTATTGGGTGTTCGCCCACAACGGTGACTTGAAGGACTTCAACCCCCGCCTGCATGGCGGCTTTCGGCCCGTGGGCGACACCGACAGTGAGCTGGCCTTTTGCTGGCTGATGCAAGAGCTGGCCAAATCACACCACAACGTGCCGGGTGTGGAAGAACTGACCTTGACGCTGCGCGAGCTGGTCAGCGAAATCGCCCGGCACGGCAGTTTCAATTTCCTGCTGTCCAATGGCCAGGCGTTGTGGGCGCATGCGAGCACCAAGCTGTGTTACTTGGTGCGCCAATATCCGTTTGGAGAGGCGCACTTGAAAGACGAGGACGTGCGCGTAGACCTGGCCGAACTCAACGGCCCGCACGACCGCATTTGCATCGTGGTGACTGAGCCGCTGACCACCAATGAGGAATGGACGGCTTTTGCGCCGGGCGAACTCAAGGTGTTTGTTGAAGGCGAGCCGGTTTAGCGCCTGTTCCTCATGATCCCAGTCACGTCCAAAGGCGCGCCGATCAAGTTGAAGGGCTTGCTGAAGGACGTGCGGGCCTGCACGATTTGCGCGGCGCATCTGCCGCATGGTGTTCGCCCGGTATTGCAAGTCGATGCCGCCGCCCGCATTCTGGTCGTAGGACAGGCGCCGGGCCGCAAGGTGCATGAAAGCGGGGTGCCGTTTGATGATGCCAGCGGCGAGCGTTTGCGCCTGTGGATGGGCGTTGATCGCCAGGTTTTTTATGACCCGAAGGTGATCGCACTGGTACCGATGGGATTTTGTTACCCCGGCACCGGTAAATCAGGTGATTTGCCGCCCCGCCGTGAATGCGCGCCGCAGTGGCGCGGGCCCCTGTTGGCCGCGATGCCGAACATCGAACTGACCTTGGTGATTGGCCAGTATGCGATGAACTGGCACCTGAAGCCAGCCAAGGAAACGAATCTGACGGTGATTGTGAAAAATTGGCGCAGTTACGGGCCCGCCATCGTGCCGCTGCCGCACCCCAGCCCGCGCAACAACATCTGGTTGAAGGTCAACCCCTGGTTCGCTGACGAAACGGTTCCGGCGCTACAGGCGCGCGTCAAGACGCTGCTTCAAACGCTTGCCAATCTTCCCGGCTAGAGACCGCCAGACGGCGGCTAGACGGCCTGTTCGAGCGCGTCCAGAAAGAGCGCCGGCACGTCGCTGCCGGTCTGGTCGTGGATCTCCTGAAAACACGTTGGGCTGGTCACGTTGATTTCAGTCAGTGAGTCACCAATGATGTCCAGCCCCACCAGCAGGAGGCCGCGTTTGAACAGAATTGGCCCCAGCGCGTTGGCGATTTCTCGGTCACGCGCGCTCAAGGGTTGCGCCACCCCTTTGCCGCCCGCCGCCAGGTTGCCGCGCACTTCGCCGCCTTGAGGAATGCGCGCCAAGCAATAGGGCACGGGTTTGCCGCCGATAACAAGCACCCGTTTGTCGCCCAGCGCAATGGCCGGCAGAAACTTTTGCACCATGATGGTCTCGGTGCCGTCTTTGTTCAGGGTTTCGATGATCGCGCCGAGGTTCAACCCGTCCGCGCGCACCCGGAAGATGCCCATGCCGCCCATGCCATCGAGCGGCTTCAAGATGATGTCTTGGTGCTGGGCGTGAAAGGCCCGCACTTCTTCGGGGTCACGCGTTACGAGAGTTGGCCCAATGAACTGCGGAAACTCCAAGATGGCGAGTTTTTCAGGGTGGTCGCGCAGCGCTGAGGCCTTGTTGAACACCTTGGCACCCTCGCGTTCGGCCTGGCCGAGCAAATGCGTGGCGTAGAAGTATTCACTGTTAAAGGGCGGGTCTTTGCGCATGACGATGGCGCCAAAGTCCTTCAGGGCAACCCGTGAATTGCTGGTAACAGTGAACCAGGCCGGTTGCTCGCCAGTGAGTGTGATGGCCTGCACCTTGGCTTCCACCAGGCCGCCGCTCACCCAGGAGATGTCTGCTTGGGTGCAGGCAAACACCTTGTGCCCGCGCTTTTGCGCCTCGCGCATCATCGAAAACGTGGTGTCTTTGTAGATCTTGAAAGTGTCTAGCGGGTCGCAAACAAACAGCAGGTTCATATTTCGATTTTGGAGCCAAGTTCAACCACAGCGTTGTTGGGCAGCTTCAGGAAGTCTGCTGCCGCGCTGGCGTTGTGGTGCATCTGGGCGAAGAGTTTCTCGCGCCAGCGCGCCATGCCGTGGCCCATGGTGGGAATGACCGTATCGCGCGAGAGGAAATAACTGGTGGTCATGTCTTCGAATTCGCAGCCGCGGCCACGGATTTTTTCCAGCGCCTTGGGCAAATCGGGGTCGTTCTTAAAGCCGTAATGCACCAGCACCTGCCAGCAGTGGTGGCCCAGCGGCTCGATCTCGACGCGTTTTTCCAGGCCGATCCAAGGCACCTCGTGGTTCTTCACCGTGACAAACAGGTTGTTTTCGTGCAGCACCTTGTTGTGTTTGAGATTGTGCAACAGCGCATTGGGCACCGTGCCGACCTCGGAAGTCAAAAACACCGCTGTGCCCTCCACGCGGGTGGGCGGGCTGACAAACACGGCTTCCAGAAAACTCGGCAGGTCGATGGCGTCGGTGCGCAATTTGACAGACAGCAAATGGCGCCCTTCCTTCCAGGTCACCATCAGCATGAAGATCACGCCGCCGATCATCAGCGGGAACCAGCCGCCGTCAAACAACTTGAGCATGTTGGAGGCCCAAAAGGCCAAGTCCACCACGAAGAAGAAGCCGGTCGCCGCGATGCACAGGGCGACCGGGTACTTCCAGTGGTAACGGATGACGAAAAACGTCAAGATGGTGGTGATCAGCATGTCGGTGCACACGGCAATGCCATAAGCCGCCGCCAGGCTGCTGGACGATTTGAACATCACGACCGCCAGCACGATCGCGACAAACAGCCCCCAGTTGACAAAGGGAATGTAAATTTGCCCGGTGTCTTTCACGCTGGTGTGCAAAATCTGCAGGCGCGGCAGGTAGCCCAATTGAATGACTTGTTTGGTGACGGAAAACGCGCCGGTGATGAGCGCCTGGGAGGCGATCACACCGGCCATGGTGGCCAAAATCACCAACGGAATCAGCGCCCAGTCCGGCGCCATCAGAAAAAACGGGTTTTTGACGGCCGCTGGGTTTGTCAACAACAAGGCGCCCTGGCCAAAATAATTCAGCGTCAGCGCCGGCATGACGACCGAAAACCAGGCCAGGCGAATCGGCTTTTTGCCGAAGTGGCCCATGTCGGCATACAACGCCTCGCCGCCAGTCACACACAAGACCACGGCACCCAAAATGATGAAGGTGGTGCCGGGTTGTTGCCACATGAATTTCACGGCGTAATACGGGTTGAGCGCCGCCAGAATTCCTGGATTGCTGGCGATATGGGACACACCCAAAATGGCGATCACAAAAAACCAAACCAGTGTGATCGGGCCAAAAAACCTGCCGATGCCGCCGGTGCCGCGTTTTTGCACGGCAAAGAGGCCAAACAAAATAACCAGCGTCAGCGGTATCACGAATTTTTTGAAGGCCGGGGAAATCACTTCCAGGCCCTCTACGGCCGACAAGACCGTGATTGCGGGTGTGATGACGCCGTCGCCGTAAAACAGGCAGGTGCCAAAAATGCCGATGATCAGCAACACCCGGCGCAAGCGCGGGCTGCCTTTGACGGC
>JANOYE010000097.1:0-8322 GCA_031428695.1 Rhodoferax sp. | reverse complement strand
AGCGCCAGAAGATGATGGACGAACACATGAAGATGATGGACAACCACATGGCGCGCATGCCGGGCGGGCATTGCATGCGCGGCTGAATTCGAAAGGCGGCGGTTATGGAAAATCATTCGAAAAACAGGTTCATGCCGCTGGTTTGCGCAACGGCGCTGGCCGGGCTGCTGGCGGGCTGCGCCGTGGAGGTCGAAAACGCGAAACCCGCCCAGACGCTGGCGCAGCAGTCGCTGCCGCAGGGTTCGGTGCATCTGGGTTGGCGGGTGTTTCAGGAGCGTTGCGCCAGTTGTCATGGGCCGGCAGCACTGGGCGGCTCGGGCATTCCCAACTTGTTGCCGCTGGTGCGTGAGATGACGCAGCGCCAGTTCATTGGGCTGGTGTTGTACCGTTATGACTGGGTGATTGCGTCTGACAAAAACCGGCTGGACAGCGACTCGCGCGGGACGCTGGTTGAGTCTGTCATCCAAGGCAAGGAAGGGCAGATCACGATGCCGGCTTGGCAGGGGGAGCCTGAGGTGAAGGCGCACATCATGGATTTGTATGCTTACCTGACGGCGCGAGCGCAAGGCACGCTTGGGGTGGGGCGGCCGGATCAATAGCACCCTGGGAACGAGGGGAGCACCATCCGGTAAATGGCGCGGTGGTTGGCGCGGTGGTTGGCGCGGTAAATTGTGCAGGGCGGGGCGCGGTATATTGGCGAGCGTCTCTTTGAATCCCTCCTGAATCTCACAACCAACGGAACCTCCATGATCGCCTCTCGCCCTGTATTTACCCTCACGCTGACCGTGCCCCACATTGAAGACTTGGGCGCCACGCCCCTTGGCCATCGCAGAATCGCCACGGTGACTGGCGGCAGCTTTGAAGGCGACCGCCTGCGCGGCACCGTGGTGTCGCCCCCAAGCGGCGACTGGCTGCTGTTGCGCAGCGACGGCGTGATGTGCCTGGATGTGCGCCTCACGCTCAAAACCGACGACGGTGCGTTGATTTACATGAGTTACAAAGGCATGCGCCACGGCCCAGCGGACGTGATTGACCGGCTGAACAAGGGTGAAGAGGTTGACCCTTCAACCTATTACATGCGCGCGTCGCCGGTGTTCGAAACGTCTTCCGCCAAACACGCTTGGCTCAACCGCGCGGTGTTTGTGGCGATCGGGCGGCGTGTGGCGGCCGGGCCGATTTACGAGGTGCACGAGGTTCTTTAACAGGCTTGCAATTTGTCCAATTAATTGGCATCGGGGTCGCCTTTATCCGCAGGCCAGTCGGAGAACGGAAACGGCGCCTCTTCCTCGGCAAAACTCAAAAAGTTGGCAATCTGCCGCAAGTAGCGTCCCAACGACTGGCCAAAGTCGCCAAGGCGCGGGTTTGGCGTGTTGTTGAGCAGGGTCACAACAAACTGCACCAGGGCGATAAGGCCCAGCAAAGTGGCAGTCAGGTGGAAGGCCATCGCCATCAAAATCATGAGCAGGCCGCGCATCCAGAGGTTACGGCGTTCGGGTGCGGTGGCAGGGGACTCCAGGGGAATATCGGCCATAGGGTGCTCCAGTAGTGGCGGGTGGTTTGCAGATGGCTCCAAATGGGCGGTTTTCAAGTTGTACGGGTGCAAGCGGCAGGAATTGGCACTGAATTATTTGCCCAGAAACTCGCCCACTGCCTTGAGGTCTTCCACCTGATCGCACACCACCTTGAGCACCATCAGGATCGGCACGCCCAAAAGCAGGCCCCACGCGCCCCAAAGCCAGCCAAAGGCCAAAACGCCGACGAAAATGGCCACCGGGTTCATCTGGCTGGCGCGGCTGGTGAGCCAAGGGGTGAGCACAAAACTCTCTGCGCTGCTGATGACCAACGAAACGCCCGCCACCAGCAGCGCCATGTCAAGCGAACCAAACTGCAAAAAGCCGACCATGGCCGCGCCGCCGGTAATGACCACGTTGCCGATGTAGGGCACCAGGTTGAGCACCGCTGCGGCAATGCCCCACACCGCCGCGTTTTCCAGGCCGATGGCCAGAAAGGCCAGCCAGGTGGCCAGGCCCACCAGGGCGCTGGTGAAAATCTGCACCAGCATGTAGCGCTGGATCTGGCCATTGATTTCGTTAAGCGCCTGCACAGTGATTTTTTTGCGGCTCAAGGTTGGCCCAGCCAGTTTGACCAGCTTGCGCCTAAAGGTGTCGCCCGAGGCCATCAAGAAGAAGGTGATCATCGCCACCACGCCCATCTGGCCGAGCATGCCCAGCAGGCCCATGGTGCCTGTCCACAGGTGGTCGCGCACATCGAACTTTGGCTTTTCGATCTGCACCCGCTGCACCCCACGGGTGAGTGGCGCGGCGGGTTTGGTGTCTTCAGCGGCCTGCTCCAGTTGGGCCACGGCTTTTTGCACCGAGACCAGCGTGTTGTCCGAGCTGCCTTTGTGCGCACGCACCGATTCGCGCAGCTTTTGCACCGCCAGCGGCAGCGATTCGACCAGCCGGCTCGCGTCGTCGCTGAGCGAATAGGCCATGCCGGCCACGCCAGAAACAATGCCCAGCACCAACGCAGCGGCGCTCAATGCGCGTGGGATTTTTCGGTTGGACAGCCAATCCACCACTGGCGAGAGGCCGTAACTGAACAGGATGCCGACCATCACCGGAATGAGCACTGCGCTGGCCCAGCGCATCATCAGCACGCCTGCCAAGGTGGCCAGCACCACCAGCGAGATGCTTCGCACATCCACCGGCATATGCAGCAAGACGCGGGGCGGCTCGGGCGTTGTTTCTGTGCCGGCATCACTTTCAGGCGCAGCAGCAACCGCGGACGTCGTGACCTTGCTGGCGGGGGTTTGCGATGAGATGGAATCCGTCATGGTTAGTTGGTTCTTGTCAAGCCCGCTGCACGCCCCAGGGTGAGGATGCGGACGCGCTTAGGATACTCCGGGCAGCCTCGGGTGAACATAGCCTCGCGACCTACAATTCCGGCGAACTGGCCATTGGTCAGCAGACTGCCATCGCCCTTTTTTGGAGCCTTCATGACAATCGACACCGACGCCATCACCCACGGCATCCAGTTGGCTGTGGCGCCGGTTTTTCTGCTCACCGCCGTTTCGGGAATGATCGGTGCAGTGGCCGGGCGGCTGGCGCGCATTATCGACCGGGCGCGTTTGGTAGAGAACCGCGCGGGCAGCACCGACGATGCGGCAATCCTCGCGGCGATCATGTCCGAGCTGGCCGAGCTTCGGATGCGCGGGCGCTTGACCAATGCCTGCATCGCCTTGTTGACCACCTGCGCATTTTTGATTGGCCTGACCATCATCTTGCTGTTCGTGGGTGAGATGACGGGCTTTCAAAGCGCACGCTGGGCCGTGTTTGGGTTTTTGGCGGGCGTGGTGAGCTTCATGCTGGCATTGCTGTGTTTTCTGGTGGAAACTTACATCTCCACGCGCCTGCTGAACTTCAACCTGCTGCAACAGCGGTGAGCCTGCAGCAGCGCATTCACCCCTTTGCTGCGGCTGCGGTGTTGGGGCTGGGGTTGCTGCTGGCGGGCTGTGAGCCTTCGCCCCATGATGCCTCCGATGAGTCGGTACGCGAGCGCCTGGTGGGCCACTGGCTGCGTGACTATGACGAGGGCGCCCTGCACGTTCGACGCCTTCTGGTGTTGCAGTCAGACGGCCAATTTCGCGAGTCAGTCCGCGCCGTGGACGCCAGTGGCCAGGCCACCGAGCTGGTGAACGAGGGTGAGTGGTTGTTTGACGGCACCAACCTCAAGCGGCGCTACAAGCTGCTTGACGGGAAAACCATCTCCGCGCCCTTTGCGCCGTTTGCCACGTTCGAGATCAAGTTTGAATCCAACCGCGAGTTCATTGGGCTGGACCATGTGCGCAAACGCTCGGTGCGTTACCAGCGGGTGCAAGAAGGCGCGGTTTTGTAGCCGCTTGCCGCCAAACCCCGGCAGAACACCTCAGGCCCAGACCTGCATCATCGTGCGCCGCGTGTTGGTGAAATGCGGTCGGGTGATGTCGCTCCAGGCGGTGCCGCGCACGGCCAGCCAAGGCGGCGAGCCCAGCGTTTCTTCGGTGACCAGGTCATAACAAGCGAAAGACAACGGGCCGTGATCCAAGCCGTCATGCAGGCCGTGGTCGTGGTTGAGCAGCCGCCGCGCGTGTATGCAGCCTGGCACGCCAGCCAGGCCGGGCATGTGTTCGGTGTCGTACCAGCGGAAGATTTCTTCGGCCCAACCGGTATCAGGGTCGGTCTCCACCACGTAGTGAAAGGCGGGCGTCTCGGCCTGTGAATGGCCGGGTTTGTCCAACACCTGCTCCAACCGCGACACCGTGGTGTTTGCTGCACCCTGGCAGGTATGCTCCCACGCAGCATTGAGGGCGGGCACGGCGCTGCTAGGCACATGCGCGCGGGCGTGCAGGCGGGCGTAGACGAATGCAATATTCGTCGCCTCAGACCAGGCGGCGCGGTGCAAAACCATCGCGTTGGTGGCGCAGAAACGGCGGGCGGCGTCGGGCAACAAAGACGCGTTGGCGACCTCGCAACGCAGCAACAGAAAATCGGTGGGGGCGGCTTTGTTGGATGTCATTCAGCGCCTTTCAATGCCCGATATGCAAGGCGACGAGGAAGCGCGACACCATGTTGTAGGCGGCGATGGTGTTGATGGTGGTGTGGCTCCCGCCGTTTAGGCCGATGCGCTGCCGGGCGAGAACCCTGCAGCGCCGCTTGGGGCCAGGAGTGCAAAAAGCGCAAAGTGTCGAGCGGAGCGGGCCATGGCTAGCTCAAACTTCGGCTCAAAGTTTGCCGGCGATCTTCGCCAAACCGGCTTCGGCGCAAGCGGTGTCTTTGTCGCCGCCTGGCGCGCCCGAGATGCCGATGGCGCCGACCAACTCTTTGTTGGCCGCGAAGACCGGCACGCCGCCGTCCAACGGCGAGATGTTGGCCAGCAGCATGAAGCCCGAGAGGCCAGGCTGGGCGCGTTTGGCCATCTCCACCGTGCCAGTGCGCGTGGTGAAGGCGGTGTAAGCTTTGCGGAAGGCGTTCTCGATGGTGTGCGGGTTGACGCCGTCATCGCTCAACACAACCGACGTGCGGGCGTGGCGGTTGATTACCGTGACGGTGACTTTGAAGCCGTCCGCGCGGCAGCGTGCCAGGCTGGCGCTGGCGAGTTCAAGCGCCGTGTCGGCCGAAATGCCGCGCTCGGTGATGAGGCCCGCGCCGCTTTGCGCGAAGGCGCTGCCAGCAAACAAAAGGGCAGAAACTGCGGTGGCGCTCAAGGCGCGGATGGCTGTGGATTTCATGGGTCGTTGTCTCCGGAAGGTTGTTGGTGTTTGCGCTGGGATCAAAGCCGAGTTTATAGGCCCGGCAAAGAAGTGGACTCCACCCCATGCGCTTGGTTCCACCCAGACGCATGGGTTAAAACTCTAAAAAATGTTATATGAATAATAATTAGTAAATTAAATTAGTATATAAGTCACGTAAAAACATGGTTACATGCTATTAAAAGATGATTAAAATAGACTAAATTAAATTAATTAAAAACTTAAAAATATATAAACAACGAATAAATAATCGTTCTACCCATGGCGTGCAGATCGCAAAATATTCACTTCCAGGCGAATTTCGGTTGCTCAAAGTGCGCGACCCGAGTGGCGTGCCCGAGCAGACACACCTCGCGAAACTGGAAGAGGATCGCGGCAGTCGGCGCGGCAATCCAGTTGTCACCCACGGGCATGCGCAACACCTGGTGCTCGCTGTGCGCCTCTACATCCAGCATGGGTGCATCGGGCCGCAAGAACTCGGCGCAGGCGATGCGGTGGATGCTGGCCACCTCGCCGGGGTTGGCGGCAAGCTCGTTGGCGGCGCCTGCCCACACCACCACGGGGGTGATCTGGTAACCCGAGCGGGTGACAAAATCATCGAGCCGTCCGAGGATGCAACCGACATCAAGCGTCAACCCGACCTCTTCGCGCATTTCTCGCAGTGCCGCTTCTTCAGGCGTCTCACCCTCGTCAATCCGCCCGCCTGGCAGCGCCCATTGGCCGGAATGGCTGCGCAAGTTGCCAGCGCGGCGCGTCAGCAGCAGAGCGGCTTGGTCGCTCCAGTGGGCATGTGTGGGAAGGCTGGGCAGGTTGGCGCCATGGCCCTCGTCAATGATGGCGACACACACGGCGGCGTGGCGAAGGGCGGGTTCTTCTGGGCGCGCTGGCGAGCAAGCGGTTTGAGCCACAAACCCCAACAATCGAGTTTGCACTAACATCCTGAGGGCGGCGTTCCGGTATAAATCCATACGCTGAAGTTTACCCACCCAGCTACCAATTGAGTAGCAAATTACTGGAGAACAAACCATGAGCGATCGCAAAGTAGCCTTGATTACCGGCGCAGGCACCGGCGTGGGAGCGGCCACGGCCTTGCTTCTGGCGCAAAACGGCTACAACGTTTTGGTGAATTATTCGCGCAGTGAAAAAGAGGCACGCGCCTCTGAAGCGGCCTGCCAGGCTGCGGGCGCTGAGACAATTTTGATGCAGGGCGACGTGGCGCAAGACGCCGACTGCATCGCGCTGGCGCAGGCCGCGTTCAAGAAGTGGGGCCGCATTGATGTGCTGGTGAACAACGCCGGCATTTCCAACTTTGACGGGTTGGCCAACTGGCCGGCCTTGAACATGGAGCTGTTCCAGCGCATTTACGCCGTCAACACCGTCGGCGTGTTCCAGATGGTGCGGGCCTGCGTCGATCATTTGAAGGCCGCGCGCGGCTCGGTGGTGAACATCTCGTCAATGGCCGGCATCACGGGCAGCGGCTCTTCGGTGCCCTACATCATGTCAAAGGGCGCGCTGAACACGCTCACGCTGCACCTGGCCGGCCAACTGGCGCCTGAAATCCGCGTCAATGCGGTGTGCCCGGGGTTCATTACCTCGCGCTGGTTTGTCGATGGCGTGGGCCAGGAGGCGTATGAAAAAATCAAGGCGACCTCGGAAGACCGCGCGCCCCTGAAAACCGCCACGACCCCTGAAGATGTGGCGCAAGCGGTGTGGTGGCTGGTGGCTGGCGCGCGCACTGTCACGGGCGACCTGCTGAAAGTAGACGCCGGCGTGCACCTGGGCGGGGGCAACCGCAAACTCGTTTAGACGGCTTTAATCCGCGCGTGGCCCAGCGGCTGAGAATGCGCGTGGTTCTGGACGACTTGCGGCGCGAGTGAACCCAGCGCCATGAACAACACAGACGCCGCGAATCCGATCAATTGCGGCGGGATTTCACTGCCAGTGGCGAAGTTCTCTGCACCGAGCCACACCAGCAAACCCATCACTGCCGACGCCAGCGCGCCCTGGGTGGTGGCTTTCTTCCAGTAAACCCCCGCGACCAGCGGGATGAACGCCATCACCAGTGTGACCTTGTAGGCGTTTTGCACCATTTCGTACATCGTGCTGCGCGAATTGAGCGCAAACAGCAGCGCCAGCAGTGTGACGGCCACCAAAATCACGCGCAGCAGGAGCAAGAACACGCGGTCACTGAGGTGAGGCATGAACGGGCGAATGACGTTTTCAGTGAGGATGGCCGTGGGCGCCAGCAACGCCCCGCTGGCCGTCGACAAAATGGCTGAGAGGAGCGCCCCGAAAAACATCACCTGGGCCCATAGCGGCATCTTGCCCAGAACCAGGTCGGGCAAAATTTTCTGGATCTCACGGGCGTCTTCGCCGCCGAACAATTTGGCTACTTCAGGGTTGGCGACGATGGCGGCGTAAGCAATGAAAATCGGCACAAAGGCGAAAACAAAATAGATCACAGCGCCAAGGATGGTGCCGCGCACGGCGGTGTCTTCGTTGCGCGCGCTGGTCATGCGCTGGAAGATGTCCTGCTGCGGCACCGAGCCAAAGGCAAAGGTGAAAAACGCGCCCGCCATGGCCCACCAGGCTTTGGTGTCGCTGCTGGCGGGGAAGAAGTTGAATTTTCCCTCAGCGGCCGCCTGCGCCACCACTTTGTCCAGGCCACCCGCTTGCCCGCCTACAAGAATGGCCACCGAGGTGAGGCCCACCAGGATCACCGCCGTCTGGAAGAGATCGGTGAACGCCACCGACCACATGCCGCCGAAGATGGTGTAGACCAGCACCACGGCAGTGCCGGCCATGATGGCGGTGTTCAAATCAATCAAGCCGCCCGAAAGCACGTGGATGACCAGGCCAAGCGCTGTCAACTGCGCGGAAGTCCAACCCAGGTACGAGGCGGCGATGGCCAGCGAGGTCAACACCTCGACGCCTTTGCCGTAGCGCTTCTTGTAGAAGTCGCCAATCGTCATCAGGTCCATGCGGTAAAACACCCGCGCGAAAAACAGCGCGGCGATCACCAGGCAGGCCGA
>JANOYE010000096.1:0-2660 GCA_031428695.1 Rhodoferax sp. | reverse complement strand
CTGGAGGCGATGGCCCAAGGGCGCCTGTTGGTGGCATCCGACGTGGGAGGCCATAAGGAGTTGATTCGAGATGGCGAAACCGGTGTGTTGTTCAAAGCCGGCGACGCAACCGCCCTGGCGCGGGCTGTCGTTGGGCTGCTTCAAGCGACAGGATCGTGGGCCGCGATTCGACAAGCTGGCAGGCGTTTTGTGGAGCAAGAGCGAAACTGGGCGGTGAGTGTTGCCAACTACAAAAGTGTGTACACACGCTTGGTCGACAGGGCGACATGACCGGGGCAAAGATAGTTGCCTCACCCCGCATCGTGGTGTTCAGCAGTTTGTTTCCCAACAGCTTGCAGCCCATGTCGGGCCTGTTTATTCGCGAAAGGATGTTTCGCGTCGGACAACAATTGCCGATGTCTGTCGTGGCCCCGGTGCCGTGGTTTCCGTTTCAATCGTTGATTCGGCGGGTGCGGCCAGATTTTCGCCCCGAGGCGCCGGGCGACGAGGTTCAAAAGGGTGTGGACGTATTTCATCCGCGTTATCTGTCCATCCCAGGCGCATTCAAGTCCCTGGACGGCATCTTGATGGCACTGTGTTGCCTGCCTCGGCTGATGAAATTGAAACGCCAGGGCCGCCTGGACATCCTTGATGCCCATTTTGCCTACCCAGATGGGTATGCAGCGACCTGGCTTGGGCGCTGGTTGAAGCGGCCTGTCACCATTACCCTGCGCGGGACGGAAACCCGGCATCTGGCTTCCGCAAAACTAAAGCCACTCGTGCTGGCGGCCTTGAGTCGCGCAAGTCGGGTATTTTCGGTATCCGACTCCTTGCGTCAGGCGGCCATTTCCCATGGCGCTGAGCCCTCAAAAATTCAGGTCGTTGGCAACGGTGTTGACATCTCCAAATTCTCGCCGGTCGATCGGCAAGGCGCGCGCGCCAAATTGGGGATCAAGCCAAATGCCAAAGTCATTGTCACAGTGGGCGGTTTGGTCGAGCGCAAAGGTTTTCACAGAGTGATTGCGGCGTTGCCGGAAATTCTGAAGAAATTCCCGGACACGGTTTATCTGATCATTGGCGGAGCCAGTGCCGAAGGCGATTGGACGTCTAAATTGCGGCAATTGGTTGTTGACAACGGCTTGGGAGACGTGGTGAAATTTTTGGGCCTAATCGCGCCAGAAAATCTCAGTGTTCCGCTGTCTGCCGCAGACATTTTTGTCTTGTCAACTCGAAATGAGGGGTGGGCCAATGTCTTGCTGGAGGCCATGGCTTGCGGGCTGCCAGTGGTTGCGACCGATGTAGGAGGCAACAGGGAAGTGGTGTGCCGCCCAGAATTGGGAAAAATTGTGCCTTTTGACGACCACGGCGCATTGGTGAATGCCATTGAGCAAAGCCTGGCGCAGCCTTGGAGCTCAGCGGCGATCATGGCCTATGCGCAAGAAAACACGTGGGACAGCCGCGTTGCGACATTGGCGAATGAGTTTCGCGGATTGGCGCGTCATGGCCATAACCAAGCAGAAATGCAGTGACTCACCGAAATCGTCGCCAAACTAAAATTCGGACACTATGAAAATCACAATTATCGGCACCGGTTATGTCGGCCTCGTTTCCGGCGCATGTCTGGCGGAAGTTGGCAACGACGTCATGTGCCTAGACGCTGACCCGGCGAAAATCAAGCAGCTCCAGGGCGGTGGCATTCCGATTTTTGAGCCCGGGCTCAAAGAAATGGTGCAGCGCAATGTGGCTGCGGGGCGCCTGCATTTCACCACTGACGTGCAAGCGGCCACGCACTTCGGCACGATTCAGTTCATTGCCGTGGGCACGCCACCGGGTGAAGATGGCTCAGCCGACATGAAATATGTCGAAGCCGCAGCCCGTACCATTGGCCGCCACATGAATGATTACAAGGTCATTGTTGACAAGAGCACGGTTCCTGTCGGCACGGCCGATGTGGTGAAAGCCGCGATTGCTTCAGAGTTGGCTAAGCGTTCGCTGGAAGTGCCGTTCAGCATCGTGTCCAACCCAGAATTTTTGAAGGAGGGCGCGGCTATTGAAGACTTCATGCGGCCAGACCGCATCGTGGTCGGCTGTGCGGACGAGCAAGGAGTCCACTACATGAGGGGTCTCTATGCGCCGTTCCAGAGGAATCACGACCGCTTGATCGTCATGGACGTGCGCAGCGCAGAATTGACCAAGTACGCGGCCAACGCCATGTTGGCGACTCGCATCAGTTTCATGAACGAAATGGCGAACCTGGCCGAAAAATTGGGCGCAGACATCGAGCAGGTCCGCCGAGGCATTGGCAGTGACCCGCGTATTGGGTACGACTTCTTGTACGCTGGCGCAGGGTACGGCGGCTCGTGTTTTCCAAAGGACGTGAAGGCATTGATCAAGACTGCCGCCGACAATGCGGGCCTTCGCCTGCAGGTGCTCACCGCCGTAGAGTCCGCCAACGAAGCGCAAAAACATGTTCTGGCCGCCAAAGTGAAGTCGCGGTTTGGACTTGATTTGAGCGGGCGTCATTTCGCGTTGTGGGGTTTGGCATTCAAGGCCAATACAGATGACATGCGAGAGGCCACCAGCCGCGAAGTGATCAAAGACTTGCTCGCCGCTGGTGCGACCGTGACCGCCTACGACCCGCAGGCCATGCCTGAGGCAAAGCATCTTTTCTCGGGTGAACC
>JANOYE010000095.1:0-16730 GCA_031428695.1 Rhodoferax sp. | reverse complement strand
GGGCGACATCACGCCCGAGCGCTTGGCACGGTTTTTCATCGCCGAGCCCGACGGCGGCCACTACCGCGTGCACAAAACCATCCGCGACATGTTGATTTTTTCAGAACACAACGTCGTCAAGGACGCGCCATTTTCAAGGGTAGACCTGGTCAGCTGCCGCAATTTGCTCATTTACATGGGCGCCGAGTTGCAGATGAAGTTGATGTCCCTGTTTCACTATGCGCTGGTGCCCGGCGGCATGTTGTTTCTGGGCACTTCGGAATCCGTGGGTGAATATGCCAATTTGTTTGCGCCAACAGACCGCAAGGCCAAGCTGTACCAGCGCAAAGAAGATTTTCAGGGTGCCAAACGGGCCGCCCTGGACCGGTTTTTGGCCAACACCAAACCCAGCCTGAAAAACACCATCCCTTGGCCGCCCAGCGGCAAGCCAGCAGCCACCGGCAAACCGACGCTGCGAGAACTCACCGAGCAAACGCTGTTGCAGCAAATCGCACCGGTGGGTGCCCTCGTGAATGGGCAGGGCGACATCCTTTACCTGCATGGGCGCACCGGCGCCTACCTGGAACCCGCCCAAGGTGACGCCGGCATCAACAACATCTTGCGCATGGCGCGAGACGGCCTCAAACGCGAGCTCACGCTGGCCTTGCACAAAGCAGCGCTGTCGCGGGATTCCGTGCGCACTTCTGGCGTTCATGTCAAGACCAATGGGCATTTCACCCGCGTCAACCTGAGCGTCTGCCCGGCGGTCACCAGCACCAGTTCGGCACTGGAGTCACCCCTGTACCTGGTGATGCTCGAAGAAGCCCGAACGCCTGAGCCTGTGGCCGTCCAAGCCCTGGTTGCGCCCCTTGCGCTGGTGCCAGGCACCACGCCCAAACACAGCGAGGGCGCGGCGCAGGTTGCAGAGCCTGATGGGCACGCCAACAAGCAAATTGCCGAACTCAGGGACCAGTTGCGCGCCAAGGAAGAATACCTGCAAGCAGCCAACGAGGAGCTTGAAACTTCCAACGAAGAGCTGAAGTCGTCCAATGAAGAAATGCAGTCGGTCAACGAAGAGTTGCAGTCCACCAACGAAGAGATGGAGACCTCGAAGGAAGAGTTGCAGTCGATCAACGAAGAGTTGGCCACGGTCAACGCCGAAATGCAGGCCAAAGTGGTAGATTTGTCTCGCGTCAACAACGACATGAACAACCTGCTGGCGGGCACCGGCATTGGCACCATTTTTGTCGACCACCAATTGCGAATTTTGCGTTTCACGCCAGCGGTGACACAACTTATCAACCTGATTTTGAGTGACGTCGGCCGCCCGGTCGGGCATATTGTTTCCAACATGGTGGGTTATGACGAGTTGGTCAACGACGTGCATTGGGTGCTGAAAACACTGGCTCCCAAAGAGGTTGATGTGCAAATTGCGGATGGCAAATTTTTCACCCTTCGCATCCTGCCTTACCGCACGCTGGACAACGTGATTGAAGGCGCAGTGATCACGTTTGTTGAGGTCACTGAAATGATGCATGCCCGTGAAGCGCTGCGCGAGGCCAATAACCTGTTGCGCCTGGCCGTGGTGGTGCGCGATGCCTACGACGCCATCACGGTGCAAGACCTGGACGGTCGCATCATTGCCTGGAACCCGGGCGCCGTGCGCATGTATGGCTGGAGCGAGGCCGAGGCCCTGGCGATGAATGTGCGCGAGCGTATTCCACCCGACATGCGGGAAGAATCGATCGTGCGGGTACGACAACTGGCCGATGCGGTCACCCTGGAGCCCTACAAGACGGTGCGCCTGACCCAAAGCGGCAAGCGCCTGGCCGTCACCCTGACGTCCACCGCACTGGTCAACGAGTTTGGCCGAACCTATGCCATTGCCACCACCGAACGATTGGTCCGAAGCCATGACGGCGCCTGACACATCACCGAGGGGCTTGCGCCAGCGGGCTGAGCAAATCGCCCAGGACGACCCGCAGGAACCCGCTCATCTGGGCGCTGCGCACTCGCTGGATGACCTGCAGAAAACCTTGCATGAACTCAGGGTGTACCAGATCGAGCTGGAGATGCAAAACGAGGAGTTGCGCCGCTCACAGCATGAACTCGATACCGAGCGCGGCCGTTATTTTGACCTCTACGACCTGGCGCCAGTCGGTTACTTCGCGGTGAGTGAGGCCGGGCTGATTTTGCAGGCCAACCTCAAAGCCTCCAGCCTGCTGGGCCAACCCCGTTCAGAGTTGGTCAACAAACCCATCAGCCGCTTCATCGCCAAAACCAGTCAGGATGACTATTACCAGCTGCGCCGGCAGTTGCTGGAAACCGGACAACCCAAGCAATGCGATCTGAAGATGGTCACCGCCTTGGGGGACTCGATCTGGGTGCAAGTGACGGCTGCGCTGGAGGCCGACACCGGTGATGCGTTGCGGCTTCGCATCGTCATCGACGACATTGCGGAGCGCAAACAGGCAGAAGAATCCCTCTACGAATCGGAAGACCGCTTTCGCACTTTGTTCAACGCGATGGACGAGGGGTACAGCGTCATAGAAGTGCTTTTTGAAGGCGATAACAAGCCTGTCGATTTCAGGTACCTGGAGGTCAACCCGAGTTTTGAGGCGCACTCTGGCATGCACGATGTCGTAGGAAGGCGCTTGCTTGAACTGCTTCCAGGCATTGATGGCATCTGGCTTGACAACTATGGCAAAGTGGCCTTGACAGGTGAATCGGTGCGTTTTGTGGTCGAAGTAAAGGAATTGGGGCGGTGGTTCAACGTTTTCGCGTTTCGGGTAGGGCCGCCAAATGCGCGTCGCATCGCGGTGGTTTTTAACAATGTGACAGAAATCAAACGCGCAGAAGCAGACCGTTTGTTCATGGACCACATCTTGCAGGAGAAAAACTCAGAGTTGCGGCGAGCCACCGCTGCCGCCGAAAAGGCCAACCGGGCGAAGTCGGCCTTTCTCTCCAACATGAGCCACGAATTGCGCACACCGCTCACGGCCATTCTTGGTTTTGCCCAGCTGATGGATGCCGCCTCACCGCCTCCCAATGCCGCACAGAAGCGCGGGCTGGATCAGATTCAGAAAGCTGGCTGGTATTTGCTTGAGCTGATCAATGAGGTGCTCGACCTGGCCGTCATCGAGTCTGGCAAAGTGGCGTTGACGATGGAGGCCGTCGCTGTGGCCAGTGTGCTGGCGGAGTGTGAGGCGATGATTGAAGTGCAGGCGCAACAGCGCGGCATTGACATCCGTTTTGAAAAGTCTCCCAATACCTATGTGGTGATGGCGGATCGCATTCGGCTCAAGCAGGCCATCATCAACCTCTTGTCCAACGCCGTCAAATACAACCGAGCGGGGGGCAGCGTCATCCTCAACTTCAACGCAGACAGCCCTCAGCGCCTGCGCATCTGTGTGGAAGACACCGGCTGGGGGTTGACGCCAGAGATGATTGCCCAGCTGTTTCAGCCGTTCAACCGCCTGGGGCAGGAAAGCCATGGCGAGTCGGGCACAGGCATTGGCCTGGTCATGACCAAACACCTGATCGAATCCATGGGCGGGGCCATTGGGGTGTCCAGCACGGTGGGGGTTGGCAGCATTTTCTGGATCGACCTGAACCAAAGCAGAAAACTTGCATCCGATGCCGATGCCGATGCCGATGCCGATGCCGATGCCGATGCCGATGCCGATAGCGGAACCTTTGCGTCGGCCCGCAAGACCGTGTTGTATGTAGAAGACCACCCGGCCAACGTGATGCTGGTCGAGGAAATCATCGCCACCGAGCCCGCCATGCGCCTGCTCGTCGCGCAAGACGGTCTGAGCGGCGTGGCCATGGCGCGCACTGCCCTGCCGGACGTGATCCTGATGGACATCCAGCTGCCGGGCCTGAGTGGCATGGACGTCCTGCGAATTTTGCGGCACGACCCGCAAACCGCGCACATCCCGGTCGTGGCACTCAGCGCCAACGCCACGGCGCGCGACGTCCAAGACGGCCTTGCTTGCGGGTTCTTCGACTACCTGACCAAACCGATGCAGATGAAGGCCTTGACGGAAACGCTCAAGCGGGCCGTGAAACACGGGCAAGAGCAGGCTCAGCAGGCTGGACTACCCATCAACGTGAGGACCGCAGCATGAAAAATTTCCCGATTGTGTGCGTGGGCGGCTCCGCCGGTGGCCTGGACGCCTATATCAGGCTGCTTGAGAATTTGCCCAACGACATGGGGGTGGCCATCGTCATCGTGAACCACATCACCATCATGCCGACGCAACTGCATGAGGTTTTGCCGCGGTTCACCAAGATGCCGGTTGAGTTGATCGTGGACAACTTGCAAATCGAACCCAACCACGTCTTCATCATTCCGGCCAACCGGGATCTGCATGTGGATTTCAGCGGCCAGTTCCGCCTCAAACCGCTGTCGAAACCCCGTGGATGGCCAGACGTGATCACGATTTTCCTGCGCTCCCTGACCAGTTGTTGGGATGGCAGACTGGTTGCGGTGATTGTTTCGGGGTATGACGGCGATGGCGCAGCGGCACTTTGCGGCATTAAGGAAGTGGGCGGTGTCACCATCGCGCAAAAATTAAGCACCGCCATCCAGCCCGACATGCCGCAAAGTGCCATCGACAGTGGCTGCATTGATTTTGTGTTATCACCTGAAGACATTGCGAAGAAAATAATTGAAATAGCCAGTGGCGAAGGCGCCCGGCTGCCCCTACCCGACCAAGCAAATAGACACTGAAAGAAATTGAGAGACAACACCATGCTGGAGAAAAAGGACATTTTGGCCGCACGGATTCTGATCGTCGACGATCAGGCGTCCAACGTGCAGTTGTTCGAACAACTGCTGCTGGACAATGGCTACACGCAAGTCACGGCCTGCATGCAGCCGGAGGAAGTTCGTGCCCTGCATGAAAAAAACCAATACGACCTGATTCTGCTGGACCTGAGCATGCCGGGCACCGATGGGTTTGAGGTGATGGAGGCGCTCAAAACCAATGCCGCTGACCACTACATGCCGGTCATTGTGCTCACCGCCAATCCAGCTTTCAAACAGCGCGCCCTGCAGGCAGGTGCCAAAGATTTCATCAGCAAGCCGTTTGACCTTCTTGAGGTGAAAACCCGAATTCACAATATGCTGGAAGTGCGACTGCTGTACAAGAAGCTGGCGCTGCACAACCAGACGCTCGAACAAAAAGTGGTGGAACGAACTGCCGAACTGGCCAACAGCGAGGAGCGTTATCGCCGCCTGACCGAGTTGGCATCAGACTGGTACTGGGAGCAAAACGAGACCGGTGAGTTAACCCGCGTGTCCGGCCCGGTGCAGGAGATGATGGGCTTTGGCATGACGTCGTTTTTGGGCGATGCGAAAGGAGGGGCCGCCCATCTGGGCCGGGCCCTGCAAGGTTGGGACGAAGCGCAGCGCCAGAAACTTCAAAAGAAAATCAACGCGCGCGAGCCATTTGTCGATTTTGCCTTCAGCCGTGTCAACCCGGATGGCACCACACAAAATTTCAGGGTCAGCGGCGAGCCGATTTTTGACACCACATCGCGCTACACCGGCTACCGCGGCATCGGGTCTATGGTCAAGTAACGGCATCAAGTGGCGGGTAGCAAGCGGGCATATTCCTTGGTGACCACGCCATAACACTCGCAAGTGCGTTGCTCCAGCTCGGCACGGTCGAGCACCGAGATATGGCCGCGCGCATACTTGATGATGCCAGCCTTTTGCAGCTTGAGCGCGCTCTCGGTAACACCCTCGCGGCGCACACCGAGCAGGCTGGAGATCAGCTCTTGGGTCATCATCAGCTCGTTGCCGTGCAGCCGATCCAATGTCAGCAAAAGCCAACGGCACAACTGCCGGTCCAGTGAGTGGTGCCGGTTGCAAACCGCGGTTTGGGACATTTGGGTGATGAGCGCCTGGGTGTAACGCAACAACAGGTTCATGACGGGCCCGGCCCGGTTGAACTCGTCTTTCATGAACGCGGCGGGCAAGCGAAAACATTGGCCGGCGCCTCGCACCACGGCCCGGCTGGGTGTGGAATCACCCCCCATAAAAAGCGAAATACCCACCACCCCCTCGTCGCCCACTACGGCAATTTCTGCACTCGACCCGTTTTCCATCACGTACAGCAATGACACGATGGCGGTGGTGGGGAAATACACATGGAGCAATGCTTCACCCGGCTCGTACAGGGCATGGCCCAGCGGCAGGTCTACCAACTCCAGCAAAGGTTGCCAACGCTGCCATGTATCGCTTGGCAGCGCCGCAAGCAGACGGTTTTTTAATGGATTAGGGCCTATCGCGTTCACAAGTTTCCTGGAAACGGGGGCAACGAATAGACCTCAGTGCCAGCCGACCTTGGGTTCGTGTCAAGCCGGATTGTAGGGACACTGCCGATGCCTGTCACCCCGATGACTCCGCCCCGGTGAACAGCAAGTTTTTCAGACCCTGCACTGGGAACAACCCTATCAAATTTTTAGCTTTGTCACGCTATAAACAGGCATCTAAAAAAGCAGGAGAGAGCGTGCAGTTTTTACAGCTGGTGATCAGCGGCATTGCGCAAGGCTGCATTTATGGCCTGATCGCCCTGGGTTTCGTGTTGATCTACAAGGCCACGGAAACCGTCACCTTTGCTCAGGGCGAACTCATGATGCTGGGCGCGTTTGGCGGCCTGGCCGGCATGACGATGATCGGCTTTCCGTTTTGGCTGGCGGTACTGAGTTCCATCGGCGCCATGGCGCTTTTTGGCGTGTTGCTGGAGCGGGTGGTGATCCGGCCCATCCTCGGGCAACCGGCGTTTTCTATTGTCATGCTGACCATCGGCATTGGTTACGTGGCGCGCGGCCTGATCACCATGATTCCCGCCATTGGCACCGAAACCCACACCCTGCCGGTGCCCTACAAAGACCAGATCTGGAAAGTCGGTGGTTTGATCCTCAACGTGGAACAAATGGTGGTGATTGGCGCCACCGCCGTGTTGTGCGCCCTGCTCTTCGCCCTCTTCAAATACAGCAAACTCGGCGTGGCAATGCAAGCCTCGTCGCAAAACCAGTTGGCGGCGTATTACATGGGCATTCCGGTCAAAAAGCTCAATGGCCTGGCCTGGGGCCTGGCGGCAGCGGTGGCAGCTGTGGCCGGCCTGCTGCTGGCACCGATCACCTTTGTGCATGCCAATATGGGGTTCATCGGGCTCAAAGCCTTCCCGGCGGCGGTGGTGGGCGGGTTCGGCAGTTTGCCCGGCGCGATTGTGGGGGGGCTCATCATCGGCATCATTGAGTCGCTCTCTGGCTTCTATTTGCCCGACGGCTTCAAAGACACCGCCGCCTACATCATGGTGCTGGTCATGCTGATGGTCAAACCCAACGGTTTGTTTGGCGAAAACCTGCGTAAAAAAGTTTAAATGCGCTTCATCTTCAAAACCGACTACGCGCAAGACATCAAACTTGCCAAACACGGCGGCCACATTTTTTGGTACAGCCTGTTGATGCTGGCGATGCTGGTAGCGCCCTGGGTGGTGGCTGAGTACTGGCTGGCGCAGATGACCTTTGTGATGATCTACGCCATCGCCGGTTTGGGCCTGATGCTGCTGGCTGGTTTCACCGGCCTGTTTTCGCTTGGGCACGCGGCGTTTCTCGGCGTGGGCGCCTACACCCAGGCGGTGTTGACCAACGCGGGGGTGCCGTTTCCAGTGGCGCTTCTCGGCGCGGCGGCGCTCTCAGCGGCGGTGGGTTTCATCGTGGGGCTGCCGGCGCTTCGCGTCAAAGGCATTTATCTGGGCATGGCCACCTTGTCGTTTGGTTTCATTGTGGAAGAAGTGTTGGCGCGGTGGGAATCTGTCACCGGCGGCAACGCGGGCAAACACATCAAGGCGCCGGATGTTTTTGGCTGGAAGATCGAGACCGGCAATGAGTTTTACTTTTTGTGCTTGGTGATCACCGTGATCGCCACGCTGTCGATTTTGAATTTGCTGCGTTCACCCACGGGCCGGGCGTTTGTGGCGATTCGCGACTCTGAAATCTCGGCGCAAAGCATGGGAATCCAGCTCTCGTATTACAAAACCCTGTCATTCGCCATTTCGGCGGCGCTGGCAGGTGTGGCGGGCGCCCTTTATGCGCACAAGCTGCAGTTCATATCCCCAGAGCAGTTCAACATTTTGCAGTCGATTGACTTGCTCTTGATGATCGTGATTGGCGGGTTGGGCTCGGTGCATGGCGCTTTTCTCGGCGCCATTTTCCTCATCACCATGCCGCAAGTGATTGCCTTGGTGAAAGACTACTTGCCGCCCGCCATCGGCCAGGCGCCGGGCTTGCAAGGCTTGGTGTATGGCGTGGTGCTGGTGTCATTCGTTTTGTTTGAGCCGATGGGTTTGTATGGGCGCTGGTTGAAGGTGCGCACTTACCTGCAGCTGTTCCCGTTCTACCGCAAGGGCATGTTCAAACGTCAAAAATCGTTCCAGAAGTCCGACCGACTCCGTTGAATGAAGCCCCATGAGCGAAATCCTCCTTTCCGCAAAAAACCTGAGCGTGCGCTTCGGTGGCGTGTTGGCCGTCAACAATGTCAGTTTTGATGTACGCAAGGGCGAGGTCTTCACTTTGATCGGCCCCAACGGCGCAGGCAAAACCACCGTGTTCAACCTGATCAGCCGCATTTACACGCCCACTACCGGCGAGATCATGTACGAGGGCGAAATCCTCACCGCCCAGTCGCCGCACAAAATCGCCTCCATGGGCATCGCCCGCACCTTCCAGAACATCGAATTGTTTGAAAACGCCTCGGTACTGCATAACCTGCTGATTGGCCGCCACACGCACCGCAAGTCGGGGCTGTGGCAAGACATGTTTTTCACGTCCACGGCGCGCGAAGCTGAAATCAAAACACGCAAAAAAGCGGAGGAAGTGATTGACTTCCTCGGCTTGCAACACCACCGCGACTCGTACGTGGCTGGCTTGCCCTACGGCGTGCGCAAGGTGGTCGAGCTGGCGCGGGCCTTGTGCACCGAGCCCAAGTTGCTGCTGCTAGACGAGCCCTCCAGCGGCTTGAATGTCGAAGAAACCGAAGACATGGCGTTTTGGATCGCTGACATCAAGAACGTGCTGGGCATCACGGTGCTGATGGTCGAGCATGACATGACTCTGGTCAGCAAAGTCTCCGACCGCGTGCTGGCCATGAACCAGGGCGAAGTGCTGGCGATGGGCACGCCGCGCGAGGTGCAAAGCGACGCGGGCGTGATTGAAGCCTATCTGGGCTCTGTCGATGATGTCTCGTCACTGCGTAGGGAGAGCAGCGACGGGCCGCCCCTAGATGCGAAGGCCCCCTCGGGGGGCAGCGCAGCACGCAACGCGGCAAGCGTGGGGGCACATTCAGCATGAGCGCCGACTTCGCCAGCCAGCCGGTGGTCTTGAACCTGCTCAACGTTGAGAGCGCCTACGGCCCCATCAAAGCCATACGCGGCGTCAGCCTGAAAGTGCGCAAGGGTGAAATCGCGACCGTGCTGGGCGCCAATGGGGCGGGCAAAACCACCATTCTCAAAACCATCTCCGGCATCATCGACCCGCGCAAAGGTTCGATTGAATTCAAGGGTGAAAACATCACCGCGCGCGACCCGGCCTACATTGTCCAGCGCGGTTTGAGCCATGTCCCTGAAGGGCGCGAAGTGTTCGCGCTCTTGAGTGTGCGCGACAACCTGGCCATGGGCGCTTACACCCGCAAAGACCGCGACAACGTTGCTCGCGATATGGAGCTGGTCTACAGCTATTTCCCCATTCTCAAAGAACGCGCCGCGCAAGACGCCGGCCTGCTTTCGGGCGGGCAGCAGCAAATGTTGTCAATCTCCCGCGCCTTGATGGCCAACCCGGAGCTGATTCTGCTGGACGAACCCAGCCTGGGCCTCTCGCCCAAATTGACCAAGGATATTTTCGAGATCGTTGTGCGCATCAACCGCGAACGCGGCACCACGATTTTGCTGGTGGAGCAAAACGCCAACATGGCGCTGAATGCCGCCGACTACGGCTATGTGCTGGAGAATGGCCGCATCGTGATGGAAGACACCTGCGCCCGCCTGCGCGAGAAAGACGACATCAAAGAATTCTTCCTCGGCATGAAGGAAGAAGGCCAGCGGGCTGAGCGGCGCTGGAAGAAGAAGAAAAATTGGAGGTAAACCTGATGTTTCAAGACGCGTTAATGCAATTTTTCGCCGGGCCGCCCCAAGTTCTCGAAGAGCGGCGAAGCCAAAAATTAGCCCCCTCGGGGGGCAGCGACGACACGCAGTGCGAGAGCGTGGGGGCAACATGAGTAATTTATGGACGCTTACACAAGCGCATTTCAGCGAAGACATCCTGATTCCTGGCGACACCATTCCAGCCATGTTCTGGAACGCGGTGGCCAAACGCGGCGACAAAATCTGGATGCGCCAAAAGGAACTGGGCATCTGGCGCAGTTGGTCCTGGAACCAGGCCGCCATCGCTGTGCGGGAAATTGGTGGCGGCCTCTTGAGCCTGGGCCTCAAACCTGGCGAGTGCGCTGCCATCCTCTCCAACACGGTGGTCGAATGGGTCTTGTGCGACCTGGCCATTTTGAGCGCAGCCGGCGTGACCAACGGCATCTACCCGACCGACGCCGCAAGCCAGGTGCACTACCTGTGTGAAGACTCGTCCACCACCATTTTGTTTGTGGAAGACGACGAACAACTCGACAAAGCGCTGGAGGTGCGCAGCAATTTGCCCAAGCTTCGCAAAGTGATCGTGTTGGATATGGAAGGCCTGCATGCGGTGGACGACCCCGATGTGATGTCGCTGGACGCGCTGCGCCAACTCGGACGCGAGTTCAACGCCCAGAACCCCGGCGCGCTCGACCAAGCCGCCAAGCTGCGCCAACCTGAAGATTTGGCCATTCTGGTCTACACCTCAGGCACCACCGGCAAACCCAAAGGCGCTATGCAAAGCCATGGCGGCCTGGTGTTTGCGGCGCAGCAGGCCGCCGCCGGGCTGCCCCAGACAGAAGAAGACGAGCGCATGTGTTTTCTGCCCTTGTGCCATATCGCCGAGCGCATCATTGGCGAATACACCTCGGTCTACACCGGCTGCCTGCTGAATTTTGTCGAGAACCCCGAGACCATTCCCGAAAACGTGCGCGAGATCGCGCCCCACTTTTTGTTTGCTGTGCCGCGCGTGTGGGAGAAGTTTTACTCCGGCGTGGTGATCGGCATCAAAGAAGCCTCAACGCTGCAGCAAGCGGCCTACGCGTGGTCTATTGGCGTGGGCGTGCAAGTGGCCGACAAAACCCTGGCACGGCAACCCATCGACGGTTTCCTCAAATTCAAATTCACCTTGGCGCAATGGCTCAGCCTGAACAATGTGCGCAAGACCATTGGCATCCACCGTGCGCGCGCCCTGCTCTCGGGCGCGGCACCGATTTCGCATGAGCTGATCCGCTGGTACTTGGCGCTGGGCGTGCCGATGCTCGAAGGCTGGGGGCAAACCGAATCAGGTGGCCTGGGCACATTCACCCGGGTTGATCACATGAAACCCGGCACCATCGGCCCAGCTTCCCCCAAGACCGAGGTGAAAGTGGACGAGGTCACCGGCGAGTTGTTAATTCGCGGCAAGAGCGTGTTCATGGGTTACCTGAACCAGCCGGAGAAAACCGCCGAGACCATCGACAAAGATGGCTGGCTGCACACGGGTGATGTCGGCAGCGTGGACGCCGATGGCTTCTTCAAGATCACCGACCGGATGAAAGACATCATCATCACGGCGGGCGGCAAAAACATCACACCCAGCGAGCTGGAAAACGAGCTTAAATTCTCGCCCTACATTACGGATGCCGTGGTGATCGGCGACAAACGGGCTTACCTGACCGTCATCGTCATGATCGACCAAGAGAACGTGGAGAAGTTCGCGCAAGACAACGACGTGCCCTTCTCCAACTACGAGAGTTTGACGCGTTCACGCGAGGTGCAAGACCTGATCCAGGCCGATTTGGACCGTGTCAACAAAAAGTTCGCCCGCGTCGAGCAGATCAAGAAGTTCTACCTGCTTGAAACCCAACTCAGCGCCGAAGACGAGGAACTCACGCCCACCATGAAGCTCAAACGCAAGTTGGTCGAGAAGAAGTATTCACCGCAAATTGACGCCATGTACCGCTGACAACCATGAAGGAGATTTCCATGTTTAAAAGTGCTCTAAGTCTCGTAGTTATTTCACTATTTGCTACATTTTCAGTAGCACAACAAGGAGTTACAAAAACCGAGATTGTGGTTGGATCAATCCAAGATTTGTCCGGCCCCATCGCCGCGTTTGGCAAACAGGCGCGTGCCGGCATGCAGCTGCGGGTGGATGAGGTCAACGAGCAAGGTGGCATACACGGGCGCAAATTGCGCCTGGTCGTGGAAGACTCGGCTTATGACCCCAAACGCGCGGTGCTGGCGGCGCAGAAACTCGTCAGCCAGGACAAAATTTTCGTCATGGCCGGGCATGTGGGAACGGCCCACAACAACGCCGCGATGCCGGTGCAGTTCGAGAAGAACGTCATCAATTTCCTGCCGATTGCCCCTTCAACCACCATGTTCGAGCCGCTGCACCGGCTCAAGTACTCGTTCGCCGTCACCTACACCGACCAGGTGCGCTCGGGCCTGCCCAAAATGGTCAAAGACAAGAACGCCAAACGCGTCTGCACCTTGTACCAAGACGACGAGTTTGGGCTGGAAGTCCTGCGCGGCGCTGAAGCCGCGCTCAAAGACATCAATATGGAGTTGGTCGAAAAAACCTCATACAAGCGCGGCGCGACTGACTTTTCCAGCCAGGTCGCCAAAATGAAAGCCTCGAATTGCGACCTGGTGCTGCTGGCCACCATCGTGCGGGAAACCATCGGCGCCATTGGCGAGTCACGCAAGACCGGCTTCAACCCGACCTTCTTTTCCGTCAACACCGCTTACACCGAGCTCATCCACAAACTCGGCGGCAAGGCCATGGACGGCCTTTACTCCACCATGACGGTGCAGCACCCCTACTTGGATGAAACGTCGCAGCCCATCCGCTTTTGGGCCAACAAATACAAAACCAAATTCAACGAAGACCCAGGCACCTTGTCTGTGTATGGCTACCAGATCATCGACATGCTGGTGCAAGCCGCCCAAAAAACGGGGCCGAACCTGACCACCGACAGTTTGATCAAAACCCTGGACAGCATGAAGTTCGCGCCAGACGTTTTTGGCGCGCCCGAAATCGCCTTCACCGCGACCAAACGGATCGGCACCACGGCCTCCCGCATCTCGCAAATCCAGGACGGCCGCTGGAAGGTCGTGTCGGATTATGCAAAACCCTGACATCCCGCGCCCGTTTAGCTTCGTTTTACAGCCGTAACGCTTTTTTTACCCGCAATAGTTTCACTTAAGGAGATCCATCATGAAACTCAACTTCCCGATCACCGCCGTGGCGGCCCTCACACTGGGCCTAGCCGCCCCGCTGGCGTTGGCGCAAAAGGCGGCGCCTCCACAGGGTGTCAGCGCCACTGAAATCACCTTGGGCTCGATCCAAGACCTCTCGGGCCCGATTGCCGGTTTCGGCAAACAGTCGCGTCTGGGCATGATGCTGGCGGTGGACGAAATCAACGAGCAAGGTGGTATTCATGGCCGCAAGATCAAGTTGATCGTCGAAGACGCAGCGTATGACCCGAAAAAAGCCGTTTTGGCCGCGCAAAAGCTGGTGAACCAGGACAAAATCTTCTTGATGGCCGGCCACATTGGCACGGCACAGAACATGGCGGCGATGCCGGTGCAGTTCGAGAAAAACGTCATCAACTTCCTGCCGATCACGGCGGCGCGCGAGATGTACGAGCCGCTGCACAAACTCAAATACTCCTTCGCCGCCACCTACTTTGACCAGATGCGCCTGGCTTTGCCGAAGATGGTGAAAGAGAAAAACGCCAAGAAAGTCTGCTCGATTTATCAAGACGACGACTTCGGCCTGGAAGTGCAGCGCGGCGCCGACGCCGGTTTGAAAACGCTGGGCATGGAGATGGCGGAGAAAACCTCTTACAAACGCGGCGCGACCGATTTCTCCTCGCAGGTGGCCAAGTTGCAGTCCTCCGGTTGCGACCTCGTTGTGATGGGCACGATCATCCGCGAGACCATTGGCACCATCGGCACCGCCCGTAAGCTCGGCTACAACCCGACCTTCTTCGGCAGCAGCGCCGCCTACACCGACCTGATCCACAAACTCGGCGGCCCTGCCATGAATGGTTTGTACGCGACGATGACCTCGCAACACCCGTACCTGGACGACGCCTCGAAGGACGTCCAGTTCTGGGCCAGCAAGTACAAGACCAAGTTCAATGAAGACCCAACCGTGTTCTCGGTCTATGGTTACACCATCATTGACACCTTCGCCAAAGGCGCGCAGAAAGCTGGCAAGGGCCTCACCACTGACAGCTTCATCAAAGCAATGGACAGCATGACAGCGCCGGCTGACATGTTTGGCAGCCCGCCTTTCAGTTTCACTGAGAAGAAACGCCTGGGCAACGACTTGTCTCGCCTGTCGCAGATCCAGGACGGCAAGTGGAAGGTGATCTCGGATTACATCAAGTCACCTGGTTGACTGGTTCCCAAGAAAAAACCGCCTTCGGGCGGTTTTTTCGTTTCTTACTCAGTCTTCATCTTGGTGGTTGCGGTGGTGGTGATCGCCCCTGGGCACCGGTGCCAACCTGAGCACGACACCTCGGGTTCCGAACGGCGTGCCCGAAATGTTGCCTGTGACATAGACCTCGCCGCTTGTGTCTTCACCAAAGCCCAACACCGCTATGTTCGGCGCATTGCTGGGGCTAATGAAGAACTCACGAATGGCACGAAGATTGCGACTGTTGCTGTTGGCGTTGAAGTGAAAGAGCCGACCGTAATTGTGCGGCCCGCTGGGCAGATTGAACAAGCGCGAATAATCACCAAAAACATAGTGACCGCGCAGATCGGGGATTCGCGTGCCGCGATAGACAAAGCCGCCGATGACCGAATGCCCCTCTTGGTGCGTGTCGTACTGGGCGATGGGGTCGATCAAACCGGGTGGGACGACGCGGCCCGGCACCGGTGTTAGCTGGGCTGCACCATCGGCGTTATCGCGCGGGTCGAAGTACAAGGTTCCCTCCTTGATGTTCCAGCCATAGTTGCCGCCGCGCTCGATCACATCCACTTCCTCGATGTCGTTTTGTCCGACGTCGCCGGTGAAGAGCCGGCCAGTGCCGCGATCGAACGATATGCGGTACGGGTTGCGCAGGCCGTAAGCGAAAATTTCGCCCAGCGCACCCGGTCTGCCCACGAACGGGTTGTCCCTTGGAATCCCGTACTCCTGGCCGGGTGAGCGGGTGTTGACGTCGATCCGGTGCATCTTGCCCAACGGCACGCCGAGATTTTGCGCATTGCCGGTCAAGCCGTGCCCCTGGATGGGGCCATTGATGAAGGGTTGGCCATCCCGGTCATCTGCACCGCCACCGTCGCCGAGGCCGAAATAGAGCATGCCGTCGGGCCCGAAGGCGAGGTCGCCGCCGTTATGGTTGATCTGCGGCCAGCTCAGGCGCCAGATGACGCGGGCGCCGCCAATGGAGCCGCCTTGATTGCGCAGCTCCATGATGATGTTCTGATGCGTCGGTGCAACACCCGCAGGCAAGGTGCTTGGCAGCGTCGGCGCGCCAGCCGTTGGAACCGACATGTAAATATAGAACAAGCCGTTTTGCTGGTAACGCGGATGGAACGCCAAACCCAGCAGGCCTCGCTCATCGTACGAGTTGGGTCCCAGAACACCTAACGGCACCAAACTCGCCGACACGTCCAGGAACGGCACTTGGCCCGCAGGCTCCGATACATCGACCGGCAAGGTTTGCCCCGGACCAATGTTGATCCGCCAGATCTTTCCAGGTTGGTCCACCACGTACAGGTTGTTGGGCTCGCCAGGCGCGGCGACACCTTTGACGGGCGACACCAGCCCCTTCGCGATCGGCTCTAGCGTGATGAGTGCGCCACTTCGTGTGATCGGCGCGAAGGCGGTTTTGTCGTAGGGCGCGAATACCGGGTGCGCTACCACGGCCAAGGGCACTGCGAGTGTGGCCGTGGCCAAGACAATGCGGCCTAACCACATGGCAGATGAACGTTTGAAGCACATGCAAGTCTCCTTTAAAAGTATTTGAGGAAAACAGTAACGGGAAGCAACTTCGAGTACGTCGATACGATCACGCAGTGCGAGTCCGGCTCAGGCTTGGCGTGACTTCGGCGCTGGGGTGTCGAGGGAATTCAACCGACATCTGGGAACCCTGAGCCGAAAAAAAGTGTATCTGCGGCCTGTGCACGACGCAAGCACACCTCAAGACTATTTCGAGCCCAGGAAGATATTTTTTGTACCGATTGGTAACGCATCTGCTTGCGGGGGTTAGAAAAATCCTCAGCGGCAGCTTTAAGTACTACTAGGTGTAAATGAGTACCTGTGAGTAGCTATCTCTACTTCTTGACGCCAGGCGGAAAGGTGTTGGCGGCCACAACGCTCCAAAAAGCGATCAAGAAACGATATAGGCGGTTGTTCCGGTGGCCAGCAACTTGCCGTCTGCCGCCAGAAAGTCGGTGCGGGCAGTGGCAACCCGCGAGCCCAGGCGCAACACCTCGGCCCGAAAGAGGAAGTGGTCGCCGTGCCCAGGGCGCAGGTAGTCGATGTGCAGGTCAATCGTGCCGATTTTGGAAAACCGCTCCACCAGTTGCGCGTGCGACTCGTCAATGTGGCGC
>JANOYE010000094.1:0-4381 GCA_031428695.1 Rhodoferax sp. | reverse complement strand
CGGGTCAGCTCACTTTCCTGTTCATTCGTCAAATCAATCGCCGGGGCAACTCGCACTTGCTCGCTCCTATGCAAACCGTAGTAGAGCATTGGAGTAAGTCTATTTATTTAAGTTCCTTCAGCAATCAAACACTACACTAGCAGTTTCACAAAAAGGGTGATGGTTTCATCTGCCCTATTGCGCAATCAAACGGCAGCGGCAGCGGGAGCAGGGTGCGTGGGGTCTGTCCAACGCGTACCTGGTGGACAATTCAGCAGTTACAACAGAAGCAAAGCAAAGGACTTGCCACCATGATCGAAACCACTCTGGACATCCCCACCGCCGATGGCGCAATGGAAACCTTCATTTGTCGCCCCGAACGGGGTGACCCTGGCCCGGTGGTTTATTTCTTGATGGACGCGCCCGGCATCCGCGACGAGTTGCGCGACATGGCGCGCCGCCTCGCCACCTCGGGTTATGCGGTGTTGTTGCCCAACCTTTACTACCGCGCCGGCAAACACGCGCCCTTTGGCCCTGACGTGCTCGATAAAAACAGTGCTGAATGGAGCCGCATGCGTGCCATCCGCACCAAAATGACCATACCGCCGGTGATGAACGATGTGGCTGCCATGCTGGCCTACACCGACGGGCAAGCCTGGGCGCAGCGCGGGCCGGTTGGCGTACACGGCTACTGCATGAGCGGCCCGTATGCGCTGGCGGCTGCCGCGCGTTACCCTGACCGCGTTGCGGCGGCTGCCTCGTTTTACGGCACTTGGCTGGTGAGCGATGCGGTTGAAAGCCCGCACCTGACATTGGCCAAAGCCAAAGGCGAGCTTTACATTGCTTGCGCCGAAATTGATGAGCTTGCGCCGCCGCCGATGGTGGAGGAACTGCAACGCCTCTTCAAAGACTCAGGTGCCAGGGGCGAACTGGAAATCTACCCGAAAGTGGAGCACGGCTTTGCTTTTCCGCTGCGCCATTGTTTTGACAAACCTGCCGCCGAGCGGCATTGGGAGCGTCTTTTGGCGCTGTACCAGCGCAATTTGCGGGGGAGTTGATCGGCAAGCTTCGGCCTGCCAATCCCATCAGGCCCAGGCCTGCGGCGATGCTGGCAGGCTGCCGAGAAATGCCAGCACTTCCGCTGCCACAGCCTCAGGCTGCTCCATGAACAACATGTGCGGCGCGCCGCTGAGCACCTTCATCGTGGCACCGGGAATCGCTGCGGCTATCAAGGCCATGGCGGGGGGCGGGGAGGATGCGTCCACTTCACCGGCGAGGCACAACGTGGGCACACGAATCTCGGGCAGGCGGGGCAGGGTGTCAATGTTGGCAATGGCCTGCCAGCCCTGCGCCCAACCTTCGGGTGGCAAGGCCAGAAGATGCGCGCGGGTCGCAACATCGCCGCCTGCCCGGCGAAACGCGGGTGTGAACCAGCGCTCCAGTGTTTTCTCTAGAACGGCTTGCATGCCACCAGCCAGGGCGTCGGTTCCGCGCGCCGCCGAAATGGCCCGCAGTTCCGTGGTCAGCGTGCAGGGGCAGGCGCACGGCACGAGCGCCGACACATCTGCCGGATGGCGCAAGGCGAGTGTTTGCGCCACCATGCCGCCAAATGAGAACCCGACCACCGCGCAGGGCGCAAAGGCGGTTTGCACCAAGGTGTCGTGAACATCATCGGCGAAATCGCCTAAGCCCTCCGCAGGGCGTCCATCGGGTGCCGTCAGCGTCGAACGGCCATGCCCGCGCAAATCCATGCGCATGACGCAGTAACGCTTTCGCAATGTTTCGGCCAGCGGCGCTAGAAAAGCGAGGTTCAAGCCAACCGGGTGCAGCAGCAAGACGGGCGGGCCGCTGCCTTCGAGGGTGTGGTTCAGGATCATGGCGGCGCAATCAGCCTGTAGCGGCAGCGGGATTAGGGAATCAGGATGGAGCTGCCCGAGGTTTTACGGGCTTCGAGGTCTCTGTGCGCGCGCGCCGCTTCGGCCAGCGGATACCGCTGCTTGATTTCAATGCGCACGGCGCCGCTGGCCACCACGTTGAACAAATCTTGCGTGCGTTCGAGCAATTCGGCGCGGCTGCTGGTGTAGTCGGCCAGGCCCGCGCTGGTGACGTACAGCGAACCCATGCGGTTCAAACGGAACAAATCCAGAGGCGGCACCACGCCTGACGCGCTGCCGTAAGACACCACCAGGCCGCGCCTTTGCAGACATTGCAGCGAACTCTCAAAGGTGGCCGCGCCCACCCCGTCGTAAACCACCGGGAGCATCGCTCCGCCGGTGATCTCGCGCACACGGGCGACGACATCTTCCCGCGTGGAAACGATGGTGTGCTCGCAACCATGTTGCCGCGCCAACGCGGCTTTTTCGTCGCTGCTGACGGTGCCGATCACCCGTGCGCCTCGCGACTTGGCCCACTGGCACATGATCAAGCCTACGCCACCTGCAACGGCGTGAATCAAAATCGTCTGGCCTGCGCACACTTCGAATGAGCTGCGAATAAGGTACTGCGCGGTGAGGCCCTTGAGAATCAAGGCGGCACCGGTTTCGTCGGAGATGAAGTCGGGCAGCTTGACCAACCTGCCCGTCGGCATGACGGTGGCCTGCGCATAACTGCGGGGCTTGTCGGCCGAATAGGCCACGCGGTCACCCACTGCAAGGCCGGCGTCGGTGCCCGAACCAAGTTCTTCGATTACGCCGGCTGCCTCCATGCCCAACACATGCGGCAACTGGGGCACTGGGTAACGCCCGGTGCGATGGTGAATGTCGGTGAAGTTAACGCCAATGGCGGTGTGGCGCACCCGCGCCTCGCCAGGGCCAGGCCGCCCCACTTCCACGGTTTCATACAGCAGTTGTTCAGGCCCGCCGTGCTGGTGAATGCGAATTGCGTGGATTTGGGTCATCTGTTTTGGGGTGAGCGTTTCAGCTTGGCTCATTCGATTTGCCGGGCAACGTGTCCCGCCCATCAACGACGGTGCCGGTCCATTCTTCAATCATGCGAGTGATCGTCGTGTAGTCATCGTCGCCACGGCCTTCGAGCATGCCCTGAAACCACAACTGCACGACGCTGGAGCCGACCCACATCGGGACGTCCAGCGCGCGCGCTTCGTCCAGGCACAGGCGCACATCTTTGTACATGGTGGAAAACTTGCCGCCGTAATCAAAACTGCGTGTCAACACCGACTGCGGAAACTTGTCAGACGTGGCCGTGTTGCGGCCCGTGCTGGCATTGATCGCGTCAATCAAGGTGCGGGCGTCCACACCGGCTTTAACGGCCAGCACCACCGCCTCAGACGCAGCCGCCATGCCAGCGGCAGAAATCATGTTGTTGGCGAGTTTGGTCATTTGCGCCAAGCCGGGCGCGGCGCCGACGTAAAACACTTTTTTGGCGATGGTTTCAAACAACCCGAGGCAGCTGTCAAAAGTGGCGCGGTCACCGGCCACCATCGTGGCCAACGTGCCAGCACGCGCCCCGCGCGGGCCGCCGCTCACCGGCGCGTCAAGCACTTGGATGCCTCGCGCGCCCAAACCGGCTGCAATCGCCTTGATGGCTGCCGTGCCGATGGTGGAGGTTTCGATGTAGACCTTGAGCCCAGGCGCGCCACCCATGCCCGATTCGCCCAGAGCCACTTCACGGCTCACTTCAGGCGAGGGCAGGCAGGCAAAGACGGTGTGCGCGCCGCTGGCAGCGTCACGCGGCGACGTTGCCGCAATCGCACCGCGCGCCACCAAAGGCTGCATCGCCGCCGCCGACACATCGAACACGGCCACTGAGTGGCCTGCGTCGATCAAACGCTCGGCGATGGGCGCGCCCATGGCACCCACACCGATGAAGCCGATTCGACCGCTCACGTGCGGGCCTGAGTCGCCGGTTCCACAAGCCTCAAGGTTTGGGCCAAATCACTTTACCCAAAGCGCGGTCGGCTGGGGCAATGGCCACCGGCACGCCTTTTTGCCACTGCACCATGACCAAGGGCGCGTTCATGCGACGGCCTTTTTCGTCAAACTTCACGCCGCCGGGGAAGGCCAAGCCAGCCGGGCCATCTTTGAGATCCATCTTGCGCATCTCTTCTGCGACTTTGACTTTGTCGGCCACCTTGGCGCGCTCCAGCGCTTCTTTCAAGATCCACATGTCGCCATAAGCGGTGATGGCGTCTTGCGTGATCCAAGGTTCGTTGGTGCGTTTCTTGAACGACTCATTGACAGCTTCATGCCCTTTGAGGTTCCAATTGGCGACGATGAAAATCACGCCTTCGAGCAACTCTGGAGGCACGTTTTTCAACACCTCGGGCGCGCCCATGTGGGCCCCGTTGGCGATGACGGGAATCGCACCTTTGCCGAGTTTGAACTCGTTCATTTTCTCCAGGCCCAGCTTCAGGTCGGTCACCGTTGTGGAGACGAACAACAAC